>JANPGC010000266.1:0-17657 GCA_031423755.1 Phyllobacteriaceae bacterium | reverse complement strand
GGTGCTGCCTTGTGGGTGGCCCTGGAGCAAATCAAGAAGAGACTTCCTGCCCCTTGTGGGGTGGGTTGGGGTGGGGGTCGCCAGCAAAGCGAGCCACGCAAATGACTGACGAGCGCCGCTATGGCGAAGAGTTCTTAGTTGCTCGCGTCGCTCGCGACCCCCACCCCTAACCCCTCCCCACAAGAGGGAGGGGGACTTGCCTCTTAAACCAGCCGAAACAGGAGCGCAGCATCAAACACCAACACACCCAGGACCCCGTCGTCCGCATCCAAAACCTGAGCTTTGCCTACGGCCAAAAGCCGGTGCTCAACAAGCTCAGCTTTGACGTGGCGCGCGGTCGCGTGACCATGCTGATCGGCGCGAATGGCGCTGGCAAGACGACATTGTTTTCGCTGTTGACCAGATTGCTGCCCGCGCAAACCGGGGCCATCACATTCGCCGGTTTGAACGCCTTGGCCGAGACAGCCGAAATCATGCGCCGCATCGGCATTGTCTTCCAGTCACCGACGCTTGATCTTGATCTCACGGTCGGCCAGAACCTCTCTTATTTCGGCGCGTTGCAGGGATTGACGAAACACCAGACGCTGGACCGCGCGCTGCCGCTACTGAACACCATGCAAATTCAGAGCCGGCTAAATGACAAGGCGCGGACCCTTAATGGCGGCCACCGGCGGCGGGTGGAGATCGTCCGCGCGCTGCTTGCAAGTCCGGATTTGCTTCTGCTTGATGAGCCGACAGTCGGCCTCGACATGCCGACGCGCCGCGATCTTGTGGAGTTCATTCACAGGCTGGCGGCTGAAAAGAACATCGCGGTCCTGTGGGCAACCCATCTGGCGGACGAGGTGATGGACGGCGATCAGGTGATTTTGCTATCCGGCGGCGCGATTGTTGCCGATGGTGCCTTGCAGGACGTGTTGGCGGATTTGGGCAAGGCCAGCCTCGAGGATGTGCTCGACAGTTTCAACAAGGAAGGGGCCGCGGCATGACGCCTGGGCACGCAGCCATCGCGCTTACCGGCATTGTCAAGCGCGAGCTGCTGCGCTTTGTCCATCAGCGCGAGCGGTTCCTTTCAGCGCTGGTGCGGCCGCTGATCTGGCTGTTCGTGTTTGCCGCCGGCTTCCGCGCCGCGCTTGGCGTGTCCATCATCCCGCCCTATCAGACCTATGTGCCATACGAGACCTACATCCTCCCCGGTCTTGTCGCGATGATCCAGCTGTTCAACGGCATGCAGACCTCGCTGGCGATGGTCCATGACCGCGAGATGGGCTCAATGCGGGTGCTGCTCACCAGCCCGCTGCCGCGCTGGTTCATTTTGTTTTCCAAGCTGCTCGCCGGAACTTTCGTTTCGATACTGCAGGTTTATGTCTTCCTTCTGATCGCGCGCTTATACGGCATCAAAATGCCGATAATCGGCTATCTGACAGTATTGCCTGCGCTGATCCTGACCGGTATGGCCCTTGGCGCCATCGGGCTTTTCCTGTCGTCTTTCATCCGCCAATTGGAGAATTTCGCCGGTGTCATGAACTTCGTCATTTTCCCGGCCTTCTTTCTCTCGTCGGCGCTTTATCCCCTGTGGAAGATGCGCGAGAGCAGCGTCGGCCTCTACTATCTGTGTGCCGCCAATCCGTTCACCCATTATGTCGAGCTGATCCGCTATGCACTATATGCCAAGGCCGAGCCCATTGCGTGTGCAGTGACACTTGTTACAATCGCACTCTTTGGCGCTCTGGCCGTTGTCGGATACAATCCGAAATACGGGCTGGTGAGGAGACAAGTCGCATGAATATTTTCTGTGCAGCAGCCATTGTTGCAATGTCCCTGTCCGGCCCGGCTTTTGCCGCCATGGACGAGGTCGAGACTGCGGATGGCATTCTCAATCCTGAAGAGATGACGCTGAATTATTTTGCCAATCACTATGATTTCAAAAACGGCAAATCCACCGCCTGCATGTATGGCTATGCCGCGACCAAGTCCGGCGACCATGTCAATGGCAACAAGATTTTCGACAAATGCGTCCAGTCAGGCGTTGATGCCGCCTATGCCTGGAAATCCTACATGTATGAAAACGGCTACGGCGTGGAGCAGAATTTCGAGACGGCCACCGACTGGTCAAAGCGCTCCGCCGACCGCGGCTACAAGGTTGGCGAATACAATTACGGCCTGTCGCTGCTTCGCGGGCTGGGCACCCCCAAGGACATTGAGGCTGGCAAGGAATGGATCAACAAGTCCGCTGCCAAAGGCTTCCTTGACGCGCAAAAATTGATCGACGCTGACTATGACACAGACGTTGCCATCCCCGATGCGGATGAGCGCCGCGTCTGGTAGTTTCTGAATTTCCGAGCACATTTCGTACGGCACCAGAGCGCTTTTCGAGCGCTCCTTTCTCTGTGCTTGCGGAGCAGCAAAACACCTTTTGGTTGTAAGCACTAAGGTCCATATTGTGCCTTTTCAGACCCGCGCCTAGTGTCCCGTCAAGCGGTAGACTACGAGGAGATCACCTGCCGCCGTGCATTCCAATCACGAGAGGGAGAGGACTCTGATGATGAAGAAACTCATGTTGGCGACGCTGCTTTTGGCGTCGGCCAGTTTCCCGGCTGTATCTTACGCCGGTGTTACGGAAGAAGATATCTTGAACGATGCCGCCACGACGAGCGACATTTTGACCAATGGCATGGGCCGCGATGGCCAGCGTTATTCGCCGCTCGACAAGATCAACCTCGATACAGTCAAGAAACTGGTGCCGGCCTGGTCGTTTTCGTTCGGCGGTGAAAAGCAGCGCGGCCAGGAAAGCCAGCCGATCATCTACGACGGCGTCATGTATGTCACCGGTTCCTACTCCCGCCTGTTCGCCATTGATCTGAAGACCGGCTCGGAGCTCTGGCAGTATGACGCGCGTCTGCCGGAAGGCATTCTGCCATGCTGCGACGTCGTCAACCGCGGCGCAGCAATCTACGGCGATCTCGTTTATTTCGGTACTTTGGACGCAAAACTTGTCGCTTTGGACCGTAAAACCGGCAAAGTTGTCTGGAAAGCCGACCTCGGCGACCACACGGCAGGCTACTCGTTTACTGCCGCTCCGATGATCGTCAAAGGCAAGGTCATCACCGGCGTTTCCGGTGGTGAGTTCGGCATCGTCGGCCGTGTTGACGCATGGGACGCAGCGACCGGCGATCACGTCTGGTCACGCCCGACCATTGAAGGCCATATGGGTATGCTCAATGGCAAAGATTCCACGATGACCGGCACGCTGAATGCCAGCTGGCCCGGCGACATGTGGAAGTCTGGTGGCGGCGCAACATGGCTTGGCGGCACGTATGACGTCGAAACAGACTCGATTTTCTACGGTGTCGGCAACCCGGCTCCATGGAACTCGCACTTGCGCCAAGGCGACAATCTCTACGCCGCATCACGCATCGCGCTAAACCCGGACACTGGCGAAATCAAGTGGCATTATCAGACCACGCCATGGGAAGGGTGGGACTATGACGGCGTGAACGAACTTGTCTCATTCAACACCGAAGACGGCAAAAAACTCGCCGCTTCTGCCGACCGCAACGGCTTCTTCTACGTGCTCGACAGAACCAACGGAAAGTTGCAGAATGCAACGCCGTTTGTCGAGAAGATCACCTGGGCAAAAAGCATCGACATCGCCACCGGCAGGCCGGTCTACAATGAAGACATGCGCGCGGGCGATCCTGCCAAGTCGGCTGATGGCAAGAAGGGCACTTCCGTGTTCGCCGTGCCGTCCTTCCTCGGCGGCAAGAACTGGATGCCGATGTCCTATTCCAAGCGCACGGGACTGTTTTATGTGCCGTCGAATGAATGGGGCATGGACATCTGGAATGAACCGATCACCTACAAAAAGGGCGCGGCCTATCTTGGAGCCGGCTTCACCATCAAGCCGATCTTTGACGACCACATCGGTGCCATCAAGGCGATTGATCCTAAGGACGGCTCGATCAAATGGGTGCTGAAGAATGCGGCTCCTGTCTGGGGCGGCACGATGGCAACTGCTGGCGGGCTTGTCTTCACAGGCAATCCGGAAGGCGAGTTCATGGCGATCAATGATGAGACCGGAGAAGTGGTCTGGAAGTTCCAGACTGGCACCGGCATCGTCGGGCAGCCTGTGACCTATGACATAGACGGCGAGCAATATGTAACAATCGTTGCCGGATGGGGCGGTGCCGTTCCGTTGTGGGGCGGAGATGTCGCTGAGCGCGTCAAGTTCCTGAACCAGGGCGGCAGCGTCTGGACGTTCAAACTCTCCAACTGAACCGTATTGAGCGTCGTTACTGCGGGCGGCATTTAAAGATGCCGCCCTTTTTTTACCGGTAGAATGATTGACCTGACGATGGACAGGAAAAACCCTTGCTCAGCCTATCCGCCCAAGACTTTGGACAAGGGCAGATTTGGCATATCGACCCGATTGGACAAGTCCAGCCCGGACAAGAGATCAACGAGATGGCTTCGCATCAGGTCCGAAGACGCTTTGCTGTTCCCCGCCGCGATGGCATCGACCAACGCGTGGTGGGCATGACTTTCGCAAGTGGTGTCACGGCGGCGCCAATAGAGTGAGATGACGAGCGAGGAGCGCAGCACCAGATCCCGGACAAATTCAGTCAGGATCTGATGATCGGCAAGCTCGGCAATATCCACATGAAAGCGCGCCGAAAGCATGATTGCGTCGCTGTCGCGCCCGGCTTCTGTGGCTTCATGTTCGCGCTGCAAATGCTCACGCAGCTGTTCAACCCTCTCTGGCGTTACATTCTGACAGGCAAGGGAAGCAACATGAGGCTCCACCAGCGCGCGCGCTTCGAATACTTCGCGCGCCTCCTGCTTGGTCGGCTGCGCAACGAAGGCGCCGCGATTGGGTTCGAGATTGACAAGCCTGTCGTGACCAAGCGCCTGCAGAGCGGAGCGCACAATGGTGCGGCTGACCCCATAGATTGAGGCTATTTCGTCTTCCGGCAGCTTGGAGCCCGGCGCGATCCTGTGTGAGACGATCGCATCTCTCAGGCCGATATAGACAGGAGTCCAGCCGGTCGCCGGTCGGTCTTCTGTTACGGATGCGATGCGAAAATTGTTCATGATGCTTTTTGTTGCCAACACGCAATTCAGATTCGCGTGCCCCCTGCTGCAGAAATAGGTCGGTCCGCTTGATTCCGTCAATGGCAGGGCGGTGCTTGCCATGGAAATGCAGGTCTACCTCTTGATTTACGGTGAAAACTTGGCGAATTCCCCGTCATACGATTTGGGTCGCGGCGTGGCGTATCCGCCGGTGCGACTGGTCTTCACGCCAAGGCCAACAAGTGACTCGGCAATCTTGACCGCGCAGCTTACGCCATCCAGCACTGGCAACCCGTGCTCTTCCTCGAGCTGATGCGCAAGGTCAGCCATTCCCGCGCAGCCGAGCACGATGGCTTCGGCCCTGTCTTCAGCAATCGACTTGGCAATTTCCGTGGAGATTTTCCGGCGGGCGTCAGAATCAGAACCGGGCCTTTCGAGATCAAGCACCGCAACTTCCGAGGCGCGCACACCGGCACACCTTGTATTGAGCCCATATTTCACAAGGTTATGTTCAATGGCAGGGACGGATCGTGCAAGGGTTGTGACGACGCCAAACTTGCCAGCAACAAATGATGCCAAATGAAATCCGGCTTCACCGATACCGATGACGGGTGAACTGGTTGCGCAGCGCGCCGCATCCAGACCAGTATCGTCAAAGCAGGCGATAATGAACGCATCTGCGTCCCGATGCTTGCGGATTTCCTCGATCATGCCGGGGATTGCAAAGACCTCGTCATAGTAGCCCTCAATACTGGCTGGGCCATAGGTCGGGTTGACTGCCACGATTTCAGTGCCCGGTAACGCCGCCTTGGCCGCGGCCTCGCCGATCTTCACGGTCATGGAGGCCGTCGTGTTCGGATTGATGACAAGAATTTTCATACTAACGCCTACATTTCCCCGCCGAGATAGAGCGCCTTGATCCGGTCATCATTCAAAAGCTCGGCGGAATTGCCGCTGAGCGCAACCGCGCCGGTCGAGAGCGCGTAGGCACGCTGGGAAATGCGCAAAGCCATGCGCGAGTTTTGTTCGACCAAGAGCACCGAGACCTTTTCATCGCGGTTGATGGCGACGATGGAACGGGCAATGTCCTGCACCAGCTTTGGCGCAACGCCAAGCGAGGGCTCGTCGAGAAGCAGCAGTTTCGGCTTGGACATCAGCGCGCGGCCAATGACCAGCATCTGCTGTTCGCCACCAGACATGGTGCCTGCCTGCTGGTTGAAGCGCTCTTTCAGGCGCGGGAAGCGGGTCAGCACCATCTCCAGCGTGGCGGCAATTTCGGCCTTGTCGGTGCGGGTGAAAGCGCCCATCGCCAGATTGTCGGCAACGGTCATGTACGGAAAGACCCTGCGGCCTTCCGGCACCATGGCGATGCCCATTCTGACGATTTCGTCGGGCGGTGTGCCATCAAGGCGCTTGCCTAGATAGTGGATTTCTCCCGTCCTGATTTTGCGCAAGCCGGTGATGGCGCGCAGGATCGAGGATTTTCCTGCGCCATTGGCACCGATCAACGCGACCGTCTCGCCTTCATTGACGGTCAGCGACACGCCTTTCAGCGCGTAAACGTGGTCGTAGAACATTTCGACATTGGAGAAGTTGAGGATCTCTTGTGCGCTCATAGCCCAATCGCCTCGTCTTCGCTGCCGAGATAGGCTTCAATAACCCGGTCATTGGCCTGGATTTCCGCCGGTGTGCCCTCGGCAATTTTCTCGCCAAAATTGATCACGACAATCCGGTCGGAGATTTTCATTACTGCTGGCATGTCGTGTTCAACAAGCAGAACAGTCAGCCCGCGGTCACGCAAGCGGCGCACCATTGCGACGGCCTTGTTGGTTTCATCATGGTTCATTCCCGCAAAGGGCTCGTCGAGCAAAAGAACCGAAGGATTCGTTGCAAGACCTATTGCAATGCCGAGTGCGCGCAGATGGCCATGCGGCAGGTTCTTGGCAATCTCGCTGCTGATGTCTGCAAGATTGAGGAAAGACAGAATTTCATCGGCGGACTGACCGAACGCAGCCTCGTCCTGCCGCGCCGCTTTGGTGCCGAGAAAGAAGTCCAGGAGCGATGCCTTCGAGCGCAGGTGATGAGCGACGATGACGTTGTCGCGCACGCTCATGTTCTTGAAAATGGTGGTTTCCTGAAACGTGCGCACCACGCCTTTGCGGGCGGCGATGTGCGGGGCGAGGCCAGAGATGCGCCCGCCTTTGTAGATAACTTCGCCGGAGGTCGGGTTCAGGAATGAGGCGATCAGCTTGAACAGGGTCGACTTGCCTGCGCCATTCGGCCCTATCACGGAGAGGATTTCTTTTTCTTTCACGCCAAACGAAACATTGTTGACAGCTGTCAACCCGCCGAAGCGTTTGGTGAGACCTTTGACTTCGAGAATGGATTCCATCGTCAGCCCTTCCTGCGGCCTTCGCCGAGGCTGAGCATGCCGTTGGGCAGCACCAGCATCAGAATGATCATCAGACTTGAGTAGATCAGCAGCTGGAAGCGACCGGTCTCGAACAACACGTTCCAACCGAAATAGAGCGTCAGCGTGCCGAGCATCGGCCCGAACACATAGCCGAGGCCGCCGAGGAAGCAGTTGAGCATGAAGTTGACCGAGTCCGTCGTGGTGAAGCTGGAAGGGTATACTGACTGTGTGACTGCCGCGAACACCGCGCCGCTGACGCCGCCCAGGAACGAGGAGACGGCAAAAGCGATGAGGCGCAGGTTGGCGATGTTGACGCCGATGGAGGAAGCGAGTTCCTCATTCTGCTGCAGCGACATGCAGATGTGGCCGATGCGCGAATGGACGAGCCGATACATGCCTGCGAAGGCCAGAACCATCAGCACGGCGGCCAGATAGTAAAAGGCGATGCGCGGATTTTCCATCGTGCTGAAGTCCGGCACGATGGTCAGCCCAAAGATCGAAATGCCGCCGGGCAGAGGGATGTTGGTGATGCCTTTCGCGCCACTCGTGACTGGCAGCGCCAGTGCCAGAAGCCGGACGACTTCTGTAAGGACAAGGCTGACCATGGCGAAATAAACGCCACGCAGGCGCAAGATAGGCAGGCCGATCAGCAGGCTGGCTATTGCCGCGAAGATGCCGGCGGCGGGTATTGTCCACCAGAAAGACACGCCGTAGGTCATGGTCAGCACTGCCGACACATAGGCACCTATCAGCGCAAATGCGCCCTGGCCTATGTTGATGCGGCCAATGAAGAATGTCAGCCAGACGCCGGCGCTGGCTATCGACAGCAGCGCCACCGAAGTCAGCGTGTAATAGAGATCCTTGCGGCCGGTCATGCCGATCAGTGCAGGGATGATGATGAAGACGATCAGCAGAAATGCCGCTACGCCGATGATTTTCGAGGGTCCGCTCATCTGATCAACCCCACGGCTTGCCCATCAGGCCATTCGGCCTGATTGCCAGAAACACCATCAGCGCGGCGAAGATCACCAGATAGGTGACATCGCCAAATTCGCGCAATACCGTCAGGCCGACCGATTCCATCATGCCAAGGATGAAGCCGCCGGCAATCGCCCCGCCGACCACGCCCGCGCCGCCGATCATGATCATCATGAAGGCCTTGATTGAAATCGGCCCGCCTATGCCGGCGTTGACGCCGGTGATTGATACCAGAAGGCCGCCAACCACGCCCGCCAGCATCGCCCCCATGGCAAATCCGATCATTGTGTAGCGGTCCACCTGCACTCCCATCAGCTGCGCGGCGACGCGGTCTTGTGCCAAGGCGCGCATGGCACGGCCGGTTCTGGTGTGTTTCATGAACAGGATGAAGGCGGCGATCATGAAGGCTGCGATGACGGCCACGAGAATGCGGTCATAAGGAAGGATGATGCCAAAATCATTGAACACGCCTTTGACGATTTTGGGCACGCCGCGCTGCTTTTCGCCGAAAATCAGCAGAATGACAGCATCGAAAAAGAAGGCCGTCGCGGCGGCGAGCAGCATTGTGCTTTCCTCGCGGTGACTGCGCCGGATCACCGTGCGGAACAGGTAGCGCTCCATAAACGCACCGATGATCGCCAGCGTCACGCCAGATGCGAGGACGGCAATCGGGAAGGGCAGTCCGAGCTGGCCATAGACGGTATAGCTGACAAAGCCGCCCAGCACATACATCTGGCCGTGCGCGAAGTTCAGCACATTCATGAGACCGAAAATCAGGGTCAGCCCGAGCGCAATCAACGCATACTGGGCACCCAGATACAGTCCATTGGCGACAACTTGTTCCATCAGCCGACCTTTGTTCGCAACGACACGAATGAAGGGTCCGGCAACCTGCCGGGCCCTTCGTGGCTTCGATCACAAGTCTTTAGTCGACGTTGCCGACGAACAGGGTCTGGAAAGCGCCGTCCTTGTATTCATTGACCACCATCGGTACGGCAACCTGCCGCTTTTGGCCGAACGAAGTCATGCCGACATACGACAGTTTGGCGTCACCCTTGAGGTAGGGGTTCGGCGCGGAGAATGTGTCCATGGTCTTCTTGAACTCATCAATATTGTCGATTGCAGCCGGATTGGCTTTCATCGTCTCAAGAATGTAGTCGAGCGCGTAGACCTTGGTGTTGGACTCGTCATTATATTCGCCGAACATTTCAGTGTATTTCGCGACGAATGCCTTCATTTGATCCGAGGCGATTTCCGGGGTGGACGCGCCGCCGACCGAGATGAACCCATTGGCAAGTTCTCCCGCGCCTTCTTCCAGCACCTTTGCGTCCTGCGCGGTTTCGGTCGAGATCAGCCCTTCATAGCCAAGCTCGCGCGCCGAACGGATGAGCAGAGGCGCATTGGCCGGGGCAACGCCGGAAAGAACCAGCAGGTCAGGCTTCAGCGCGATAATCGGGGTCAGAACCGGCGTGAAATCGCGGGTGTCGTTCTGGTAGGTATCCTTGTCGGCCACTACTTCAAGGCCTAGCGCCTTGGCGGCGGCAACGCCGCCGTCACGCTGTGACAGCGGATCGGACTCATTGGCGGCGACGAAGGCGACCTTCTTCACGCCCTTGTTTTCCATAAGATATTTGTAGATCGCCGGACCCGACTGATAGTTTGCTATCATGCCCAAAATGGCGTTCGACGCAGGTGCTGTATAGAGCTCCTTCGGGAAAGCGTATGGGAAGTACATGATGTTGTTTTTCTCGGCGACCGGACGGACAGCGGCAGCGCCGTCATCGACGTTCGGGCCAACAACATAATGGATGCCTTCCTGCGCCATCTTTTCCATGCCTTCAACGGCGCGTTTGGGGTCTTTCTGGTCATCGAAGGTGACGACCTTGATGTCATAGGTCTTGTCGCCGATCTTTACGCCACCGGCCGCGTTATACATGGCTTCAAGCGTCTGCATCGAACGGACGTTGGATGTGCCCCAAGCGGCAGCCGGGCCGGACGTGACGCCGACAAAACCGATTTTCAGAACATCATTGGCTGCGGATGCTGACAGCGTGCCGCCAGCGGCGAATGCGAGCGCAGACACAGTGCCGAGCACTGCGGATTTGATTGCAACGCGACGTGTGATCATTTTTGTTTTCCCTCTGAAGCGACACGCGGCAGCGCTGGGAGGCGCGTGCGGACATTGGGATTGAATGCATAAATTTACGTTTCGTCAACAATCTTTTTTACTTTTGTATACAAAGGTTTGAAAATCCGCATCGCTCATTTTGAGCAACGGATGTTCAAGAAGCCCCGAATGAACAATGAGTTATGGCGCAAAGCGGTGGCGTTTGTAGCTTTTGGGATGGTTCATGCTCAGCCACCACGCAACACTCTCTTCAACAAAAGTTACAGTGATATCGCTGACAGATGTTGTTTGAACTCTGCGGCGAACTCTCGTCACACTTGAATTGAGCTTGTCCAAGTCGGTCTTAACTGCTTTTGAAAAATGCTCGCCAGACTTCCATCGTCTGCGGCTGTGACCCCACGCTTATCACTGCGTCCAGCACCGCCTTCCTGATTTCGGGCGGAACTGCGCCTGAGCGTGCCCGCCGCGCGAGCTCGTTGACCAGTTCCTGCGGCGAGAGCAGCTCCTTCGCCAAGGCCAGCCAGTCAAACTGCGCGCTTGCCGACAGCTCAGGCAGACGGGCAACAAAAAGAAAACGACGCGCTGCGAGGCTGTTTTGTTCTACGGCCATCAGGCGGGATGCGAGCACAGGCCTTGCAAGAAGCACGTCAGCGCGGAGCATTTTTCGAAAAGGCGCCACGCCACCATAACCGAACTGCCCATACATCGCCTGAACATAGCTCGCCTCTATTCTGGCGTCGCCGCCCTTGCCAAGTGCCCGGAACAATTCGTTGAAAAGCCTTGTGCCCAAGCCTTTGCCGCTTGCGCTGGCGACGAGCTCCTGGAAATAACTGTCAAGCTGATCGGGAGGCAGCTGCGTTGCCGCGCCGACCCAGTCATCCATCAGCCGCTCTATCAGGTCAAACCGTCCCTGATCAGCCAGCAGCCCGGCAAGCCGTCCAAACCCTTTCGCGTCTGCAAATGTCTGGGCGTTGCTGGCGAGCCTGAGCGCAGCCTCGTCCGCGCCAGCGTTGAGCAGGTAGCCCGTCAGAACGTCCTGAAGCCCGGTGTCCTTGCTTGCTTTGGTCCATTTGGTGGCACGGTTGACAGCCACCTCGAACTTTCCAAGCTCAAGCAGGGCAACGAACAGCTGAATCCGTCCAGCGTCATCGATATTGGTGTCGGCGTCATCCAGCCGCTCAATAATTGCTGCCCCTTCGGTGACTTCATTGCGGTCGAAATGGAGACTGGCCAGCCTCAGTGCATCCACAGGCAGCAGACCCTTCGGCTCGACGGCACGCAGCACGCGGTATTCATCGTCAGGCTGTCCTCCAAGGCGGTAAAATGCGGCAAGCCGGCCTGAGGCAAGGGGATCGCGGGTCAGCCTGACAATATTTTCGAGCGCGGATTTCAACAACTCGGTCTGGCCCTGGCTATCAAACAGGTAGGCCGCCTTCTCCCACGCGGCGGCGTCATCAGGGCGGAGTTCGAAATAAGTCCGGAAGGCCTCCAGCGCGCGGTCGTATTTTCCAGCGTATTCATTGAGCGCGAAAGTCTGCAGCAGGATTGCAGGCTCGCGGTTTCCCGACTCGAAGAGCGCGTTGGCCTTTGCCAGCGCGGCGTCAGGCAATTCGTCACGGGACAGCATGGCGAGCTGCTCGCTTTGGCCGGGGATCATGATATAGCCGACAAGAACGCCGACAGTGGCGCATACCGCAGCGGCAACAAGCGGACCACGCTTCATGATCGTTTCTCCTGGTTTTCGGTGGCGCAACTCACCTTTATCGTTAGCGGCTCAATGCCATAAGCGGGAATTTCGAACTGCAGCCGCCCCTCCCGACCAACGGCGGTGGTTACTTCCCAAACCGGGCCGTCCTTTGAGCTGGCTGCGACGTGATATGCCGCCGCTTTCATATCCTTCCATTCAAACTGCCCTGCGCCGAACCCCTGCGCTGTGAAACTGAACCCGCATTCAGAACGCCGCAGGTCACGGATCTTCCAGCGAGCCTGTTCCAGCTGGGCAGGTGGCGCAACGTGGGATGCTGTATTTTCTTGCTTGGCGCTCTGCAACACGATCAGTGCGTCTGTGACCGACGCATCCAAAGCGACATAGAGCGACCCTTCAGACCGGGTGCTCCCGACGACGCCCTGGCTTTTGGCGACATTCACAGACAGGGCCTCCGCATGCTCAAAGCGCACGGTCTGCAGCCCGTCACGGGCGGTGACCAGCCACTGCATGGGACCAGTCTTGTCGATTCGCGTCGTAAAAAATCCGTCGGCGATCGAGGCGTATTCTGAAGCAGTGACAGGGGCGAGACGAGCAGATCGCGCCCAGTCCAAAAGCCGCCTTACCGCGCTCAGAGAGCCCTGCTTCTTGGCAGAATAAATATGGTAGTGAACATGAGCGCCCTTTAGCCTGCGGGGTATCTCTGTAGCGTTGAAAGTATCGAAAAGCTTGGCGAAGCCCCCCAGACTTCCACTGCCGGTGTCGGCGAAGCTGCTGTCGCCGGCGTTCACCGAATATATCTGACGCTCGGTGCCGACCTGTCGGGCAATTGGCGTAACGTAACTGATAGAGGGAAAATTGCTGTCAAAGCGAGCTCCGCCGCCGTTGATGTTCCGCAACCCCGCAACTCGTGTTGCCTGCACAGCTTTCGCGAACGGCTTTGCATCGCCAGTCCAAGTGTACAGTCTGGCGCGCTTGCCGGCAGGTGCAACTTCAGAGGTCTGTTTTGCGGCGGAGATAATCTCCTCATCGAGCGAAAAAGGATCACGAAGGTATACGCGGGACTGACTGGGCGAAGCAGACTGAAGCGCCTCGCCCTCCAATTTGGAATCAACAACGGCCGTCTTTATGCCCAGTGCTTCCTTTACCGAAATCAGCCACGAGTCTGCGCCAACCGGGCTTGGGGCGATGGAAGGAAGTTCGCTGTTGGTGCGGCTCTTGAACTCATAATCAGCCCAGACCAATGGAACTGTTGCCGAATGACTGGCGACCTCCACCTGCGGCAATGCGAAAAGGCGGCGCGCCGCTTCGGAAGCCTTCGCGCCGTATCCATACGACGCATCGAGGTCAGCTGTGATGAGCCCGACCGTCACCGGTAGATCTGGATAGGGTACGATGACCTCCCGTTCCGCAACTTCCACTGCAAGCATGCCGTGCGCGTTGTACCGCTCCATTTCAACGCTGTCGTTCCAACCGTCGCCGTCGACATTACTGAAATAGAGGCGCCGCCCGGACACAGTGGTGGTGTCAGGAATAGGAAAAGGCGCAGAACCCAACACCCGTTCAAACACTGAAAACGGATTGACTATCCATTGCGAGCGAGCAAGCGTGGGGTCCACAGTGATCGCAAAAGCGCCAGGAACAAATGCCCCGCCGGGGCCCGCAGTGACCAGTGCGCTGTTCATTGAACGCTCGCGTGCCGGCGCTTGCACCTCGAGCGCAACGCCAGCGTCCGCCGACAGCCGCTTTATGACCGGATAACTTGGCAGGATTCTTTCCAGTTTTCGCTCGAACCCCATGACCGAAACATCGTTTGTAAGGATCCGGGTGCCGCTGGTCGCTTCAACAAAATTGCTTGTGTATGCGATGCCCATCGGCCGCAGAATCCGATTAACAGATGCGAGGTTCTGCGGCGTGGCGGGCGCTCCGATCTGACCAAAAACAATGAAAGGGACATTTCGGTCAGCAACGCGCCTTGCCCAGATCAGATAATCGGCAGTTCGCGTCAAGTCGTAAGTGAACCACGTGATGACAGCCGCATACTGTGTCACCGATTGTGGATCAGGAAGTGACTTTGCCGCGTCATGATAGTCAATGATATAGCCCATATGGTTCAGCGGCATCTCCGCCCAAGCATGGACAAGCGTCTGGTCGGGCGCTGTTTCGAAAGCGCTGTCATAGACCGCAAGGATTCGCCGTTTCACTTCATCAGCGTGCGCATTGCCTGTCGGTAAAAGTGACAAGAGCAACACGCTCAAGAAATAGAAAGTCCTCAGTGCTGCAGCCTCGGGGAGATTTCTTATTCGCATTTGTTAATTCTCCGCCGCACATTCCGCGCCTGGAAGCTGGTCCAAGTTCTTCGTCGCAAAAAACGGCACAAACCCGAGTTTGGTCAAACGCGGTTTCACTTCACGGCATAGGGCCTGATCGGAGATGTACTCGGCAGCAAACGTCGGCACGCCCATCTCCTGAATTTCTCGCAGATAGCCAAGGCTCCAGTCGATATCTTCAGGCGTATTGGGGGTCTCGAATCCGTGCAGGCCGGTGAGCAGACTTTCCTTGCTGTGGGCGTCAATCGCGGCCGCAAGATCCACATGGCGCAAAAGCGCCTCCGCGTTCTGCAGCATCAGGATGAAGCCTGGATCCCTGGCGCGCGCTTTGGCCCCGAGACCGATCACCAGCTCCGCCATTGAGTCCAGTGCGCCCGGCCCGCCGCCCCAGTCTCCGTATGCGTCCGCCCTGTCGAGGAAAACGCCATCGAACCCAGCGTCGAGAATGGTGCCGAGAATGGAACTGTTTGCATTGTAAATTAGGTCGCGCCACTCGGAATTCCAATATTGCACGCTGCGCGACCCCGGCCAATTCTGGTTTTCCGGACCCAGCCAATCAGGTTCACTGCGCAGCCAAGCCACGGGCCAGTTCCATCTTTTTGTATCGGCCTCGCCGACGCTGAGATAAGCAAGCACGAGCCGCCGCGCGCCATCAGGTTTTGTCTTGAGTGCCTCGCACTCCGCCTTGGTGACAAGGCGCCGGGCGCGGTCATCCAAACTTGGATCAATGACAACCAGATCCAGATCAGAGCGCGAGATTGCTCCAAGGTCCACGTTCTGGTACTGGCACCCCCAGTGGATCACACTCTTGAGCATCTCCGCGGAACGCTGCCGCGCGGCACTCATTTGCCGTCCCCGCGACGCCCGAGCGAACGGCGTCCTTGAGACAAAGAACAGCGCGGCCAACACAAAGCGCCGGGTGAGGTTCACCGCGATGAGAAGCTGTGCCATTGGCTGCCAGCCTCCTGCCTGTTCAAAGGCTGCTGGCGGTGGCGGCTGAGCTGTCTTCGGGTTCCGGTCCAGCCCCCACTTTCACCACATCGCCCGGACGCAGGTCCGTGGTCTCGTCTGCGTCCAGAATGATGGTCTTTGCCGGAGTGCGGCGCATGACCTTTAACTTCAACGGCGCGCCGTTCTGTGCGCCTGCGGCAGTTGTCTCAAGCGCCTCTATCATCGCCTCCGATGCGTCCACGGCATTCTTCTGGGTGTTGATTTCCTCTTCGACAGCGGCGAGTTCGCGCTCCACGGCAACATTTCGGTTTGACTTGTTCATGAGCGCCTCAGCTTCGCTCTGTACGATGCTGTTCTCAGTTGAAACTATCTCCGCCGCCAACTGCCCCTCCTGCATCTGAAGGTCGGCCACTTCCTTTTGCGCGTTCCAGAGAACCTCGAGTGTTGATATACCGCTGCCTTGCAGCTTTTGCAGCACGCGCATGCGCTCAGAGCGGACGCCTATCTGCTTCCCGACGATTTCGGAAAATTTCTTGAGCGCGTTGAGTCGCTCGCTTGCGCTGGAAAGTTTGGCATGCTCAAGCGTCACCTCGCCTGACCGCGCTGACATTTCGGCGTCCAGCAGCCTCATTTCGCTCTCCATTGAGATGCTGAATCCGTCTGCTTCATCCGGCGCTTCCTTGTCTGTTCTTGCATCGGGATCTTTTAGCAAGTCACGCTGGCGTACGAGGCGTATGCGCTTGGCAAGCAGTCTTTCAAGACGGTCGGATGCCTGGGCGTGCCGTTCACGTTCGCGTTGTGACTCAAAAAGCCGCGAAGTCGCCTCCGCAGGCCGATCGTAGCCGCCTGCAAGCGCGATTGCCTGCCCGGTGATCATGCCGGGCTCATAGCGGAATGAGCCTGGTGCTTTGACAATGCCGGTGACAAAAATCGGCTTTCTGTCCACAATTTTGACGCTTACTTCCCCTGACTTGCCCATAACGCTCCGATAGCCCTCGATGATCTTGAGCTGTGCTTCATCTGAGGTCATGCCGCCAATTGTGAACCGGCCGAGCAGGGCAATGTTTATCGAGCCGTCCGCCTCCACAACATGTTCTCCTGTCAGGTCGAGCCTCTGGTAGAATGTTCTTATGTCGGCAGTCATGCCTGCGTCGGCCGCTTGGCCGAGATCAAGCTGCTCAAAAAAGCTGACCTGAATCTTATCGCCGATCATGAGTTCGTCCGCGCGGGCCTCAGGCGAAGTGACGGTGTCGACGCCTTTCTTGCCTGCCAAAGGCAGCGCTTCCGCCGCCAGACCGATCATATCGGCTTTCCCAACTGGAGTGGCAGAGGAGCCAGTTGCGATGGTTAAGTCCATTTGCGCTGCACGCACGCCTGAGACCATGGCGGATCCGGCCATCAATAGCACCACCGCCAGCGATAAATAACGCGGTGAACCTGTCCGCTCTATGTTTTCACGTTTGACCAAATGTTTTGACATGGCTTGCTCCAATGCATGTTTCAGGGCCGCAGCAGCGGCCCGGGTTGGATAGGCGGAAGCACGAGACGGCTTTCTTCCTCAAGTTCGCGACCGATCACGCGCGGTGCGGCCTTCCCTTGTGGCACGGCCAGAGCATGGTTGCGGCCAGCCTTACGATGGGCGGCGGCAAAGGTGAGATAGATGATCATTCTGAGCGTGCGCTCAAGTACGGCAACGGCGATAACCGCGCTCAACGCGCATGCAAGCAAATGGCCAAATCCAAAATAGTGCCGGCCTAGATGAATTGACATGAGCGTAAACAGCGTCTGCGACCCGAAGAACACCAGTTGAAGCGCCAAAAATGCTGCCTGGCGGTCCAGAAACAGCACGATTGATGAGCAAGCAAGAAACATAAACTGGAAAAAGGCAGCCAGTAAGCCCAGTCGCAAAACGCCAAGCTGTTCGTATCTCAGGCCAATCCAGCTGACCACTGAAGGCGACAGAAGGATCGCCAGCGCGCAAATTGCGCCAAGAGTGATCAGCACGTCGCGAATAGTGCGGTAGGTCTCCTTCTCAAGCGTGCCCGCAAGCCGCTCCAGCCGGTCCAGCGGGGCTTTGCCCTCGAT
>JANPGC010000265.1:0-7008 GCA_031423755.1 Phyllobacteriaceae bacterium | reverse complement strand
AAAGTACTCGGTCTCCAACAGTCGGTTCGGCAGGAGTGGGTGGTGGTGCACGCAGTCCCGGCGAACTCGTCTCCGCGGAATTTTCCCTGAGAACAGCGAAAAGAACAGGGAATTTCGTCGCGCGTGCGGAACCTGGCGCGCCAGCGCTCTACCAAGTGTCTGAAAAAGCATCCAAATAGCCACGTCGTAAGCCGAATTCCCTAACGCTCGTAACAGGGAATTTCAGCGAACGGCCGCTGCGCAGCACCCCCGTCTTGGCCGCCAGCTGCCAGCTGCCAGGGGCAGGAGAGCGACTCTGGTCTGACGCGACAATCGCCGCGTTCGGGGCGCTTCCGAGTCTAGCTTGAGCTTGGCCGTTCTGACGATTGGGGGCACTTGCCGCCTGCCCCCGATCGTCAGAGTTGGAGCTCAGCACCCCCGTCAAGCGAATCGACTGGTCCGGCAAGCGGATTGCTGTCGAGACGCCGCGTGGCAAAATCGGCTGCCACCGGATCATCATCACCGTATCAACGGGCGTGCTTGCCTTTGGTGACATCGAGTTCAATCCGGAATTGCCAGCGCGCTATACAGACTCGTTCTTTGACCTGCCGATGGGCATGCTGACGAAAATACCGCTTGAAATTTCGGGTGTCCGGCTTGGCTTGAAGCCGTTTGAAGATTTGTTGATCGAACGCCCAGCACGCCATGACATGTATTTTCTGTGCTTTCCGTTCGATACTGACCTGATGGTCGGCTTTGTCGGCGGCGATTTTGCGTGGGAACTGTCAGTTGCGGGCGAACAGGCGGCGCGGGATTTTGCGATTGATCGGCTCGCCGGCATTTTCGGCTCGGATGTCCGCAAGTCTGTTGGCCGCTCGATGATGACCAATTGGGGCGCTGAACCCACTGTGCGCGGTGCCTATGCGGCTGCCAGACCGGGCAGGGCCGAGGCGCGCGATATTTTGGCCGAACCGGTCGATGGCCGCATCCATTTTGCCGGAGAAGCGCTTGCCGGACCGCTGATCCAGACCTGCGGCGGTGCGCGTCTGTCGGGCGAAGCAGTCTCCAGAAATGTGGCTGCGTCGCTAAAGCCGAAGTGATTCTGAGAAACTGGCCACCTCGCATGCTCAATTTGCCGCAGACCCGCCACATTGTTGCAACAGCGCAACAGCAAAATGGCCTCCAATGCCGGATAATTGCCGTTTCGGGTTGCATTTGTCACAACTTGGCCATTTATTCTGCCAACATCATTTCGCTGCAGCGCAAAAGTTCCGCTGACAGGCGCTTGGGGAGATTGTCGAAATGCGGATATTAAAGGTCAGCCTGACCACCGTTGCACTGACCACATTGCTTTTGGCAGGCTGCCGTAGCGACCGCATCAGCGGCATCAACACCACTTATGAGCCCATCACTGCGGCTCCCGCAGGAAATGTGCAGCAAAGCCAACTGCCTGCGCCATCATCACCGCCACCGGTCACCGCGACCGCACCGCTCACCGATGGCACCCAGTTCCCTGCAGCTCCCGTAGCGCCGGGAGGAACTGCACCTGACGCTGGCACGCAGATTGCCTCGGCTTCCGGTCCGGATGTGACCATTGGCAGTGTCGCCGGGGTCTGGAGCGTCAACACAGCTGGCCAATCCTGCAAGGTGGCCACACCGCAGACCAAATATGGCCAAGGCTTCCGCGCCGGCCCGCTCAAATGCCCGGGTGACATGGGCAATGTGAAATCGTGGAATGTCGCCGGCAAGCAGCTGGTCTTCTACGATGAGACCGGCGGCAAGCTCGCAACGCTTTACCAGTCCTCACCCGGCAAATTCGATGGCCAGACGACCGGCGGCACGCCGGTCAGCCTCAGCCGCTGACGCCAATGACATTGCGGCGGGAGATATCCCGCCGATTTCCTACTCCCAGTCAGGTAAAAGCATGGCGGCCGATATCGGAGACTTGCCGTCCGTTCGGGCTCTGTATGAGCGCCGTGCCCGCTCGGGCGCGCTTGAGGCTGACGCTGCCCAGCGGGCGCTTGCGGACCGGCTTGACCGGCTTATCCTTGCACTGGACCAATCCGGAGCGGGTGCCAAACCCGGCATGAAATCGTCGGCGCTCGGCTGGATTTTTGCACGCAAAAATCCGCAAACGCCGGTGCGCGGCCTTTATGTCCATGGCGCTGTCGGACGCGGCAAGACCATGCTGATGGACTGGTTCTATGAGATTGCGCCTGTTGTGCTGAAGCGCCGGGCGCACTTTTTTGCCTTCATGCTCGATGTGCACGAACGCATCCATGCGCATCGTCAGGCTTACAAGCGCGGCGAAACGCGCGAGGAAGACCCGATCCCGCCGGTGGCGCGCGATCTGGCGGCAAGAGCGCGCCTGATCTGCTTTGACGAGTTCCACGTGCTTGATATTGCCGACGCCATGATTCTTTCGCGCCTTTTCAAGGCGCTGTTCGAGGAAGGCGTCGTGCTGGTCGCCACGTCGAACGTTATTCCCGACGAGCTCTATCTCAACGGGCTCAACCGCGACCTGTTTCTGCCTTTTATTGGCCTGTTGAAGGCCAATTGCGATGTATGGGACCTTGATTCGCGAACCGATTACCGCCGCGAGAAGCTGTCGCACTTCGCCGCTTACCAGACGCCGCTCGGGGCCAAGGCCGATGATGCGATGGACGAGGCCTTTGCGCTGGCCACCGCGCATGAGGCAGTCCAGCCGGTTCGCCTTACCGTGCGTGGCCACAATTTCGACATTCCGCTGGCAAGCCCGTCCTGCGCCCGGTTTTCCTTTGATGATCTCTGCGCCAAGCCACTCGGCGCGGCGGATTATCTCGAGCTCGCCAGCCGCTATGGCACGATTTTCATCGACCATGTGCCGACGCTGGAGTTTTCCAAGCGCAACGAGGCCAAGCGCTTCATCATTCTGATCGACGTGCTTTACGACAGTGGTAACAGGTTGTTTTTGTCCGCCGCAAACCCGCCGGACGACATCTACCGTGTCCCCGCAGGCCTGAAAGTCGGCGAATTTGCAAGGACGTCGTCGCGCCTCATCGAGATGACCAGCGTTGAGTGGCTGGCGGCATGGGAGAAGCGGCGGCAGAAGGCTGCGGCACTTGCTCCGGCATAGAAAAGAGCGTCTATTGCTCAAATTTGATTGACGCTTACGTAAATCAAAAGCAATCTAACCGATTGAAATCATTGATCCCGAAAAAACCGTTTGTGTTTTTTTGGGATTACTCCTAGGGAATCCGCGAAAAATACCGTGCGGAAAGAGTGTTTGATCTTGCCGAAATCCGGGTTGGATTTCAACGGATCGGTTCCTTGCGGTGTCAGGTTTACTTGGTCCCACGGAGAATTCAGGCATGGCCCGCAACAAAATCGCACTCATCGGTTCCGGCATGATCGGCGGCACGCTCGCCCATATGGCGGGGCTGAAAGACCTTGGCGACATCATCATGTTCGACATTGCGGAGGGCATTCCGCAGGGCAAGTCGCTCGATCTGGCGCAGTCTTCGACGATTGACCGGTTCGACTCGCGCCTCGTCGGCGTCAATGACTACAAGGGCATTGAGGGCGCAGATGTGTGCATCGTCACTGCCGGTGTGCCGCGCAAGCCGGGCATGAGCCGCGATGATCTCCTCGGCATCAACCTCAAAGTGATGGAACAGGTCGGTGCGGGCATCAAGAAATATGCCCCGAAGTCGTTCGTCATCTGCATCACCAACCCGCTCGATGCGATGGTCTGGGCGCTGCAGAAATTCTCCGGCATGCCGAAGAACATGGTGGTGGGCATGGCGGGCGTGCTCGACTCGGCGCGGTTCAAATATTTCCTGTCGGAAGAGTTCAAGGTGTCGGTCGAGGACATTTCGGCGATGACGCTCGGCGGCCATGGCGACGACATGGTGCCGATGATCCGCTACTCGACTGTTGCCGGTGTTCCGCTGCCAGACCTGATCAAAATGGGCTGGACCACCAAGGAAAAGCTGGATGCCATCGTGGAGCGCACCCGCAAGGGCGGCGGCGAAATCGTCGGCCTCCTCAAGACCGGCTCGGCCTATTACGCCCCGGCATCCTCGGCGATTGCGATGGCCGAGAGCTATCTCAAGGACAAGAAGCGCGTGCTGCCCTGCGCCGCCTATCTCAACGGCCAGTACGGCGTCAAAGACATGTATGTCGGCGTGCCGGTGGTGATCGGTGCGGGCGGTGTCGAGCGGATCATCGAGCTTGATTTCAGCAAGGCGGAAGAAAAGCTGTTCGAAAAGTCCGTCGCGTCCGTCGCCTCGCTCTGCGAAGCCTGCATCACCATTGCGCCGAATTTGAAAAAGTAAGCCGGAGACATCCTGATGAACATCCACGAGTATCAGGCGAAAGCCGTGCTGAAAGAATTTGGCGTGCCGGTTTCGGCTGGGTATGCGGCTTTGACAGTTGAGGAAGCGGTCGCTGGTGCGAAGCAGTTGCCGGGACCCCTCTATGTGGTCAAAAGCCAGATCCATGCGGGCGGGCGCGGCAAGGGCAAGTTCAAGGAACTGCCGGCTGATGCCAAGGGTGGCGTGCGGCTGGCGTTTTCGATTGATGAAGTCAAAGCCCATGCCACGGAAATGCTCGGCCACACGCTGGTGACGATCCAGACCGGAGAGGCGGGTAAGCAGGTCAACCGGCTCTATATCGAGGACGGTTCGGACATCGACAAGGAGTTCTACCTGTCGCTTCTGGTCGACCGCGAGAAGTCGCATGTGGCCTTTGTCGTCTCGACCGAAGGCGGCATGGACATTGAGAAAGTGGCGCATGACACGCCGGAAAAGATCATCACATTCGATGTCGATCCGGCCACCGGCTTCATGCCGCACCATGGCCGCACCATTGCCAAGGCGTTGAACCTTTCCGGCGACCAGGCCAAGCAGGCGGCGAAGATCGCCAGCCAGTTCTACAAGGCCTTCGTCGACAAGGACATGGCGATGCTGGAGGTCAATCCGCTGATCCTGACCAAGGCGGGCAACATCCACTGCCTTGATGCCAAGGTGAATTTCGACTCGAACGCGCTCTATCGCCATCCGGAAATTGTCGCCTTGCGCGATGAGACGGAAGAAGACGCCAAAGAAATTGAAGCTTCGAAATTCGACCTCGCCTACATCGCGCTCGACGGCTCGATCGGCTGCATGGTCAATGGCGCCGGTCTTGCCATGGCAACGCTCGATATCATCATGCTTTACGGCGAAGTGCCGGCTAACTTCCTCGATGTCGGCGGCGGCGCTTCGGAAGAAAAAGTGACGGCGGCATTCAAGATCATCACCTCGGACCCGAAGGTCAAAGGCATCCTCGTCAACATCTTCGGCGGCATCATGAAATGCGACATCATCGCCAACGGCGTGATCGCGGCGGTGAAGACGGTTGGATTGACCGTGCCGCTGGTGGTGCGGCTTGAAGGGACGAATGTTGAGCTTGGCAAGCAGATCATCCGCGAGAGCGGGCTGAATGTCATTCCGGCCGATGATCTCGATGACGCGGCGCAGAAAATTGTGAAGGCTGTTAGAGCAAACTAGATGGGTATGTTGGTGATCGGCGCAATTATACAGGCTGCAGCCCAAATATTAATATGTTTGGGTGCCCTGAAGATTGCTCGCGACAGACATTGGATTGTGACGGCATGTGCCAGAGCTTTTGTTGTTGCTGCTCTGTTGTTTTTGCCGGCGGCTACATATTTTGGCATTCCGGATTGTGACGACTACGACGAAGGTGAGTGCCCATACGAGGAGATCAACACTGCGTTCGGCGTCGTGATGTTCTATGTCTCTCTTGTGGCCTCTACGCTTTCTGCGCTGGTAGTCGCCCTAGTTGCAAGACGGCAATCAAGTCATGTCCGTAATACCCGGTATCAGGCTGCTTAGCCCGGCATCTAGGAGAAATTTGGAAATGTTCACGCTTACCAACACCAAGCCCGGCTTTCACGCACCGGTCGGCTTATGGGCCGGCGTTGAAATTACACATATTCACACATATAATTACTGTGTGAATATGTGTGGAGAACAGAGATGAAGAACATCACGCTTTCGATTGATGAAGACGTTTTGGAGCGCGCGCGAGCCTTTGCCGAGCGGCAAGGCACGACGGTGAATGCGATGGTGCGCACGCACCTGCAGAACGTGGTCGATGATCATGCACGCAGGGAAGAAGCGCGCGCAGGGTTGCTTCGGCTGATTGATGAGTCGACGGCGCAGTTGGGGCCTGACTTCAAGTGGAACCGGGAGGAGCTTTATGAGGATCGACTGCTTCCTCGACACGAACATTCTGATCTACGCAGCGGTCGCAAAACCGGATGAACGCTTCAAGCAAGCCATCGCGCGCGAAATCATCGCGACTCAGGAGTTCGGTCTCTCGGGGCAGATTCTCGCAGAATTCTACGTCAATGTCACAAAGCCCGGAAAGACTGCCGTGCCTCTCAGGCCTTCGGACATCGACGCTTGGCTCACCACGCTGGAAGCTTTCCCTGTCGTGCCAGTCGATGCCGATCTTGTTCGATCAGGCGTCGAATTCTCGCGGCGCTATCAAATCAACTATTTCGATGGCGCAGTCATCGCTGCCGCTGAGCGGCTTGGCGCGCCGATCCTCTACACCGAAGACCTCAGTCATGGCCAGAAATACGGCTCCGTCACAGTAATCAATCCATTCAAGGCACATTGACCCATGTCCATCCTCATCAACACCCACACAAAAGTCATCTGCCAGGGCCTGACCGGGGCACAGGGCACATTCCACACCCAGCAGGCGCAAGCCTATGGAACCAAGATGGTCGGCGGGGTGACGCCGGGCAAGGGCGGGCACAACCATGCCGAAACCGGCCTGCCGGTGTTCGACACGGTGCTCGAAGCCAAGCAGAAGACCGACGCGACGGCGACTGCCATCTACGTGCCGCCGCCGTTTGCGGCTGATGCCATTGCGGAGGCGATTTCGGCTGAAATGGAGCTGATCGTTTGCATCACCGAGGGCATTCCGGTGGCGGATATGGTCAAGGTCAAGAAGCAGCTGGCCGGGTCGAAGTCGCGG
>JANPGC010000264.1:0-2584 GCA_031423755.1 Phyllobacteriaceae bacterium | reverse complement strand
AGTCTCCAGACAGTTGGCCAGCGAAAAGGCTCTGAGTTTTCTCAATCAGTTCCAGCAATAGTTAGAGGGAGTGAACGTCATGGCAAACAAACAGCTCCTATGGGCGTTGGCGCTTGCCATAACGGCATTCGCCTTTGAAGGCAGCGAGGCGGCGACCTCCGGACTCTGCAAATTCGACGGAGTGACGCTCAAGTTTCACGGGACCGCCGAAGAGGCTGCAAAATGTTTGCTTCGTCCGGTCAAGATTGCAGGAAATCTTGGGACTGCACTTTCTGAATTGCCGTCCACGTTGAAAACAATCGTCGGAACTTCCGCAAATCTGCCCCGCACCAAGGTGCGGGCCTTTCTTGCGACGCTGAATATTACGGAAGAACAGATCGGCGGCAGTCTTGATGCTGCGTTGGCGCAAAACAGCGCAGGTCAATCTGCGCGCTATTTTGTCATTCACGACACGAGCGCTCCCTTTCTTGGGAATGTGGCAGCATTTCCGTCAGACATAGACACCTCAAACAGTGTCAACAGACTTTCAGGATACGCCGGGCCGAATTCGGTCGCGCATCTTTTCATCAACCGGCGTGGCGACATGCTGGTAGGTCACCCGTTTTCAAAACGCTGGCGGGCGACAAGGCTTGAGACCAATTTCGCAGGAACGCGCTCGCGCGGCCTGTTTATCCATGTAGAGATGGTTCAGCCACGCCGGGAGAATCCGGCCGGTGCCAACGGAAACGATCAGTTCGCGCCCGATGTGGGTTTTACCGAAATTCAGTACGAACGCTTGGCGCTGGCTTATGTTGTGGCCAGCACCAGAGGTGGCGAGTGGCTGCTGCCTGGATTTCACGCGGTGCTTGATTCTGGCATATCTGGCGGACACGATGACCCGCAAAGGTTTGATCTCACAAAATTCGACGCAAAAATTGGCGAAATCATCTCTGCAATTGGCGCCTTGTGAAGAGGCTGCATCCCGCCAAGGTAAGCAGGTGGCGGTATGATCGTGCCCGGTTTGGCAGCGACACGCACGTGGGGAGATGAAAGCCTGCGATTTTCAGATGTGTGCGTAACCCGTGGTTAAGCATGATCGTGGCACATAGTGTCATCTTCATCGGGAAAAGATCATGTGGACACGTCAACGCAAGAGAACCCGCCGCAGCCGCTTTGTGTTGCCGCTGCTGACGTTGGTCTGCCTCGGCTATTTTGGGTTTCATGCACTACACGGCAGTTTCGGCCTCTATTCGAGCGAGCGGATGGAGCAGCAGAAGGCTGATTTGGCCGTAGAGCTGGAAAGATTGACTCGTGTGCGGCAGTCGCTTGAACGGCAGGTCGCGTTGCTGCAGGATGACAAGGTCGAGCGCGACATGCTCGACGAACAGGCCCGCCGCGCGCTGAATTACACACAACCGCGCGACCTCACTGTTTTGCGCAGCTCAGACCAAAATTGAACAATTAACTGACTTTCAGTTAATCACTGAATTCCCGCGTTAATACAATGCGCTAGACGCATGGCAGTTGCCCGATTGGGTGACTTGCGCGACGTGAGCTTTTTGCTATGCTTTCCTCACATAAAGGCAGCCGCCTCAGGGAGTGAGATATGGCAGTTCGGGCAAAAAAAGCCACCGTTGCGAAGGCGGCGGGAGACGCACCGGTTACACCTAAACCCAAGGTTTTCTCGAAAGAGCAGGAGCTCGCGGTCTATCGCGAGATGCTGATGATCCGCCGCTTTGAGGAAAAGGCCGGCCAGCTTTACGGCATGGGCTTCATCGGCGGCTTTTGCCATCTCTATATCGGCCAAGAGGCCGTTGTTGTCGGCATGCAGGCTGCGGCCAAGGATGGCGACCAGCTGATCACCGCATACCGCGACCATGGCCATATGCTGGCGTGCGGCATGTCTGCACGCGGCGTCATGGCAGAGTTGACCGGACGCCGGAACGGCTTGTCGAAAGGCAAGGGCGGCTCCATGCACATGTTCTCGAAAGAGAAGAACTTCTATGGCGGCCACGGCATTGTCGGCGCCCAGGTAGCGCTCGGCACCGGCCTCGCATTTGCCAACCACTATCGCGGCGACGGCAGGGTCTCGATGACCTATTTCGGCGACGGTGCATCGAACCAAGGCCAGGTCTACGAAAGCTTCAATATGGCCTCGCTGTGGAAGCTGCCGGTTATCTATGTGATCGAGAACAACCAGTATGCCATGGGCACGGCGGTGCATCGTTCATCCGCCGAGACGGATTTTTCGCACCGTGGTGCGTCGTTCAAAATTCCCGGAATTCAAGTCGACGGCATGGATGTGCGAGCTGTCGCGGCCGCAGCCGAACTGGCGCTGGACTGGTGCCGCTCCGGCAACGGCCCGATCATTCTGGAAATGAAGACCTACCGGTACCGCGGCCACTCCATGTCCGATCCGGCAAAATACCGTTCCAAGGATGAGCTGCAGAAAATGCGCTCTGAGCGCGACCCCATTGAACAGGTGCGCGAGCGGCTGCTGGCCAACAAATGGGCGAGCGAGGATGATTTGAAGGCCATCGACAAGGATGTGCGCGATATCGTTGCAGATGCCGCCGACTTTGCGCAGGCCGATCCTGAGCCGGAT
>JANPGC010000263.1:0-16099 GCA_031423755.1 Phyllobacteriaceae bacterium | reverse complement strand
TTGTCGAGGATCGCCTGCCAGCCGCCGCGCTGCATTTCGATGGAGTTTTCTGTCTCCGGATCGAACGCAACGCGGACCGTGACCGCATCCTTGGCATCGACAAATTCGACCGTCGCTGCGCGGTCGCCGAAGGCATATTCGATCAGCTTTTGCGGGACGATTTTGGTGTACGTCCCGGCAAAGTCGAAGCCGAAGCTGCCGTCCTTGGCTTCCATGCGCGAGGAGAATTCGCCGCCTTCGCGCAGGTCAACCGTGGCCTTGGTCGTATGCCAGTCGTCGGACGCGGCGTTCCATTTGATGATGTCTTCCGGTGTCGTGTAGGCGCGCCAGACTTCGGCCAGCGGGGCTTTCACTACGGTTTCAACGGTGATTGTCATTTTGCTTCTCCTATTGTCCGGTCTTGCGCGTTCAATTCATGCCGTTCGGGGTGGTTCCAATTTAATCTCACTTTTCGCCATTCGACTGGATCTCGCGGAGATAGTCCTCAAGCCGGTCGAGGCGGCTCTCCCAAAGCTCGCGGTATTCGTCGAGCCAGCCATCCAATTTCCTCAATGGTTCGGGCTCGAACTTGCACGGCCGCCATTGGGCATTGCGGCTGCGCGAAATCAGCTTGGCGCGCTCCAGCACCTTCAGGTGTTTGGACACCGCCGGCAGGCTCATCGCAAACGGCTCGGCGAGTTCATTGACCGTCGCCTCGCCCTTCGAAAGCCGCGCCAATATTGCCCGCCGGGTCGGGTCGGCGAGGGCGGAAAGGGTTTCGGACAGCGGGTCGAGGGGCATTGATTAGCCGATTGGTTAATTAACTGAATGGATAAATACAAGATGCTTGAAAAGAGTCAACTATGGTCTTTGAAATTATTACAGGCCAAGCCGTTCAGTGGTTGCTGTGCAAACTAGGCCGCATGCGCCGCGTCGGCAATTGCCTCGGCCACCCACTCATTCAGGCTCTTATGCTCGGTCGCCGCCGCGACGACTGCGGCTTCGTGAAGCTCCGGTGACAGCCTGACATTGAATTTGCCGGAGAAAGAGCGTTTGGGCTCGATGCCCTTTTCCCGGCAGAGTTCGATGAAGACTTCGAGCGATTTGCGGCCTTCATCGCGCAGCCCGGCGACATCCGAGGCGTAAAAGTCCGCGCCGCCGTTCAAGCCGAGAAACTCGCCGCGGAACAGGCTGATGTCCGGGTCGAAGGAAATGATCGCCTTGTGGCCATCAATTTCGATGATGTTCTTCATGGCCGCACTCCGTGGCTCTCAAGCCATTTGCGAATGCTTGATACTGCGCCCTTGTCGGTGTCCGGGCTGGGGTGCGGCCGGTGAAAGACTCTCACCTCACCGAACAGAAACACACCGATACGCGGTCCTTCGCGTTCGCTCACTTCCGCGCCCAAGGCCACAAACAGCGCTTCGATATCCTGCCATTTGACCGACCCGCTCACAGGTCGGGCAAAAATCAGGTCCAAGGTCGCAGCGTGCTTTCGCTTCATAAGAAGTGGTATCAAATAATGATACCAAACTCAAGGTGCGGATTTGGGAACTCAAAAATAATCCTGCAGCGGCGTCACATCAAAATTCCCGCTCTTCAACGCGGCGATTGCCTGCGCGGTCGAGAACGATCCGGCCACCGTCGTCGAGTAGGGCACCTTCTGCATCAGCGCGGCGCGGCGGAGTGACTTGGAGTCGGACTCGGCCTTGGCGCCGTCGGTGGTGTTGAACACCAGCTGGACCTGACGGTTGCGGATGGCGTCTTCGATGTGGGGACGGCCTTCCATGACCTTGTTGATCTTGATCGCCGGGATGCCGTTTTCGGCCAAGTGGCGGTGCGTTCCGCTGGTGGCCATCACCTTGAAACCGCTGTCGGACAGCATTTTCACCGCGGGCAACACGCCGGCCTTATCCTCGTCCTTGACGGATACGAACAGTGTGCCTGAACGCGGCAGTTCTACTCCTGCGCCAAGCTGTGCCTTGGCAAAGGCGAGGGCGAAATCCCGGTCGAGGCCCATGACCTCGCCGGTGGAGCGCATTTCGGGGCCGAGCAGCGTATCCACGCCCGGGAAGCGGGCGAAGGGGAATACGGCTTCTTTCACGGCGATGTGGCCAAGGTTTCGAGAATTGACCTGCACGCCATAGGCGGCCACTGCCTCATCCAGCGTTTCGCCTGCCATGATACGGGCGGCGATTTTTGCTATGGGAAGACCGATGGTTTTGGCAACGAAAGGCACCGTCCTCGATGCACGCGGGTTGACTTCGAGCACGTAGATCACGTCGTCCTTGATGGCGAACTGCACGTTCATCAAACCGCCGACCTTCAGTGCGCGCGCCATTTCGGCGGTCTGGCGCTCCAGTTCATCGACAATTTTGTCGGAGAGCGTGTGCACCGGCAGCGAGCATGCCGAGTCGCCAGAGTGGATGCCTGCTTCCTCGATATGTTCCAGAATGCCTGAAACGTAGACATTCTTGCCGTCGCTCAGGCAATCCACGTCCACCTCCGTAGCGTTGCTAAGGTAGCTGTCGAACAACAGTGGATTCTTGCCCAGGAGGGTGTTGATCTGGCCGGTCTTGTCGTTCGGATATTTGGCCTTGATGTCCTCCGGCACGAGTCCGGGCACGGTATCGAGCAGATAGGATTGAAGCCCGCCTTCGTCGCGGATGATCTGCATGGCGCGGCCGCCGAGCACATAGGATGGGCGAACGACCAGCGGAAAGCCGATTTCGGATGCAATGATGCGGGATTGCTCGACTGAGTAAGCAATCCCGTTGTTTGGCTGGTTGAGATCAAGCTTGGTGAGCAGCTTCTGGAAACGGTCGCGGTCTTCGGCAAGGTCAATCGCGTCCGGCGAAGTGCCGAGGATCGGGATGCCGGCCTTTTCCAGTGCGTTGGCAAGTTTAAGTGGAGTCTGGCCGCCGAACTGGACGATGACGCCGTGCAAGGTTCCGGCCTGTTGCTCGACGCGCAGGATTTCCAGAACGTCTTCCGCTGTCAACGGCTCAAAATAGAGCCGGTCGGACGTGTCGTAGTCAGTGGACACGGTTTCCGGATTGCAGTTGATCATGATGGATTCGTAACCCGCGTCGCGCAGCGCAAAGGAGGCATGGCAGCAGCAATAGTCAAACTCGATGCCTTGGCCGATCCGGTTCGGCCCGCCGCCAAGGATGACCACCTTCTTGCGGTCAGACACACGCGCTTCCGAGCGCGTTTCGCCTGCGAACGGCGTCTCGTAGGTCGAATACATGTAGGCGGTGGGCGAGGCGAATTCTGCGGCGCAGGTGTCGATGCGCTTGTACACCGGGTGCACTTGCAGATCGTTGCGCAGGTAGGCGACTTCCTTGGCCTTCTTGCCGGTCAGCACGGCGAGGCGGGCGTCGGAGAAGCCCATCGCTTTCAGCATGCGCAAATTTTCCGCATCCTGCGGCAGCCCGTGCTCCTTGACGCGGGCCTCCATGTCGGTGATGCCCTTCATCTGCTCGAGGAACCACGGGTCGATCTTGCAGCCGTCGTGCACATCTTCGACCGACATGCCTAGCCGCAGCGCCTGGGCGACCATGCGCAACCGGTCGGGCGTCGGCACGCCAATGGCGGCGCGGATGGCGTTTTTGTCGTCGGACGTGTCGGAGCCTTTGCCGATGCCCGGAATTTCGATGTCGTCGAGTCCGGTGAGGCCAGTCTCCAGCCCGCGAAGGGCTTTCTGCAGCGATTCCTGGAACGTGCGGCCAATGGCCATTACTTCGCCGACAGACTTCATTGCGGTGGTCAGCACGGGTGACGCACCAGGGAATTTCTCAAACGCAAAGCGTGGAATCTTGGTGACGACATAATCAATCGACGGCTCAAACGACGCCGGGGTCGCACCGCCGGTGATGTCGTTTTCCAGTTCGTCCAGCGTGTAACCGACCGCCAGCTTTGCCGCGATCTTGGCAATCGGGAAGCCTGTGGCCTTGGACGCCAATGCCGAGGAGCGCGAGACGCGCGGGTTCATCTCGATAACGATCAGGCGTCCGTCGGCGGGGTTGACGGCGAACTGCACGTTTGAGCCGCCGGTCTCAACACCAATCTCGCGCAGCACCGCAATCGAGGCGTTGCGCATGATCTGGTATTCTTTATCCGTCAGCGTCAGGGCAGGGGCGACTGTTATCGAGTCGCCTGTGTGCACGCCCATCGGGTCAAGGTTCTCAATCGAGCAGATAATGATGCAATTGTCCGCCTTGTCGCGGACGACCTCCATTTCATACTCTTTCCAGCCAAGCACGGACTCCTCGATCAGCACTTCGGTGGTGGGCGAAGCATCAAGGCCGGAGGTGACGATCTCGAAGAACTCGGACTTGTTGTAGGCAATGCCGCCGCCGGTGCCGCCCATGGTGAAGGATGGGCGAATGATGGCTGGAAGGCCCACGAAATCGACCGCCTGTGCGGCAAGCGCCATGGCATGGCCCATGTATTTCTGCTTGCGGTCGCTTTCGCCGAGCTGCCATTCGGTCTCCAGCCGGTCGAGCGCTGTGTCGAGCTCTGCGCCTGAGTGCTGCGCTTTCATCTCCTCGCGTTTGGCCTTGTGGATCTGCCGGTCAAGGTCCTTCACATCGGTCGCGTTGGCCAGCATGGATCTTGGTGTTTCAAGCCCGATCCGCTTCATCGCCTCGCGGAACAGCGCACGGTCTTCCGCCATGTCGATGGCTTCGGCGTTGGCGCCGATCATCTCGACATTGTAGCGCTCCAGCACGCCCATGCGGCGCAGTGACAGCGCGGTGTTCAGCGCGGTCTGGCCGCCCATGGTTGGCAGCAGTGCATCGGGGCGCTCCTTGGCGATGATCTTGGCGACAACCTCGGGAGTGATCGGCTCGATATAGGTGGCATCGGCCAGTTCCGGATCGGTCATGATCGTCGCCGGATTGGAATTGACGAGGATGACGCGGTAGCCCTCTTCCTTCAGCGCCTTGCAGGCTTGCGTGCCGGAATAGTCGAACTCGCAGGCCTGGCCAATGATGATGGGGCCGGCCCCGATGATCAGGATCGACTTGATGTCTGTCCGCTTTGGCATGGGGGCGTCTTTCTTGTGGCAACGGCCCGCACCGGGAAAGGTCCGGTCGGGTTCGCATGTCAATTCTTCATGGCTAAGCGGGCTCTATAGGGGAACTGCAGGGCGGGGGGAAGGCAAAAAGTGCGGGATTCACATGATCGTCGAAGGTCCAATTTTTTAAGATGAAAACAGAACGGGCTCCTGTAGCGAGTTCATATCACGCAGGGCGCACGAAAGCGTGAACATCGCTGTTCTGAAATCGATGAGTTCAGTGAAACTCCCAAACGCGGCCGCCCGTTTGTCAATCAAGTTCCATGTGATGGGGCCCACACGAATTTCGGAAATTCAATCGGGAGAAACTCAATGTTCAAGACAATTATCCGCGCATCTGTTGCCACAATGATCGCCTTCGGCTCGGTCGCTTCGGTGTCTGCGCCAGCGTTTGCCAGCACTGTGACCGTCGGCGGTGCGCCCATGTATTCAAGCAAGAATATCATCCAGAACGCCGTCAACTCGAAGGACCATACGACACTGGTCGCGGCCGTGAAGGCCGCTGGTCTGGTTGACACTCTTTCGGGGAGCGGCCCTTTCACTGTGTTTGCGCCTGTTAACGCTGCTTTCGCCAAACTGCCGGCCGGGACTGTCGACACTCTTTTGATGCCGAAAAACAAGGGCACGCTGACCTAGGTTCTGACCGCGCATGTTGTCTCCGGAAAGCTTTCCGGTGCAACGCTCTTGAAGCGCATCAAGGCCAATGGCGGCACCTATAATTTCAAGGCCGTGAGTGGCGACGCGCTGAGCGCGACCGTAAAGAACGGCGCGATCTACATCATTGATGAAAGCGGCGGCGCATCCAAGGTGACGATTGCCGATGTGAACCAGTCGAATGGCGTGATTCACGTCGTCAACCGCGTCTTGCTGCCGAAGTAATCGAACAGGCTCGTCCAGCGGGCTTCAGATCATCGTCCGGGGCCGGATGCGATACCATCTGGGGCTAGGCAAGGACGGTACGGACAGGCCGCCGCAAGGCGGCCTGTTTGTGTTTGGGGAACTGTCGGCTGTCCTTTGCGTTGCGTGTTGAATGAGCGCGCTATTTCGTGCCATTAGTGCTGTAACCCGGTTACCGGGACATGAGATGACAGGAGACCGCTTCATGAAGTGGGAAGGACGGCGCCAGAGCGACAATGTTGAGGATCAGCGCGACGGTTCAGGCGGTTCGCCCGGAGGCATCGGGCGCGGCGGGTTCCGGATGCCGTCAGGTGGCGGCATGCGCGTGGCACGCGGTGGCGGGCTTTCAACCATAGTTCTTATGGTGGTGCTGTTCTTCGTGCTCAAGGCCTGCGGGATTGATCCAACGGCGATTCTGTCCGGCTCGGACGGCGGACTCGGCGGCAATTTTACGCAAGAGCAGGCGGCTCCTCGCACGCAAGCGACCAACGACAAGATGACGGCATTTGTGAAGACGGTGCTCGCCGAGACCGAGGACACCTGGTCTGGAATATTCGAGGCCAACGGGGAGAAGTATCCTGCGCCGACAATGGTGCTGTTTGACGGTCGTGTGCAATCGGCCTGCGGCATGGCATCGGCGGCGTCCGGTCCGTTCTACTGCCCGGGCGATCAGAAGCTGTACATTGACCTGTCGTTCTACGACCAGCTTGCAAACCAGTTCGGTGCCTCTGGCGACTTTGCCCAGGCCTATGTGCTGGCGCACGAGGTCGGCCACCATATCCAGAACATCACCGGCGTGCTGCCGAAATTTAACCAGATGCGCCAGTCAATGGACGAGGTTGATGCCAACAAGATGTCCGTGCGCGTCGAATTGCAGGCTGACTGTTTTGCCGGTGTCTGGGCACATTTCACGGCGCAAAAAGGGTTGTTGGAAGACGGCGACATTGAGGAAGCACTCAATGCTGCTCAGAAAATCGGCGATGACCGTTTGCAGAAAATGAGCCAAGGCTATGTCGTCCCGGATTCGTTCAACCACGGCACGTCGGCGCAGCGCCAGGAGTGGTTTGCCCGTGGCGCAAAGAGCGGCAAGTTGGATGCTTGCGACACGTTCAACGCCAATATCTGATCCTGTGCCAATGTCTCGACGGCGGCATTCCATGGCCTGTGCCGCATTGTGTTTGGCGTTAGCCAATCATTAATCAAGGATATCACTTTCTTCCTTGGATCACGTGTCTGACCGTTCGGAATAACCCGTTATTAAGCTGCCGCGCCCATTTTGTCCTAAAACGGGGCGTTAACATCGATCATGACGTTGTTTCGGCGGTTCATTCTTGGCAGGTCCGGTGCTTTTGCGCCCACAACTGCGCTGCTTATGGTGCCGTTGCTCGTGTCTGCGGGGCTCGCTGTTGACTATACCAACATCCTTCGTGTCAGGACTGAGCTTCAAAACTCGGTCGATAGTGCTGCAATCGCCGTTGCGAACCGCAATGACCAGCTAAACGACATTGAAGCCGAAGCCGTTGCGGACTCATTTGTCGATGGGAACTTCGACCCGCAACTTACGCAGATGAATGTCTCACGCAGCGGCCAGCAAGTGACGGTCACCGCGCGCACGAAGGTGACGCTGGCGTTCGGAGGCGTGTTCGGCTTTCGCAAGGTTGATCTTGAAGCGAGCGCAAGAACTGAAGTTGCCTACGCGAACTACGAAATTGCGTTGGCGCTTGACACGACGGGATCAATGGCCGGCGGCAAACTGGCCGCCATGAAGGATGCTGTCAACGGCATGATCGATACGATGGTCGCGCAAAATACCGGTCGCGGCCTTCTGAAATTCTCGATTGTGCCCTTTTCAAGCATGGTCAATGTCGGGACGCAGTATGGCCCGGCCTATAATGCGATGGGCAACGTTACACGCCAACCTGCGCCATGGCTCGACAGCCTTGCCGAGAGTCCGGTTTCGCAGTCTGACCTTGATCCGGGTGTCAGCCGGTTTGCACTCTATAAGCATTTGAACATGCCTTGGCCCGGCTGTGTGGAACACCGTCCAGTGGTCGGCGGGATAGACTATGGAGTCAACGATGCTGAGCCGAATCCGGCAAACCCGCATACCTTGTTTGTTCCATCTTTTGCCAGCGATGAGCCGAATGTGGCAGGCTATCCAAACTCATATTTGCCCGATTTGGGTAACCCGATTGGCAGCGGAACTGTCGAGGGGCGCATGGCGCGCTATGGCGCGGTGTATGTGCCTTCGTTCAAGTCGATGACGTTCAATCAGCAAATCACCGCCTCCGCCCTCTGGGCGCCGGTGTTTCCGGACTATTCGCAACAATCATTTTACGGGAACTATCCTGTCAACAAAGGTCCGGATTTCAGCTGCGACGTCCAGCCGATAACGGCGCTGACGAACAACTACCCGTCGCTGAAAGCCAAAGTAAATTCGCTTGTCGCGCAAGGGTCTACTAACATCCTTGAAGGTGCGGCATGGGGCTGGAAAACACTGTCGCCGACACTCCCGTTTGATGAAGGCGCTGCGTACGGCAAAACGGGCACTCGCAAAATTCTGGTCATTCTGACGGATGGCACGAACAACATCGGGCCGCTGCCGAATGCGCTTGGCTCGTCATATGGAAGCTATGGCTACCTGGTGAATGGGCGCTTGGGTATTGCCAGCGGGAGTTCGGCCCAGATCACTGATGCGATGAACGCGCGCACGCTGATCGTTTGCACGAATGCCAAGGCAGTCGGCATCGAAGTGTATACGATCAAGTTGGAAGAGCCCAATGTGGTGACAGGCAATTTGCTGCGTGATTGCGCGACGGACGCCGACCATTACTTTGATGTGCCAAACCGCTCACTGCTTGACGATGCGTTCGCCAAGATCAAGGACAAGATTGAACTGGTCCGGATCGTTTCCTGATCAGCCCCGTTCTGCCATTGCTTCCTCGCCGCGCTGCTCGCGGATCATGTTCATGAACCGGCGGAAGAGGTAGTGCGAATCCTGCGGGCCGGGCGAGGCTTCAGGGTGGTGCTGCACGGAGAACACCGGTTTGCCGGTGAGGCGCAGGCCGCAGTTGGTGCCGTCAAACAGCGACACGTGTGTTTCTTCAACGCCGTCTGGCAGCGAGTCGGCATCTACCGAGAAACCGTGATTCATCGACACGATTTCGACCTTGCCGGTGGTGAAGTCTTTCACAGGGTGATTGGCTCCATGATGGCCCTGATGCATCTTGGCCGTTGTTCCGCCAAGCGCCAACGCCAGCATCTGATGGCCAAGGCATATGCCGAATACGGGCTTGCCACTATCAACAAGCTTGCGGATTTCAGGCACTGCATATTCGCCTGTCGCCGCCGGATCGCCGGGACCGTTGGAGAGGAATATGCCATCTGGATTCATCGCCAGAATGTCTTCGGCTTTGGCATGTGCCGGAACGATGGTGACCTTGGCACCGAGACCCGCTATCAGGCGCAGGATGTTGCGCTTGATGCCATAGTCGAGGGCGACGACATGGGTGGACGGCGCGGTATTTTCGCCGAAGCCTTCGTTCCATATCCAGTCAGACTCGGTCCAGACTTGGCTTTGTCCAGACGTGACTTCCTTGGCCAGATCAAGATCAATCAAACCGTGCCAAGCTTTTGCACGCGCTTTCAAAGCATCCACATCGAAATTGCCAGAAGGATCATGCGCGATCACGGCATTTGGCATGCCTTTTTCGCGGATCAGCACTGTGAGCGCACGCGTATCGATCCCCGCCATTGCCACAACGCCCCGGCGCTTCAACCAAGCGTCCAAGTGCTCGGCGGAACGGTAGTTGGAGGGGTTGGTGATGTCTGCTTTGATGACTGCACCCACTGCGCCGGACTTGCGGGCAGGGTGGAGGTCTTCAATATCTTCGCCATTGGCGCCGATGTTGCCGATGTGCGGGAAAGTGAAGGTGACGATCTGGCCGGCATAAGACGGGTCGGTGAGGATTTCCTCATAGCCGGTCAGCGCCGTGTTGAAGCAGACCTCCGCCTCGCGCACGCCGGTCGCGCCTAAGCCTTTGCCTTCGATTACCGTGCCATCAGCCAGCACCAGAAGGGCGGTCGGCTTGGCAGTGGTCCATGGTGGCGTTGTGGTCATGGCGCTCTCCGTTCGTTCGTGCGCACGCATGGGCAGTGACGCGAATTGCTCGCATCTGCCCCCCGGCGGATAGTCTGTCTGGCTAAGGCTTGTCCCTTAATGAAGCGGTCGCGCAAGGTCAATTGCGCGAGACACACGAAATCCCTATGTTCCGCGCCAAATCACAGGGAATGAGAGACCATGCGCGCGCGCCTGACGGACGACATGAAAACTGCAATGAAATCCGGCGACAAGGAACGGCTGGGCACGATCCGGCTGATGCAGTCGGCAATCAAGGATCTCGACATCGCCAACCGCACCGCCGGCAAAGATGCAGCGAGTGAAGGCGAGTTGATGACGCTGTTTGCCAAGATGGTGAAGCAGCGCGAGGAATCGGCCAAGGTCTATATTCAGGGTGGACGTCCGGAACTGGCCGACAAGGAAAAGGCCGAAATCTCCGTCATCCAGGCCTATATGCCGCAGCAACTGTCAGACGATGATGCAAAGGCGGCCATCGCCAAGGTGATCGCCGAGACAGGCGCTGCGGGCATCAAGGACATGGGCAAGGTGATGGCGGAGTTGCGTGCCCGCCATGCAGGTTCGATGGATTTCGGCAAGGCGAGCGGCGTGATCAAGGCGCTGCTGGGGTAAAGGGAGAAACCCATGTCATTTCAGGCCTATCTCGACGCCGTGAAAGCCAAGACAGGTCTCGATCCGGATGGTATTCTGGCGCTTGCCAAAGAACGCGGTGTCTATGCGGCGGACATGAAGGCGACGGAGCTGATCAACCTGCTCAAGGAAGAGTTTGACCTTGGACGCGGGCATTCAATGTCGATCTGGGCGGTGTTCAAGGCCAAAGGCTGGGTGAAGGGTTAGGCAAGGCCCTGGACACAATACGCGTTGCATCGGACTGATTTGCCTCTCCGCGCACGTCGGTTACAATGTATACATTAAATTACATCGCAGGTGCACCGTGTCCCAGAACATTATATCCCTGCGCATTCCCGATGCGATGAAGGACAGGCTCGACCGGCTTTCGGTGTCGACGAGGCGCTCGCGCTCGTTCCTCGCTGCCGAGGCCTTGACTGAATATCTCGAGCGGCATGAATGGCAGATTGGCGCGATTGATGAGGCCGTTCTGGAGGCCGATAGGGGTGTCTTCACCTCGCATGATTTGGTGACGGAGTGGCTGAAAAGCTGGGGCGGTGCCAATGAGCTTCCTGCGCCAAAAGCTGATGTTTTCAAACAGCGTTTATGAAAATCATCTGGTCGCCGTTCGCGATTGAAGACCTTGTCGCAATTCGCACCTACATCGCCGAGCACAGTTTAACTGCGGCAGAAGGGGTTGCGCGTCGGATCTTGCACGCTGTAAGTTTACTGGCAGATCACCCCCATTTGGGTGTGCCACGCACCGGACGGATGTTCGCAAGCTCGTGGTGAAACAATCGCCCTACATCATTTCCTACCGCATCGTGGATGGTGAAATCGAGATTCTCGAAGTGTTTGACGGACAGCAGCTCGCGCCGCGTACGGATTTGACTGGTCAAAAGAACTGATCCGCCCGCAAAAATACCTACCCCTTCTTCAGCCTAGATCCCCGCAGCAATCCGCTTTCTTCCAGCACCGGATAGGCAAGCGAGGCCAGCAGGGCGTTGATGTCCTTGAGGTCGCGGATTGTGTCCAGGTGGATCGTGCTGGTTTCTATCGACAGCGGCGAGCCGGAGCGCAGGCGCTCAAAGTGTTTCTGCGCAGCTTCCTTCTCGCGGTCGCGCAGTTTGTCCTTTTGCTCGACCAGCATGCGCGCAGTCGATACATCGCGTGTGACGATGACGTTAAACGCCAACTTGGCGTTGGACAGCACGGCTGCATGCATGGCGCAAAGTTCCTGCCAGCCTTCGACAGTGAACTCCAGATTGCGCTCGCGCTTCTTCTGGATGTGCAACAACATGTTGCGCACGATGATGTCGCCGACCTGTTCGAGCTTGACGCAGGCGGCGACCAGTTCCTGGCTCTGCATCGCCTCCGCTTCTGTCATATCGGCGGCGGTGGCGCGGGCGAGATAGAGCTTTATTGCCGAATGGCGTTTGTCGACACGGTCGTCGAGCAGCGCCAGCGCTGCGATGTCGTCGCGCGTGGCCGTCTTGTAGAGGTCAATCACCCTCGTCAGCATCAAGTCGATGGTTTCGCACAGGCGCAGCACTTCGCGGGTGGCGTTGGCGATGGCCTGTTTGGGATAGGTCAGCGCCGCCTCTTCCAGGGCGGTGGTGGCCTCCGTGTCGATCAGCTCCAGCGGCGACTTCGCCGCGCCAAGCCCGGTCCAATAGCGCGCCAGTTTCCCGACAATCGGCGCGAACGGCAGGCCTATAGCAAGCAGCAGCACATTAAAGACGATGTGGGCATGGATGATTTGCAGGGCGGGATCAATGCCAAGCCGGTCCAGCGGCAAGACGAAGTTTGAAACGACTATGGCCGCAACAATTGCCCCAACACCACGCAAAATGAGATTGCCCATCGGGACCGCGCGCTGCACGGCGGTTCCCGAACGGGTCAAAGCGGCGGCGATCATGGCGCCGCCAAAATTTGCGCCAAGCACCAGGTCAACGCCGAGTTCAACCGGGATGAGCGCTTTGGCGGCCAATGTTGAAATCAAAAGCACAGCGGCGACGCTCGAGTGGAACAGCCATGTTACAACCGCCGCGACAATGAATGCAATTGCCGCATCGCCTGACAGGGTGCGCACGATCACCGGCAGTAGCTTGCTCTCGCGCAGCGGTTCGGACGCCTGTCCGATCATGCGAAGCGACAAAAGCAGCAGGCCGATGCCGACGAGAATGCGACCGGCCTGCCGCCAGTTGCGGTTTTCGGTGGCCATGTAGGACGCTGTGCCCAGCACGATCAGCAGGGGAATTAGCGGCTGGAGATTGAAGCTCAAAAGCCTGGTGGTGACGGCCGAGCCAAGGTCAGCCCCCAAAAGCGCAATGATGCCAGTGGTGACGCTGATCAATTGCTGCGCGGCAAAGCCTGAGATCAACAGGCCCGCAGCGGTTGCGCTTTGGAAGAGAATGGCGAGAAAGAGACCAGAGACGGCTGCAAACAGCGGATTTTTCAGCTTGGGTCCGAGCGTGTCGCGCAAACTCGCGCCGAACACGGATTCAACGCCCGTGCGCACCATTCGTGTCGCCCAGAGCAGCAGTGCCACTGCGCCTGCAAGGTTTAATAGTATCAGCGACCCGCTCAAATTCGTGCTGCCTCATTCTCGCTGCGGCCCGCGCCGCGCATCTGTTTATAGTTTGGCGGCTAAGCAATTCACAGTCCCGAAAACGCCATCTGCGTCACCAAACCGCTCCCCAAATCACTCCGTCTGAACGTAGCACTATCTATCCTTGCTGACTCTTGCCTTTCCATGCTTTAGGCTCACCCCATGCGTTTCCCGACCACATTCCTGGACGAAATCCGCGATCGCGTGCCGATATCCACAATCGTTTCGCGGAAGGTGACGTTTGACCGCAAGAAATCCAATCCCGGCCGCGGCGACATGTGGGCCTGTTGCCCGTTCCACGGCGAGAAATCGCCGAGTTTTCACTGCGAGGACCGCAAGGGCCGCTATCATTGCTTCGGCTGCGGCGTGTCTGGCGATCACTTCAAGTTTCTCACTGAACTTGAGGGACTCAGCTTCCCTGAAGCCGTCGAAACCGTTGCGGGCCTTGCCGGCGTTCAAATGCCTGCGCGCGATGCGGAGGCGGAGAAGCGGGAACGCGAGCAGGCAAGCCTGTTTGACGTGATGGAGCTTGCGGCGCAGTTTTTTGAGGAGCAGCTTCAAACCAACAATGGCGCGAAGGCTCGTGCGTATTTGCGCGAGCGCGGCCTGTCGGCGGCGACGCAACAACAGTTCCGGCTTGGCTACTCGCCTGACAGCCGCAATGCGTTGAAGGAATTTCTGGCGGGCAAGGGCATAGCCAAGGACCAGACCGAGGCTTGCGGGCTGGTGGTGTTCGGCGATGACATTCCGGTTTCCTACGACCGTTTCCGTGACCGCATCATGTTTCCGATCCCGGATTCCAAAGGCCGCACCATTGCGTTTGGCGGGCGCGCCATGTCGAAGGATGTTCCAGCAAAGTACCTGAACTCGCCGGAGACGGAGCTTTTCCACAAAGGGCAGGTGCTGTTCAATTACGCCAAGGCGAGGAAGAGCGCGCAGGACAGCGGCGCTGTCATTGCAGTTGAAGGCTACATGGATGTCATCGCTCTGGCGCAGGCGGGCTTTGCCAATGCCGTCGCGCCACTGGGCACGGCGCTGACGGAACGGCAGTGCGAACTGTTGTGGAAACTGGCGACCGAGCCGGTGCTGTGTTTTGATGGCGATCAGGCAGGAACCAAGGCGGCGTGGCGTGCAGCGGACCTGATCCTGCCGCTTCTCAAGCCCGGCAAGACCATGCGGTTTGCCATGCTCCCGGATGGCAAGGACCCGGATGATCTGGTCAAGGCATCGGGGCCGGAGGCGTTTCAGGCGGTGCTCGACGAAGCCCGCCCGCTGATTGACGTGATCTGGGCGCGTGAAACTGGTGGCGCGGTCTATGACACGCCCGAACGCCGTGCGGAACTGGAACAGCGGCTTCGTGAAATCACCTCGCGCATTCAGGATGAAAGTGTGCGCCGCCATTACAGCCAAGACATGCGCGAGCGGCAAAATGCGTTCTTCGGCAAACCAACGCGAAATGCGCAGGGCCAGCAAAAGGGTGGCAATTATCAGCAGCGTACAGAGCGCAGCGCCGCTCGCGGGCGCCTCGCGGTGTCTGACAGTTTGGCGCGATCCGCCTTGGTGCGCGGCGTCAAGGCGCAGCCGTCCTTGCGCGAGGCGATGATCCTTCTGATCGGCATCAACCATCCGGGTCTGGTTGAAGAAGTGTTCGGCCTGTTCGAAAGCCTTGATCTCCTCAATCCCGAAATCAAGGCACTGCAGGCGGCAATCCTTGACGCCCATGCCGACCAGCGCGAGCCATCCCGTAGCGACATATCCACCCGTTTGGATGCTATGGGCCATCCCGGCATTCTCGAATCCGTTGACCTGATGGTTCGCCGCGCCCGGCTCTGGGTGGCGACTGACGAAGCCGCCATCGACGACGCCCGCGAAGCCTTCATGCAGGCGCTGCACTTGCACCATCTCTCACGCACACTACATGATGAGCTGAAAGTTGCGGAACTGGCTTTGGCCAATGATGCGACTGACGAGAATTACGCAAGGCTGATCGACGTCCAGACCCAGATGCGCAACACGCAGGGTATGGAAGCATTGATCGAAGGATTTGGCGTTTCATCCGGCCGTGGCAGCGCAAACGGGCAGAATTGATTCGCTTTTTTGCCCGAATCGTGAAAACCGGCTTGACTGGCGCGAAGAATGACGGAATCAGACAGCCGGGAAAAGGCATGCCTTGATGCAAAGGATGTGGGCCACCCCTGTTGTTCGCGCGAAACACTCAAGGTTCGCACGTTTTGGCGGGATTGATCCGGCAATCAAGGTTAATCGCACATTAACGCAAACAGGGATATTCGCAATCTAGCGCCGCACACCGGACGAATTTCGCCCGGCTCTTTCGGCCCGCGAATCCCTTTTACGGAGACGACACAGCATGGCAGATAAAAAGAAGGAAAAAGAAGAAGGCGAAACCGAGCGCGAAGGCGCGCCGGACGGGCCGCTTCTCGACCTTTCGGATGATGCTGTCAAGAAGATGATCAAGGCCGCCAAGAAGCGTGGCTACATCACCATGGACGAGCTGAATTCGGTGCTCCCGTCGGACGAGACCGATCCGGACAGCATCGCCAGCGTGTCTTCGATCTTGTCCGGATCGGTCTCGTCAGACGGCAGCACCGAATTCAGCTCGTCCATTGTGATGTAGCCGCGCTTCTTGGCAGCCTTGATCATCTTCTTGACAGCGTCATCCGAAAGGTCGAGAAGCGGCCCGTCCGGCGCGCCTTCGCGCTCGGTTTCGCCCTCTTCTTTTTCCTTCTTTTTATCTGCCATGCTGTTTTTTCTCCGTAAAAGGGAT
>JANPGC010000262.1:0-6018 GCA_031423755.1 Phyllobacteriaceae bacterium | reverse complement strand
TCTCCCCGCCGGGGAGAGGACAGCTTGCGCAGCAAGCAGGTGAGGGACAGTCAAAAAGGCAGTCGATGGCTGGATGAGGAGCAGCGCCGAAGTCCGCAGATTATCCGCTTAGGGACACGGATTCATATGCAACTGATGAATAGCGTCAATCTTTGCCAGTGCTTCCCCTGACAGCGTCACATCCGCCGAGGCCAGACATTCCTCCAACTGCGGTATGGTCGTTGCGCCGATGATGTTGGATGTCAGGAACGGGCGCGAGTTGACGAAGGCCAGCGCCAGCGTGGCCGGCGAAATGCCAAGTTCGGCAGCCAGCGCGAAATAGGCTTCATAGGCGACGTCTGATCCCGGCGTCTCATAGCGCTGCAGCCGGTTGAAAAGCGTCTTGCGCGCGCCGGCCGGCAAAGCGCCGTTGCGGTATTTACCGGTGAGGTAACCTTGTCCCAGCGGCGAGTAGGCCAACAGCGACACGTTCTCGCGCATGGTGATTTCCGCAGAGCCGGTCTCATAAATGCGGTTGACCAGACTATAGGCGTTCTGAACCGACTGGATGCGGGCAAGGCCGAGCCTGTCGCTTTCAGCCAGGAACTTCATCATGCCCCACGGGCTTTCATTGGAAAGGCCAATCCAGCGCACCTTTCCGGATTTGACAAAGCCGTCCAGCACATCGAGCTGCTCGGCAATGCTGGTCTCGTCGCTGAGCGGCTTGAACGCACTGGCGCGGAAATTGGTGGGTGTCGAGCCCCACGGCACCGGGCGCTCCGGGAAATGGATCTGGTAAAGATCAATGTAGTCCGTGTTCAGACGTTTCAAACTCTTGTCCAGCGCCTCGGTCATTTGTGCGCGCGTCAGCCTCGATTGGGACTTGTCGTCGCGGAACCATGTCATGCCCGAACGCCCGACAACCTTGGAGGCGAGGATAATGTCCGACCGGTCCTTGCGCGCTTGAAACCATGTGCCGATGATCTCTTCGGTGCGCCCTTGCGTTTCAGGCTTGGGCGGGATGGCGTAGAGTTCAGCAGTGTCGAAAAAATTGACGCCAGCATCCACCGCCCGGTCCATTTGGGCATGGCCCTCAGCTTCGGTATTTTGCTCGCCGTATGTCATGGTGCCGAGGCAGATCAAAGAGACATCGACGCCGGTCGTGCCAAGCTTGCGTTTTTCCATCAGAATGTGCTTCCATTTTCCCGTGGCGGAAACTGGTCATCCTTTCCGGTTTTGTCCAGACGGGAATTCAACTAAATGACGCAAGCCAAACCGCGCATCACCATTGTCTACTGCACGCAATGCAACTGGATGCTGCGCGCGGCATGGATGGCGCAGGAGCTGTTGCAAACTTTCGGGCAAGACCTTGCCGAGGTCACGCTTATTCCCGGCACGGGTGGGATATTCGAGATATCGGCAAATGGCACACCCATCTGGGACCGCAAGACTGACGGTGGATTCCCGGAGGCAAAGGTCCTCAAACAGAAAGTCCGCGACGTGGTCTGGCCGGAGCGTGATCTTGGCCATTCGGACAGGCCGCGCTGACGCTTTTGACGCAAGGGCGCAAGCTAAATCGCGCAAACGACGCCAACGTCGCAATTCTCACATTCAATGTCGCCACAGGGCAGCAAGTTTGGCCTGATCTCCGTTTGGTTTTACCTATGGGCAGCCTGCCTGAAGTTTGCGGGAATATACAAAAGGCGCGGGGATACAAAGCGCCATAAAGAGATGCCGGACGAGACGCTTCCGTGTTCTGATCCGGTCCAAGAATTTGAGGGCGCTCGTCCATTGGGGACAAAGGCCGAAAACTTCACCATGTCGTGAAGCGGCTGCACTTCCCAATGATTTGTTGACAGTGCCGGTCATCTGTATTGCAATGCGGTACCGGCCAAAAAATGGGAGCACTCTGTCTATGAACGACTTTGAACAAAAACTGAAACTTGCCGAGAAGCTTGCTGCCAGGAGCCAGGTTTCGCGCCGCGACTTCCTCCAGCTGGCAGCGCTTGCCGGCCTGACAATCCCTGCAGCCAACATGCTCTGGACGACTTCCGCCCACGCGGATGAGCCAAAGAAGGGCGGCAACTTCATCATCGGCATGGAAGGCGGTTCGGCCTCCGACTCGCTTGATCCATCCACCTACGCCGACTCGGTCATGATCGCGGCCTCGCTGGCGGTCTGCAACAATCTCGTCGAATTTGACGAAACGGGCGTTCCGCGCGGCGAACTGTTTGAAAGCTGGGAAGCCAAGCCCGGCGCTGTCGAATGGATCTTCAAGGTCCGTCAGGGCGTCACCTTCTCCAACGGCAAGACGCTTGACGCAGACGACATTCTCTATTCGATCGGCTATCACCGCACTGCAGAGTCCAAGTCGCCTGCCAAGAGCATTCTTGAGCCGATTGCCGACATCAAGGCCCTGTCGCCAACCGAAATCGCCATCACGCTCAAGTCCGGCAATGCCGACTTCCCGTACCTTCTGGGCGACTACCACGTCATTGTTGTTCCAAAGGATTTCACCGACTGGAACAAGCTGATCGGCACCGGCGCATACACGCTGGAATCGTTCGAGCCGGGCGTGCGCCTCGTATTCAAGAACCGCGGCGACTACTGGAAGCCGGGCCGCGCAAATTTCGACACTGTGGAAATCCGCAACATTCAGGACGTTGCAGCACGCACCGCCGCGCTGCAGTCAGGCGAAATTCATGCAGCCAACCGCATGGATGCGCGCACGGTTGACCTTCTGATGAAGGATCCGAACCTCAACATCACCCGCACCAAGGGCACAGGCAACCGCTTCTGCTTTGTCTCGCAGGTCTTGTCTGATCCGTTCACCAACAAGGATCTTCGCCTTGCTTTGAAATACGGCATCGACCGTGAAGCGATCATCAAGCAGGTGTACAATGGCTATGCCGTCCCGGGCAACGATCATACGCTTGATGCACTGAACCCATACTACAACAGCGTCATGCCGCAGCGCGCTTACGATCCTGACAAGGCAGCGTTCCACTTCAAGGCCGCCGGTCTTGCAGCCGGAACGAAGGTCGAGTTGCAGACGTCGGAAGGTGCATGGTCAACCGCAGTTGACTGCGCCCAGATCTATCAGGAATCCTTGAAGAAGGCCGGCGTTGAGCTGACCGTCAACAAGGTCTCCGGCGATGGATATTGGGACAATGTCTGGCTCAAAGTGCCGTTCTGCGCCGTGTATTGGGGCCGCCGCATGTCTGCGGATGCTTCGCTCACGCAGGTCTATGGCGCCGACGAAAGCGGTGCACCGGCAGCCTGGAACGATAGCAAGTGGGTCAATGCCGACTTCCAGAAGCTCATCACCGAGGCTCGTGTGGAACTCGACGATGCCAAGCGCAAGGAACAGTATAACAAGGCGCAGGAACTCATTTCGGAAGACGGCGGCATGATCTGCTTTGCCATCACCGACTACCTGGATGGCTACGCCAAAAACGTGATGGGTAACGCGCCGCATTCCCGTTACGACATGAACGACAACCGCATGGCGGAAAAGGGCTGGTTCGCTTGAGAATCAGCAGATTGAGATAAACGAAACAAGCCAGGGGGCGATCTGATGACGAAATTTATTCTAACTCGGATCGCCCTCGGCATTTTGTCGCTGCTGGCTGTCAGTGTTCTGATTTTTGCAGCCACTGAAATTCTGCCGGGTGACGTTGCTTCCGCCGTGCTCGGCCAAGGCGCAACACCTGAAACACTTGCGGCGTTTCGCATCGAGCTCGGCTTGGACCGACCTGCATACGTGCGGTATTTCGAATGGTTCTCCGGTGCCATTCAGGGTGATTTCGGCGTGGCAATGACCAACAAGCGCGAAATACTCCCGGAGCTGATGAAGAAATTCAAGAACACGCTGTTTCTTGCCGGTGTTGCCGCGTTGATCGCCGTACCGATTTCTGTCGGCCTTGGCATTATCGCAGCAATCAATGAAGGCAAGTGGCAGGACCGCTGGTCGAACGTCGTGTCACTGGCGACAATCTCGGTCCCCGAGTTCTTTATTGCTTACCTGCTCATTTTGGTTTTCGCGGTCAAGCTTCGCTGGTTCCCGTCACTTTCAACGGTTTTTGATGACATGGGCTTTGGTGAAAGACTGTACAAAATCGCGCTTCCCGCTTTGACGCTGACATTCCTGGTCGCTGCCCACATGCTGCGCATGACGCGCTCGTCCGTGCTTTCGATCATGTCACAGCCGTATATTGAAATGGCGTTCCTCAAGGGCATGCCCCGATCACGGGTCATCATGAAACACGCGCTGCCAAACGCCGCCGCGCCTATCATTTCCGTCATCGCCCTCAACCTTGCCTATCTTATCGTTGGCGTTGTCGTCATCGAGGTGGTGTTCGTCTATCCGGGCGTCGGCCAATACATGGTGGACGGTGTCACCAAGCGTGATTTGCCCGTGGTGCAAGCCTGCGGGCTGCTGTTTGCAGCGACATTCATCATTCTCAACACGGTTGCAGACATTTTGGCGATATTGGCCAATCCAAGACTGCGCAAAGCTTCAAGGGCGGATTAAGACATGACCATATTTGGATACAAGCCAAACGGGCTGGCGTGGGTCGGTCTTTCTATCGTCGGGTTCTTTGTGTTGCTTGCGATCTTCGCGCCATGGATCGCTCCTTACAGTCAGGCCGAGACCGTCGGTGACACATGGGCTCCGGCATCGTCGGTATCTTGGATGGGCACCGATCAAATCGGTCGCGATATGATGTCACGCATCATCTACGGGGCACGCATGACCATCGGCATCGCCCTGGCGACAACGGTGCTGTCATTCCTGATCGGAACCACTCTTGGCCTGCTGGCGTCCACCGGCGGCAATGTGATCGATCAAATCCTGTCGCGCATTGTTGACATCATGCTGTCCATCCCGCTGCTGGTGTTTGCGCTGATCATTCTGTCGATGTTCGGATCATCCATTCCGACGCTGATCATCACCATTGCGATCCTCGATTCGACGCGCGTGTTTCGTCTGGCCCGCGCGGTTTCAATGAACATCGCCGTGCTTGAATATGTGGAAGCTGCAAAATTGCGTGGCGAGGGCCTTTGGTGGGTGATGCGTAGGGAAGTCTTGCCCAACGTTTTGCCGCCAATGATTTCTGAATTCGGCTTGCGGTTTTGCTTCAACTTCCTGTTTGTTGCCGGTCTGTCGTTCCTCGGCCTTGGCATTCAGCCGCCATTTGCAGACTGGGGCGGCATGGTGCGTGAAAACGGCAAGGCCATTTCATTTGGTCTTCCGGCCCCGCTTTATCCGGCAGCGATGATTGCGTTGATGACAATCGGCGTCAATCTGATTGTTGACTGGATCCTTTCAATCAACGCGCGTCCCTCCGGCGCCTCGGCGGAGATGTAAAAATGGCAGTCGAACAGGTTCTTAAAATCCGTGATTTGCGCGTCGAGTCCGTCAGCGGCCTTTGCCTTGTCAACAATGTCTCGCTTGAACTCAAGCGTGGCGAAGTGCTGGGGCTGATCGGCGAAAGCGGTGCGGGCAAATCGACAATCGGTATTGCCGCCATGGCCTACACCCGCGCCGGATGCCGGATTACCGGTGGCGTTATCGAGATTGACGGCGTTGCCATCCGTGATCTGTCCAGTGAAGGGCGGCGCGAACAGCGCGGCCAGCACATTGCCTACATCGCACAAAGCGCGGCTGCTTCCTTCAATCCGGCGCACACGCTTCTCGACCAGGTTTGCGAGATGCCAATCCAGCACGGGCTGATGAACAAAGCGGAAGCCAAGGCGTGGGCGATTGAGCTCTTCAAGGCGCTTGACCTGCCAAATCCGGAAACGATCGGCAATCGCTATCCGCATCAGGTTTCAGGCGGGCAATTGCAACGCGTCATGACCGCAATGGCAATGTCCTGTCGTCCGGACATCATGGTGTTCGATGAGCCGACGACGGCGCTGGACGTGACAACGCAAATCGAAGTGCTGGCCCTCATCAAGAAAGTCATCCGCGACTATAATCTGGCTGCGCTTTACATCACACACGATCTGGCAGTGGTGGCGCAGGTTTCTGAC
>JANPGC010000261.1:0-28437 GCA_031423755.1 Phyllobacteriaceae bacterium | reverse complement strand
AGGGGACTGCGGCTGGCCATGGTCAACATCGCAAACATCATGGCGACAATCTTGTGGAGCGCCTCGCTGTTCCGCTCGATTGCCCTGTTCCAGTCCATCCTGCCTGCCAGCCTTGCCTCGTGCGCGCCGGGATTGACGCGGGGGCATTGTAGGATCGGGTTTTTGGCAGGTGGATAGATTTATTTTCGTGGCAGGTTTGGCGTCAGTCAACAACTGCGGATTGGCAGACCGAGCTACCTGCGCCCAACCCCATGCCGGTATTCCAATCCGAGGCACCCCCAGATAATCCCGATGACCAGATAGAAATGCCGCCAATGGTCGATGTCGATGATGTTGCCGATGATCATGTGCGACACGAAGACCGCGTAGGCGCAGATGAGATAGGGCTGCCAATAGCGGTTTCGGAACAGGATTTTGAAGCCGAGGCCGAGTGTCAGCATAACGAGCGTCAGCCAAGCGGCGAAGCCGACCCATGAATAGTCGAGAAGGGCTTTCAGCCACATGTTGTGGGTGTCTTCGCCATAGATCGGGCCGAAGACCAGCGGGCCGATGCCCAGCGGGTGCTCGGTTGCCATCAGGAAACCGAGCCAGTGGCGGGCGAAACGGCCGAGCCGCGCGCCGTCATAATCCTGCACGAGTTTTGCGCGTTGCGAGAACAGGTCGGCGATCTGCGGGATTTGCAGCGCGATGACCAGCACCAGCGCCAGCGAGACGAAGGCAATCGTGGCGATGATGATGATGCGCAGGCGGAAGCGCTTGTCAGAACTGGCGGCAAACATGAACAGCGGCACCAAGAGCATGACCAGCACCAGCATGCCCCATGCGGCGCGGGAGAAGGAGAGGAATGCCCCGACGGAAACGATCAGCAGGCCGAGAAACCGCAGCGGCATCATCGCGATCCGGCCCTTGAGCGCGCCGTGCAGCAGCCACGCCGCAGGCAGCATCAGGAAGGGGCCAAACACGTTCGGATCCTGAAAGCCGCCGCGCGCGCGGTCGTAGAGTGTGAAAATCGAAGCGCCGGGAAACAGGTGGAAATAGCCGGCTATGCCGAGGATTGAAGTGAATACGCCAGCAAACACATAGGCGTTGTAGATGACGGGCAGTAGCGTCCTGTCCTGCTCGATCACGGCGGCATAGAAGACCGCCGTGAAAGCCAGAAAGAGCGACACGGCAATGTAGAGCGGCGCGTCCTTGAGTTCGGCCATCTGCGTCATGGCGATCATGCCGCCAATGTTCAGCACCATGAAAATCATCAACAGCGGCGCATTGGTGCGCGACAGGCGCAGCCCGAACAGCGCCCAGACTGCGATCATGCCGGTCATGTAGAGTTCATACGGGGCGGGCTCGTTGAGCACGTAACCGGAGAGCAAAATGCCGAGCCCGACGGCAAACACGGTGATGAGCCGGTTCAGCGCCCGCGAGCGGGCGACCGGATCAATGTCACCCGTGTAGGCGAGCGTGCTCAATATGCGTTTTCCGTGTTGAGAAGGCGGAACGGGGTCAGGAATAGAATTTTCAGGTCAAACCACAGTGACCAGTTTTCGATGTAGTAAAGGTCGCACTCGGTGCGCATCTTGATCTTTTCGTCGGTATCAATTTCGCCGCGCCAGCCGCTGATCTGTGCCCAGCCGGTGACGCCCGGCTTGACCTTGTGGCGGGCGAAATAGCCTTCGACGACTTCGGCAAACATCCGGTCGCGCGACTGCGCCGAAATGGCATGCGGGCGCGGGCCGACGAGCGAAAGATCGCCGCGCAAGGCATTGAAAAACTGCGGCAATTCATCAATCGACGTCTTGCGGATGAAGCGGCCCACTCTTGTGACGCGCGGGTCTCCCTTGGTGACCGCCTGCTTGGCGCTTGGGTCGCTCATGTCGGTGTACATGGAGCGGAATTTGAGGACGTTGATCTCCTCATTGTTGAAGCCGTGCCGCTTTTGGCGGAAGAGTATGGGGCCGGGGCTGTCGAGCTTGATCGCAATGGCTGCGCCGAGCATGATCGGCGACAGGGCGATGATGCCAAGAATGCTGAAGATGATGTCGAAAGTGCGCTTGGCGACCGAGTCCCAGTCGGTGATCGGCTTGTCGAAAATGTCGAGCATCGGCACTGAGCCGATGTGCGAATAGGCGCGCGGGCGGAATTGCAGTTTGTTGGCATGCGCCGACAGGCGAATGTCGAGCGGCAGCACCCACAGCTGCTTGAGAAGCGTGAGGACGCGGGCCTCAGCGGTCAGCGGCAGCGCGACGATCAGCATGTCGATGCGGGCGATGCGGGAGAACTCGATCAGCTCGTCGATGGTGCCAAGTTTGGGATAGCCGGCGACCACCGGCGGAGAGCGCACATCATCGCGGTCGTCAAAAATGCCGCAGATGCGGATGTCATTGTCCGGCTGCACTTCAATGGAGCGGATCAGGCTTTCAGCCGCCTTGCCGCCGCCTACGATAAGCGCGCGGCGCTCCATCTTGCCATTGCGCGCCCAGCCCTTGATCAGCCGCGCCAACACGAGGCGCAGGATAAGCAATGCAAGGAAGCCGGTGCCGAACCATGTGGCGAGCCAGACGCGGGAGAAGTCAGCGGAAACCTTGAGAAAGAAGCCTGCCAGCGCCAGAATTGCAAATACGCCCGACCATGAAAACAGGACGCGCCCGAACTGGCCCCACGGCCTGCGCAAGGCCGCAAGCTGGTAGGCATCGCCCAATTCAAGGATGATCACCATCAGCACCGACCCGCCGAGGATGACCGCGGGATATTGCCACATCAGTGAGCGGTTGATGCCAACATAAAGAACGTAAACCACAAGCCCGGCAAGGACGAGCAGGGAAAACTCCACCAGCCGCAGCGTGCCGGTGACGATGATTGGCGACATGGAATCGGCGCGGTATTGCAGGGCCACCTGTTCGGCGATTGCATTCAGCTCCGCCTTGCGCTTGCCGTCGGGCGCATCGTGGCTGCGGACAGCTTCGGCATTGAAGCGGAAGGATGGGTCGATTTCATTCATAGTGGCACCGGGGGCGTCAAGATAGTCCCAGTGTAGAGGAAAGGGCTTAAGAACCGGTGATTCCCGGGCCGGACTTTGGAGCGCATGTCATGCCTCCAGTATGGCCCGGTATTGCGCCTCAATCTGTGCCGCCATGACATCGACACCGAACTTCTGCCGCAGAAACGCCAGCGACGGCATGGCAGCGGCGAGCGCCTCCGGCTCGCGGGTTTGCATCACCATCTTTTCGGTTATGCCCTCAGCGCTGACGTCGCACAGGGCAACGGATTGAAGCCCGAGAATCTCCGGAATGCCGCCGACACGCGTGGCGATCATGGTCATTCCGGCGGCCACCGCCTCAAGCACGATGTAGGGCATGGCTTCGGCACGGGAGGGGACAACAATAGCCCGCGCCATTGCAAAGGCTTGGCGCGCCGGCATTGGATCATGGAACGACACGCGCGCGTCAAGGCCAAGCCGCGTGGCCTGCTCCTTGTATTTGGCAAGATCATCGCCGGCACCCACCATGACGGCGGTGAGGTCCCTTCCGGTCGCATTTGAAGCCGCAGCCAGCGCGTCAATGAAGAGGTCAGCACCTTTCAGGTCGCGCATCATGCCGATGTAGAGGAAATCGGCGGCGTCCGGGGCTGGTGAGACAGGCTCGAACTCGGCTGGCCGCAGGCCATTGTAGACAATGATGGATTTGCGCGGGGTGCCGATCTTTTCGATGAAAGTCCGGCGCTCATAGTCGGCCACGAACAGGATGCAGTCGGTCAGCTTCTCGAGGATGCGCTCGGCGAGAAAGAAGATTTTCCCCGACAGGAGGTTGTCGTCATAGTGCAGGCTTCCGCCGTGCGGTGAGTAGAGACGGGCTACGCGAGACCTGAATGCCCGTAACAGCGACCCGAACACACGTGAATAGACGCCGCCTTTGGCGCCGTGTCCGTGCAACACGTCCGGGTTCAATTTGGAAATGGCTTTGTATGTTCGCCATGCGGCGACAACGTCGCCGGGGCCGACATGACGCTGCATCGGAACGCGCGTAAGGCCAAGGGACAGCTTCGGCTGGATGGCGTCAAAGAGCCTGGATTCATAGTCGCCGCCAGTCGAGGAATCGCAGACGATGCCGACCAGATGTCCGTTGGCAATCTGCGCATCGACGAGATCGCGCACATGACGGAAAATTCCGCCGACCGGCGACCTGAAGCAATGGACAATCCGCAAAGGCTTTTGCCGCAAAGGTTTCTGTCCCCGGCTCATGCTCAATCAAAACAGGCGTTCGCGCACGTAGATCGTATCACCCGGCAGCACCGGATCAGAGATGAGCACACGCCCGGTCATCACCTTGCCATTGACGGTGCGGGTGATGTCGGCATTGTCCTGATAGCCGCGCACGGAGTAGCCGCCGGCAACCGCAATCGCCTTCTGGACGGTGAGGCCCGGAACATAGGAATATTGCCCGGCGGCACCGACTTCGCCCATGACGAAAATCGGGCGGTAACGGTCGATCTCGACAGACACATCCGGAGAACGGAGATAGCCCTGCTGCAACTGCGCGGCAATCTGTCCCTCAAGCTGCTTGGCCGTGTGGCCGCGCGCGGCGACCGAGCCGATCAACGGGAAGGCGATGTAGCCGCCCTGATCGACGGCGTATGTGTTGGTTAGGTTGGCTTGGTCAAACACGGTAATGCGCACGCGGTCGCCGGCGTCAAGAAGATAGGGCTTGCCGATGGCCGCATGAAATGCTGGCGGCGCCGGGCGATAGCTTGAGCATGCCGACAGCGCCAGGCCTGCAGTGAGAATGATGGCAAGAACCCGTGTCATCTAAATCAACTTCATAACACACATGCCGGACGGGAGGGTCCGGCTCTCTCCTGCTGTTATCGATTGGTTAGGGTTAATGGCCGGTTAAACGGCGGGCTTGGAGGTCAAAATACCCGCTGGACGAATGCCCGGACCGCACCCGTCTCTTAACACTGCGGTTACCATATGCATTTACCTTGGCGCGCAAAGCGAGTGTGGAGTGTTGAGTCATGTCTAGTGCAAACCGCGTGGAGGGCGATCTCGACATTGATGTCGCGAGCCTGTTTGCCAGCCTGTGGCGCAGCAAATTCAAGATCCTGTTCGCATCGCTGGTGATCACGGGTCTGGCAGCTGCTGCCGTATTGACGGTTTCGCCGAAATACCGCGCCGAAACCCGCATCCTCATCCAAACCGGAGAATCGGTCTACACGCGTCCCGACACCGGATTGGTCGATGAGGCGCGGCCTGTGCTCGACGCCGAAGGTGTCGCCAGCCAGGTCGAACTCCTGGCCTCGTCCGAAGTGCTGGGCAAGGTGGCAAAGGAACTGACGCTCGCCGGGAAGCCCGAGTTTGACCCGGCAAACGCGTCCCTTTCTGACCGGATCATGACCATTCTCAACCGCAGGCCGGAACTTGGGCTCGAGGATTCGATCATCGCCAAGATGCGCGAGCGGTTGAAGATTTACCGCGTCGAAAGCTCTCGCGTCATCGTGGTGGAATTTTCGTCCAAAGACCCGGAACTTGCCGCCAGCGTGCCGCAGGCCATTGCCAACACCTATCTCGCCAACCAGCAGGCGGCGAAACTGCAGACCGACACAAGCGCCACCGATTGGCTGAAGCCTGTGATCGATGACCTTTCAGTCAAGGTGAAGGAGGCTGAAGCCAAAGTTGCGGACTACCGCTCACAGAACGACATTTTGGACGGTCAGAACAATGCCGTACTCGCCACGCAGCAGCTTTCCGAACTCTCGACCGAGTTGACCCGTGTCCGGGCTGCGCGCGCGAATTCAGAGGCCAAGGCGCAGTCCATCCGCGCGATCATCGAAAGCGGCGCGTCTGTGGACACGGTTCCTGAAATTCTCGCCTCGGGTCTGATCCAAAGGCTGCGCGAACAGCAGGTGCAGCTGAAAAGCCAGATCGCCGACCTGTCGATCACGCTGCTCGACAACCACCCCCGCATCAAGGGCCTGCGCTCACAACTTGCCGATCTTGACGGGCAGATCCGCGCCGAAGCCGCCAAGGTTCTCAAGAGCCTTGAAACTGAGGCAAAGACCGCTGGCCTTCGCGAGAAGGAACTGGCTGCCAATCTGAGCGGCCTGAAGGCCGAGTCTTCACGTGTCGGCGACGAGGAAGTCGGTTTGCGCGCGCTGGAACGCGAGGCCAATGCGCAGCGCGATCTGCTTGAATCTTACCTCACCCGCTATCGCGAGGCGGCATCGCGCAAGGACAGCAAATACCAGGTGCCGGATGCGCGCATCTTTTCCGCCGCCTCCAAGCCGTCGGAGCCGTATTTTCCGAAGTTCATCCCGACCGTCAGCGCGGCGTTCGCCGGATCGCTGATCATCTTGTCCGTGCTGAAGCTGCTGCGCGAACTGTTTTCGGGCCGCGCATTCCGGCAGAGCGTGACAATTCCGGTGGCAGCTCAAGCAGCGCCGCAGTTTGCTGCCATTGAGGAACCGACCGTAGCTGCGCCGCAAACCGCTGCTGTTTTTGAAGAAGCGGTTATGCCGGAGCCGGACGAACCTGACCCGGTCGTCGTTGTGCCGCAAACCGTCGCTGCCGTTGAAGAAGCGGTGGTGCCGGAGCCGGACGAACCTGACATCGACGATGAATTGACCATCGCGTCCGTCGCTTCAAGGCTCGTGAACGAAGGCCACACCTGCGCCGTCATCGTCTCGCCGGAAGGGGACGAGGCTTCGGCATCGTCCGTGCTTCTTGCGCGCGAACTGGCGGATCAGGGACTGAAGGTCGTTCTGCTTGACCTCACCGCAAATTCTGCCGCCGCCCGTCCGATGACGGACGGACTTGCGCTGCCGGGCATCACCAACCTGCTCGCGGGCGGCGCGACATTCAGCGTCATCATCCACAATGATGTCTATTCGGATGCGCATGTCATTCCGACCGGCACAGCGGACGCCGCCAAGGCGGCAAAAGCCGTCGAGCGCCTGCCTATGGTCATCAACGCGTTGGTGTCGGCCTATGACATGGTGCTGGTTGAATGCGGCCCGTCAACAGTTGCCGGCATTGAGCGGCTGGTCGTGCCCGGCTCAAGCCTGCTGGTGAGCATTGTTGATCCGGAGCACGAGGCTGCTCTTTCGTCAATGAGGGCATTGATTGCGGGCGGATATGAGGATTTGATTTTCGTGACGCCGGTGGGGACTGTGACGAATGAGCCAGTGCCGGGACGGTCGGTCGCCTGAGAGATTAGGCGGAAACTTCAGATGACTGGTCCACTGCCAAATGGGCTAGCCACAACGCGGCGTCTTTCCGGGGCCGCGAAGCGGAACCCGGAATCCAGAGCACCGAGGGTGTGAGAGGGGCGCGGCGGTTGGGTTTGTGCGACGTTTAATGCGTTGATTTCGTTAGAAAATATCCGACTTCGGCGCTCTGGATTCCGGATTCGGCTGCGCCGCCCCGGACAGAGGTGGAGGGTGCGGTTCATGATTGACGATCTACTGCGAGGGGGCGACCTATGACCGGTTGGGTCTACATCATGGCCTCGGGCCGCAACGGAACCATCTACACTGGCGTCACGAGTGATTTGCAGGGCCGTGCATTCGAACACAAAGCAGGCGTCAATCCCGGCTTCACGTTGAAATACGGCTGCAAGAATTTGGTTTGGTATGAGCGCTTTGACAATATTGTCGAAGCGATCACGCGGGAAAAGGAACTGAAGAAGTACCGGCGCAGTTGGAAACTGGAATTGATCGAAGCGTTCAATCCGCAGTGGCTTGATCTGTATGAAAGTTGCTACGAAGTAGACAATCCGTCGAACACGATCCGCGCTCGGTCAAGTGGCTGATGGTCTTGCTCACCCAGAGCCCGTCTTTCCGGGGCCGCGAAGCGGAACCCGGAATACAGAGCGCCGAGCGACAGAAAGGGACGCTGGGATTGGGCTTGTTCGACGTTTACTGCGTTGGTTTCGTTGGAAAATATCCCAACTTGGCGCTCTGGATTCCGGGTTCGGCTGCGCCGCCCCGGAAAGACGGAAACCGGGTGGGTGCCGCCCGATCACTCTGTGTCGGCCACCTTCGCCCGTCCGCGCAGCCGCTTGATGATCGCGAACAGCTTTGCATTGTTTTTGACTGCCTTCTTCAGCGCGGCAATCTGCTTGAGCGCGCTTACGGCCAGCCTTCCCTTGCCGGTCAGCGGAATGAACGTGTCGCGGTGCCAGGTCTCCAGGTCGCACCAGCGGCGTTTGTAGAATTCGTCGCCGACACCGAAATCGTAGATCTCGAAGCCGCGCTTGCAGCATTGCTCGATCAGCAAATGGTAGAGAATATCACCGGGCGACAATTGCCGGTCCGTACTGCAGATGCCGCCGAACTCGACGGTGAAATGGCGGCTGTTGATCGTGCAGCCGCCGACAGCCGCGATCTCGCCGCCGACTTCCAGCGCATGCAGTTCGTAGCGCGGCGAGGGCGCGCCAAGCGCGCCGATGTAGAGCGATTTGAAGAAGGACTGCACCTTCGGGTCGGCGAACACGTCCTTCAGGCCCATGCTTTTGAGACGCTCGCCCTTGAGCTTGAAGAACCGGTCAAGCACATGGATGCACTCGGCTTCCGTGTCTGCCTTGAACACCCGCCAGCCGCCGCGCTCATCCATGCGCCGCACCATCTGGCGCATCTTCTTCTGTTTTTTGGCGCCGTTGCGGTCTTTCAGGATGTCCTTGAAGTCACCCTTGAGCGCAAACGAAAGCGCGACGTTCGGGCTGACGGTGCTGTCAGGCGAGACGAGGCAATTGCTTTTGCCGCCAAGATTCTCAACCAGCCGCTCGAGAAGGATGACATCCGCTTGCGGGCGCAGCGAGCGCACCGCTTGATGAATTTTCCCGAGCAGCATTGCCGGATCTGCCGCACCGGCCATTGCGCTTGAGGGCGCAAAGTTGGCGTTGGCGTGGCTGCCGCCTGGGAACTGCGCGATGCTGAGCGGCCCCTTGCGGACGATTTCCAACGGCAGCAAAAACTCGATGCCGCGCGCGGACTTGGCAGTGACGGCGATGCAGTCCGGGTTCACGTGGGCAAACCACTGGCTGACAAAATCAATGTCTTGCGGCGTTGCGGCGACAAGATGCGGCAAGGCGGCACGCCACTCATCGAGCACCTCGCCGAGCGGCTGCGCGGACCAGACCAAATCAATATCGGCGATGGCGTTCAATGTGTTGACTCCGGTTTCCTGCGCGCATCAACCATCTTTCAATCCTGTTGGTGTAAAAGCAGGCTAAAGTTGCTAGAACATTCCGGGGACATATTAGGGGACAATGGTGAAGGAATGATCGACGCGGCCCACCTTGCTCGCAAGAGCTTCTTTGCCGTGGGGCGCACGCTGAACCTGCGCGCGCTCGCGCCGCGTTCGTTCGCGGGCATCGGTGGCATCTTGATGCTGCACCGCGTATCGCCGACTGATCCTGCGGCTCTGGGCATCCACTCGGGACTGAGTGTCACGCCGGCGTTTCTGGACATGCTGATTCCGGCCCTTAAGGCCGAGGGCTATGAGTTTGTCAGGATGGACGAAATCCCGGAGCGGCTAGCCAAACCCGCTGAAAAGCCGTTTCTCGCCGTGACATTCGATGATGGCTACAAGGACAATGCACTGCACGCTTTCCCGGTGCTGCACCGCCACAATGTGCCCTGGACGGTCTACATCGCGCCCGGCCTCGTGAACGGTCAAACGCATCTGTGGTGGGAAATCGCGGAAGCTGCGGCAGCGAAGCTCGACAGCATCACCATTGCCACACCGCAGGGACCGTTGAAGGTGGCGGCCGGAAAAACGAGCGAAAAACTTGCCGCGTTCAACCGGATACAGCAGCATGTCATGACTGAACTGCCGGAGGAACTGGTTGCCTCATTCACCCGGGAGTTGGCGCGGATGGCGGGCATCGACCCCTATGCGCATAACAGATCCGAGCTGATGGGCTGGGACCAGATCCGCCGCGCCGCCGCTGACCCGCTCTGCACCATTGGCTGTCACACGCAGCATCACTACCATCTGGCCCGCTTGGGCGCGACTGCCATGAAACGCGAATTTTCGGCCTCCATGGCGGCGATTGAGCTGGAAACCGGGCTGAAGCCCAAGCACGTCGCCTATCCGTACGGCTACAAGCAGGCTGTCGGGCAACGGGAAGCAGACGTAGCCAAGCAACTTGGGTATGCCACGGGCGTGACCACGCGCCATGGCATGCTGTTTGCCGAACATCGTGGCGCAATGACCGCGCTGCCGCGCATTTCAGTCAATGGCAAGCACCAGAATATTGGCGATGTGAAGCTGATGCTGTCTGGCATAACCAGCTTCCTTGAACACGGTCGCACTGGTCCCGTTACGCTTTAGGCTTGCGGTTATCACGCATCATCCATGACACCAGGCCCATGGCCGGAACAATCCACAAAAGGCCGGTGACCGCAAAGAAGGCAAGGTGCACCATGCCGCTGGACTCGGCCAGACGCGCCGAGGCCACCGTCACGGCGATAAGGGCGTAAAGGCCCATCATGGCGACCAGAATGATGCTGCCGATGAGAGTTTTGATGCGCGGGTTCATATCTCGCAATTAGCGTCAGCGGAGCCAAAAGGAAAGGCCGCGCCTCGCGACCGCATGTCACGCCCGCAAGGCGCTTGAAAGCCGCTCGAATGTGGGTCACTTAGCGCTCGAATGTTTGAGCAAGGATCGCAATTCATGTCGATGGCCCTGACCGCCGAAATCTCTGGTCGGCAAGCGCGCGAGACCTCCAATCGCACGCTCGTGCGGCGCTGGCTGTATCTTGGCCTGCTCGTCATATTTGCGCTGGTGCTGGTCGGCGGAGCGACACGGTTGACGGACTCGGGGCTATCGATCACCGAATGGAAGCCTATCCACGGGATCATTCCGCCGCTGAATGACGCGGACTGGCAGGAGGAGTTTGCCAAGTATCAGCAGATCCCGGAATACCAGACGATCAACAAGGGCATGACGCTTGAGGCGTTCAAGCAGATCTTCTGGTGGGAGTGGGCGCACAGGCTCTTGGCACGGGCAACGGGCCTCGTGTTCGCGGTCCCGTTGGCATTCTTCTGGCTGACCGGGCGGCTGGAGCCGGTGCTTAAGCCGAGGCTGCTCGGGATATTGGCACTGGGCGGATTTCAGGGGTTTGTAGGCTGGTGGATGGTATCTTCGGGCCTCACCGAGCGTACGGATGTCAGCCAATACCGGCTCGCGACCCATCTCATCATTGCCAGTCTGATCTTTGCGGCAACGGCGTGGGTTGCGCGGGGGTTGGCCGAGCATACCGAACGCGCGGCGCAGGACGGCACGCGACGGTTTGCGGGCATTCTTGTGCTGCTGGTTTTTGTGCAGATTTATCTCGGCGCTCTTGTGGCCGGTCTTGATGCAGGGCTGGCCTACAACACGTGGCCGCAGATGGACGGGGCGTTGATACCGGGCGATCTGCTGAACCTGGAGCCGCTCTGGCGCAATTTCTTTGAGAGCGCCAAGACGGTGCAGTTTATTCACCGGTGCGGGGCGTATCTGCTGCTCGCAATGACGTTCATTCATATGGCGCTGACACTGGCCAGAGAGCCGGGCACGACGCACGCGCGCCGGTCGGTCGTGCTGTTCCTGCTGGTGACAGCGCAGGCGGCCGTTGGCATCGCCACGTTGTTGTCAGTGGTGGACATGCACACGGCGCTGTCGCATCAGGGAATGGCGCTGGTGGTGCTGTTCTTCGCAGTGGCGCATTGGCGGGCGGCGAAGGGACCTTATCCGCTTCCCACAGAGATAAGCATCGAAAGCTGAGCCCGTTTACGGCCCTTGCAGCATCAGATCAAGATTCTGCACAGCAGCACCCGAAGCGCCTTTGCCCAGATTGTCGAGCGAGGCGATCAGGTTGATTTGGCCTTTGCCTTCGGTGCCGAGCACGAAAAGCTTCATCCGGTCAGTGTCGCGCAACTCTTCCGCATCAATGCGCGCAAGGGCATTACCGTCAGTCGGGTGCACCACTTCGACAACAGATTGGCCGAGATAATGCGAGGCGAGCACATCATGTATTGCCGCCATTGACGGCTTGCCGCTCAGCAGATCGGTGAAAAGCGGTATGCTGACCAACATGCCTTGCGCGAAACGGCCAACAGCCGGGGTGAAGATCGGGCGGCGCTGAATGCCGCCATGCTTCATGATTTCGGGCACGTGCTTGTGCGCCAGCGTCAGGGCGTAGGCGAAATGATTGGCGGTGATCGCATCTTCGCGCGAGGCGTCTTCCATCTGCGCAATCATCTGCTTGCCGCCGCCGGTGTAGCCGGAGACGGCGTTGATCGTCAGCGGATAGTCGGGCGGAAGAATGCCTGCTTCCGTGAGGGGGCGCAGCAGTGCGATTGCGCCTGTGGAATAGCAGCCGGGATTGGAGACCATCTGTGCAGTCGCAATGGCTTTTGCCTGACCTATTGTCAGTTCGGCAAAACCGAACACCCAGCCGTCAGCCGTCCTGTGCGCCGTGGACGCGTCAATGAAGCGCGTCCCCGAAGAGGCGGCAAGCGCCACCGCTTCCTTGGCCGCATCGTCAGGCAGACAGAGGATCGCGACATCAGCCGCATTCAGATACTCAGCGCGCGCGGCGGGATCCTTGCGCCTGTCGGTCGGGATCGAAATGATCTCAAGGTCAGAGCGGCCCGAAAGGCGCGAGCGGATTTGCAGGCCCGTCGTGCCATGCTCGCCGTCGATAAACACCTTTGCCGTCATGATATGTCTCCAGAAATTCCGCGCAACCGGGACGCTGACACCACGTGCCGGAATTCACGCCACAGCGCGTCAATTGACCGTGCGAAGCGTCTAATTCAAGAGACGGGAAAGTGTAAGCGGTTTTTTGCGAACGGGACCTTGATGCGCAACAAACGGCAGGTGCTCCAGTGTCGCAAATCCAGCGCGAAGTTTGACTGCCGTTTTGGCACAAACGTGCTGGCGCCGCCACACGTCGGCAGTGGGTCAGTTTGCATGGACGGCGGCAATCGCGGCCGGAAGAACTGGATATTCCCTTGATCGGAAGACGGCTCGGCGCATCCACCCTGCCGCCAACATCCATGGCAGCATCACCGCCTCAAGCCACCTCCTTGAGTAACGCGCTACATCGCCGCCACGTATTGATAGGCACTATCCTTCCTCTCAGCGTGGCCGACGCCCGGATAGGGCCAATGGAAACCGAGGAGCTTCACCTTGTCGGTGGCAGCGCGGTCCAGCAACTTCTTGCGGTTGGCGATGGCAAGATCGTGGATCGCGTCGAAGGCCAAGTGCCACTCCGGGTGGGGGAAATACATGTACGGCAAGCCGATCGCATCGCCAACGATGACGAGTCCGCCGTCGCCCTCCACTTCGAAGGAAACATGCCCCGGCGTGTGCCCGAAGGTTTCGAGCACGCGGATTCCGGAGACGATGTCGTCTCCTGGCTTCACCATCGCGACTCGATCCTTGACGCCATTGAGATGCTTTTGAGCACCGAGCACGAAGGGATGCATCTCCTTGGGCATCTGGGTGAGAATGTCTTTGCCCATCCAGAAATCCCATTCGGCGGCGGCGCAATAATATGCGGCGTTGGGGAAATTCAATGCCCCGCCAGCACCCACCGTAGCCCAAATGTGGTCGGGATGGGCATGAGTGAAGACAACCTTGGTGATCGCGGCTGGATCAATCCCGGCGAGCTTCAGATTTTCTATGAGCTTGCCAGCCGTCGGCTGGAACTCCGTGCCTGAACCGTTATCGAACAGGATGAGGTCGGCGCCCGACTTGATGAGAGTGACGTTAGCGGGCACCTGCACCTCATTGCCGATGACACCGGCAGCAGCAAACAGGGCCTTTACTGCTTCTGGCGGTGCATTCGGCGCGAAAACGCTGGTTGGCAGAACGAGGTGGCCGTCGCTGACCACGGTAACATCAACGGCACCCTGCTTGAAACTGTAGGGGCCGGCCAGCGCCAAGACGCTTTTCGGCATTAAGCCAGTGGCGATCAAGCCAGCGGCTACAGCCATGAACTTGCGGCGATCAAATACGAGAAGCTGCTTTGAGTCCAACATGACCATTCCTCCGATGTGCTCTGAAGAAGCTCATTTTGGCATTTTTCGCGCAATTTTTCAACGATCGACAATGTCAGATGACCTGACCTGAATTTCTTGAAACAGGCGAAATTGAGAGTGTCGAACTCGAAAGGAGAACGGGTATGCCGGGCAATGCAATCGGAACGGTTTTGATCGTTGCTTCAGCGCATGTGGCGCAATGTCTGCTCCTGGCCCTTGGCGGCAGATCGGACGCTCTGATTTTTTGTCTGCTGTTGTTTTGAATGCAGACAAACCACGGCCCCTGTCATTGACGCGCCTTTGAAACTCAAACTGACCCGCTACCCACACCTCACATGTGTGGAAGAACCAGTGCGAACAATGCTAACCAATGCGTCCTTGATTCCGCAGTGGCTGGACTGGCCTGCCGCCTGCGGCTTCGCGTAGCAATGAGCGGGATGGCGATGAGCAGCTTGAAGTTCGGCACCAGCGGCCTTCGTGGCTTGGTCACGGAGCTTTCTGATGAAGTCTGCTTCGCCTATGCGACGGCCTTTCTCAAACATATGCAGTCTGCCAACGGCCTTGCTCCAGGCACCGTCATTCTTGTTGGTTACGACCTGCGCGCATCAAGCCCGCAAATGGCTGCCGCCTGCATGGCCGCAGTCAGGCACGCCGGCATGCACGTTGAAAACTGCGGCCCTTTGCCAACGCCCGCCTTGGCCCTGCGTGCCCAGACAATAAAATCACCCGCGATCATGGTCACCGGCAGCCACATTCCGGAAGATCGCAACGGGTTGAAATTCTACCGGCCCGACGGCGAAATCGACAAGGCGGACGAGGGTGGCATCGTGGCGGCAGTGGATTTCGCCGGGACGTCCTCGGTCAGCAGAGGTGACAATTTTATTGTCAATTCAGATGCTTATGACGATTATCTGAATCGCTGCACACTCATTCTGGAGGCCGGTACACTGTCCGGGTTGCGTGTTGGTGTTTATCAGCACAGTTCTGTGGCCCGCGATATGATGGCCGAGCTTGTCGAGAAGCTTGGCGGCACAGCCATCCGGTTGGGCCGCTCGGATGTTTTCGTGCCGGTGGATACCGAGGCGCTTTGTGCAGAAGACGTCGAGTTTGCCAAAGCGGCCTGCGCCGCAAACAATTTGCATGCACTCATATCGACCGATGGTGATGCGGACCGGCCTCTGGTGGCGGACGAGAATGGCCGGTTCATCCGTGGTGACATGCTGGGAATTTTGACAGCGAAGTTTCTCAAAGCCACATCGGTCGTCACTCCCGTCACCTCCAGTTCTGCAGTCGAAATTTGCGGGCTGTTCACAAGTGTCGTGCGCACGCGCGTCGGCTCGCCCTATGTGATAGAAGGCATGGGCAAGGCAGCCGCAGAAGGCTCGCCAACGGTCGTCGGCTTTGAGGCCAATGGCGGAGTGCTTCTTGGCTCCGATGTCAAAGTCGCAGGCGGCGTGCTGGATGCCCTGCCGACACGCGATGCCATGCTGCCGATACTTGCAGTCCTTGGCCTTGCAGCTGAGGCGAAGGTGCCGGTTTCGACGCTGCTTGCGGACATGCCGGAACGCTTCACCCAGAGCGGACGGATTGAGCATACCGGACCGGAGAGGACAGGCCCTTTCCTTGCAAGCCTGTTGAATGGCGTGACACGAAACCGGCATTTCGAGACGATTGGCCCTGTTGCAAGTTTCGACGCCAAGGACGGCGTGCGTGTGGTGCTCGCGTCGGGAGATCTGATCCACTACCGGGCCTCCGGCAACGCCCCCGAGCTGCGCTGCTACACGGAGTCGGGAACGCTGGCTCAAGCCGAGGCATTGCTGGGTTGGGGGTTGGAACGCGCGCGGACTGCGCTTTCAATTTGAATGAAGTCCAAGCAAAAAGGCGGCCGGGAGGGGCGGCCGCCTCTTCGTGCGAAATCTGGCGGGCCGCTTACGCGGCCTTCAGCACAGATTTCGGATAAGCAAGCTCATAGCCAAGCGCTTCGGCAACGGCTTTGTTTGTAATGCGCCCAGCGTGGACGTTGAGGCCGTTGCGCAGATGGTGATCATCAACCAGCGCCTTCAGGCCCTTGTCGGCGAGCTGCAGGCCATAATGCAGCGTGGCGTTGTTCAAGGCGTGCGCCGAGGTGATGGGAACAGCGCCCGGCATGTTGGCAACGCAATAGTGGATGATGCCGTCAATGACATAGGTCGGGTCGGCATGGGTGGTGGCGTGCGAGGTTTCAAAGCAGCCGCCCTGATCGATGGCAACGTCCACCATCACAGAGCCCTTCTTCATGCCAGACAGCATTTCGCGGGTGACGAGCTTGGGCGCGGCAGCGCCGGGGATCAGAACCGCGCCGATGACGGCATCTGCCGAGAACACTTCGTCTTCCAGCGCCTCGATGGTCGAATAGCGGGTGTGAACGCGGCCGTTGAAAATATCATCGAGCTGGCGAAGGCGCGGGATCGACCGGTCGATGATGGTAACGTCCGCGCCAAGGCCGATGGCCATCTTGGCTGCATGCAGGCCGACGACGCCGCCGCCAAGCACGGTCACCTTGGCAGGCAGCACGCCCGGAACACCGCCGAGCAGAATGCCGCGACCGCCATTTGCAGACTGCAAAGCCGTCGCAGCCGCCTGAATGGACAGGCGTCCGGCAACTTCCGACATCGGCGCCAGCAAGGGCAGGCCGCCGCGCTCGTCGGTCACGGTCTCATAAGCCACGGCGGTGACGCCCGAGGCCAAAAGGCCCTTGGTCTGTTCCAAATCCGGGGCAAGGTGGAGATAGGTGTAAAGGATCTGGCCGTCGCGCAGTTGCACCCATTCGTTGGGCTGCGGCTCCTTGACCTTGACGATCATGTCCGACTTGGCAAATACATCTTCCGCTGTTTTGGCGATTTTCGCACCCGCAGCCTGGTAAGCTCCATCATCGGCGCCAATTCCAAGTCCGGCGCCAGATTGAACCAACACCTCATGTCCATGCGCAACATATTCGCGAACGGCACCCGGTGTCAGGCCGACGCGGTATTCGTGGTTCTTGATTTCCTTGGGGCAGCCGACGCGCATTTTTCTCTCCAATTGATTGAACGTTCCCTTGGGTGAGAACATAGGGAAAAGCGGTTCGAATGTCCTTGCGAAGTGGGGTGGTCCGGTAACCATTTTTCGGATATAATTGCGTTAAGTCGATGATTTTCCGCAGGAAACACGAAAAATGCAATTGGACGCACTGGATTTGTCGATTCTCAAGGCTCTGCAGAAAGACGGTCGCATGTCGAACGCATCGCTTTCCGAAACCGTCGGACTGTCGCAATCCGCCTGTTCGCGGCGGCTCGACATTCTGGAAAAATCCGGCGTCATCCGGGGCTATCACGCCCGCATCTCCAACGCCGCCGTCGGCCATCCGGTGACGGTGATCGTGCACATGAGCCTGTCCGGCCAGTCGGAGAAAATCCTGTCCGAATTCGAAACCGCCGTGAAGCGATGCCCGAACGTGCTCGTCTGCTATCTGATGTCTGGCGAATACGACTACCTGTTGCGCATCGCCGCCAAGGATCTCGCCGACTACGAGCGCATCCACAAGGAATGGCTGTCCGCCATGCCGCATGTGATCAAGATCAACTCAAGCTTCGCGCTGCGGGAAGTGGCGGACAGGACGGGGCAGGGGATTGAGGCGGGGATGTGATTGACTGCACTTAATGAGGCCGTAAAGTTCGAATCGAAGAATGGTGAAACTGTGAACAATTTCGTATTTCAATCACTGCCGGAAATTTATCGTCTCGAAGATGCCCTCGAAGCGGGAAAGGTCGAATTCAATTGGCTCACCACACAACTAATCAACAAGATTGAAGTTGGTGACCGAGTATTTATCTGGCAGGCAAAAGGAAAAAATGAGCATTCACGAGGTATTCACGCTATAGCAACAGTAATTGAAGGACCAAGAAAGATTAATGAGAGTGAGTTTGATGAATATTGGGTTAGAGAAAATGACAAGGCAAAGGGGTATTTTCATACAAAGTTAAAAATTATTGAGCACGCCAAACGAGGAAGGCAATTGCGGCAAAACCTTATTAAAAATACCGAAGTATTGCAGAAGAAAGGCGTTTTTGATGGAATTCAAGGAGTAAATTTCAATCTTACCCCGGAGGAAGCCGATCTATTATACCGGCTTTGGGAGAACCATGTGCACGATCCCATCTATGATAGTTCACTGAAAATTTCAGATGCCTTGTTAGGTACTGAGTCGAAACATGACGAAAACGCTCGGGAGATCATTGATAATTTGGCATCAGGGTTGCTTCAAAAATCTCTTACAGAACTAAAATTAATGATAGCCATTCCACAGCAAAAGCGCGACAAAAATATTCAAAAACTTAAGCTTGCGGGAATAGAGCGCGATCCAGTCGTTGCCGCGTACGCCCGTGTAAGGGCCTCTAACAAATGTGAATATTTGAAGTGTGATTCTAGATTATTTGAAAATAAATTGGGCTATCCATATGTAGAAGTTCATCATATCAAGCATTTAGCAAATGCCGGACTAGACAACATTGGAAATGTTGCTTGCTTATGTCCCTCACACCACCGGGAAGTTCACTATGGACAAAAGCGGAACGAAATTGCAAAACAACTTGGGACGCTAATTGGACGCAATTAGCGCCATGAAGTATTAGTTCGATCTTCTCTGGCTTTTATTTACCCATCACCCAACCATCTCCGCAAAAAACCCGTCCGGCCCATCCACCTCCACCAACCTGCGCCCATCAATCAACCAGAACCGGTTGCCGACGTTTCGCACGAATGTCCGGTCGTGTGAGACCAGCAGGCACGTCGTGCCCTCGGCATTCAACTCTGCCTCCAGCGCTTCCTGGCCTTCGATGTCGAGATGGTTGGTGGGTTCGTCCAAGAGGTAAAAGTTGGGCTCCGTCAGCCGCAGCACCAGCATGGCAAGCCGCGCCTTTTGACCGCCTGACAGCGCCTGCATCCGCGTTTGCTGCAGATCAAAGCTGATCCCTGCGCCCGCAAGCAGCGCCCGGGCGCGCTGGTCGCCGACGTCGAAACGCCGGATGATTGCGGCAAGTGGCGTCGGGTCGCCGTCAAGCTGCGACAAGCTCTGGTCTGCAAACCCGAGCACAATCGTCGGCGCGGCCTTGACCGACGTGACATCGCCGTTCGCAATGGCTCTCTGAACCATCGCCATCAGCCGCGTCTTGCCGCTGCCGTTGCGACCGAGCAGAACAATCCGGTCGCCGCGGTTGATCCAGATTTTGCCGGTCTTGTAGAGCGCGCGTCCGTCCGGCGTGGCGACCTCGGCATTGTCAAGTGCCACCAGCGCCTTGGCATGGGTCGAGCTGTTGGCAAGCGCAATCTTGCCGGACGAGCGCTCCATGTGTGCCGGTCTAGCGGCCTGTTCGAGTTTGTCGGCGCGTTCCTTGAGCTGTTTCGTCTTCACCACAAGCAAATCCGAACCGGAATTAATGCCAACGTTCTTCAGCTTGGCCGCCTGCCGCCGCAATTGCTGCGCCTTGCTCATGTCATTCTCAAAACGGCGTGCCTCTGCCGCGTCAGAATCCGCCAGCGCCGCTCGGGCGACGGTATAGGGCAGGGCGAAGGCTTGCGAACCCGTCTCGCGCAGGAACAGCGTCCGGTTCGTCACCGCATCGAGAAACGCCCGGTCATGGCTTGCCACCACAAAAGGCACGCCCCGAGCGACCGTGGAGAGCCAGCGCTGCAGGAAACCGATGCGCTCGAGATCAAGATGGTTTGTCGGCTCGTCCATCAGCAAAAGGTCCGGCTCGCTGATCCAAGCCCGCGCCAAGAGCGCAATCCGCTGCCAGCCGCCGCTGAGCGCGCCGAGCGGCTTTTGACGGTGCTCGTGCGGAACGTCGAGATCATCCAGCACAATATCGACCCGCCAGCCTTCGCTGTCGGCTTGATCCTGCGTCAAGGCTGCGAGCACAAAATCCTGAAAACTCGTGCCGATGGCTTCGCCCGACAGCTCCTGCTCGACATGGCTGATGCGCAAGCCGCGCGCGCGGGTGAGATCGCCGGAAGTCGCCTCGTGCGTGCCGCCAAGACAACGCAGCAAGGTGGATTTGCCGCGCCCGTTGACGGCGACGAGACCGATGCGGTCTTGCCTTTCAATGGAAAAATTGAGGCCGGAGAACAGCGGTGTGCCGAGCGTGACGGCAAAGTCTTTGAGGGTAACGAGAGACATGGGTCAAATCCTGATCGATGAAAAATGCCGCTCGCAAGCGCGCAGCAGCCGGATCGGGCAGACCGGGAGAAGTGAAATGTCTCTGGTCAGCCCTGCAAGCAGACCTGCAGGGCACAAACCGGGCCATAGGTTCGGTGGCTCGTCAAAAGCATCTTCCTCTCCCTTCCGGTATGGACAATCCGCAAATGCTAATTGCGGATGCGATCTTTGGCAACCGGCTTCTTCGGCAGGGCTATCGCATATGGCCGTCCGAAAAAATATCCATTACGGGCCGTCCATACAAGACGGAGCCGCGAGGGTTCCGCTCAAAATGTCATATGCGATTACCGTGGCTTCTTCGGCAGGGTCAGGGTCTCAATACATCGTCTGCTTCATCCGCTCGGGATAGGCTTCGTCATAGGCCTTGCCGTCAAACGCGCCCGCCGTCAGCCTCTGCATCATCTCGCCGACGCTCGGCAGATCGGCGGGGCTGACATGGCTCGACGCATCCCAGACTCGCCCACGCACGAGTGCCTTTTTGCATTGGATGTAAGCACGCTCGACGTGGATGACGATGACGCACATCGGCAGCTTGCCTTCCATTGCGAACGACGCGCAGAGGTCCGGATCGGTGGAAAGTTCCGCCCGGCCGTTGACGCGCATCGTGCCTTCGATGCCGGGGATTATAAACAGCAGCGCCACGCGTGGGTCGCGCACGATGTTGCGCAGCGAGTCCACCCGGTTGTTGCCGCGCCGGTCGGGGATCATCAGCGTCTTCGGATCGGCAATGCGCACAAACCCGGCCGGATCGCCGCGCGGCGAACAGTCGAGGCCCTCAGGCCCGCTGGTGGCGAGGATCAGCAGCGGCGAGGCGGAAATGTAGCGGCCGTAATCGTCGGAGATATAATCAATCTCCTTGGTCAGAGCCGTCGGTACAGGCGCGCCGTAAAGTGCGTCGAGTTCGGATTCGGAGGATATTGTCATGAGTCGGCGCCTCTGCTTCGGCACCAAGCTAAATCCCATCACCCCCGGCTGTAAACCACCTGCCGCACATCAATATACTCCGACCGGAACCCCGCTTCGCAGTAATACAGGTAAAACTCCCACAGCCGCTTGAAGCGCTGGTCGAAGCCGAGCTTTTCCACCTTCGGCCATGCATCCCAGAACTTGGCGCGCCACTCGGCGAGCGTTCGGGCGTAATCCTGCGCGAACACGCGCTCCTTGATGAGCGACAGAGACTCCGCCGCGCCAAGCTGGCGCAGCCGCTGCGGGGTCGGCAGCATGCCGCCGGGGAAGACGTAGGCCTGTATGAAATCCGGGCGCTTCTTGTAGGGCTCGAACGCCGCCTCATTGATGGTGATGACCTGAATGCCAACGCGCCCGCCCGGCTTCAGCCGGTCTTTGAGCGCGGTAAAGTACGTCGGCCAATGCTTCTCGCCGACCGCTTCGAACATCTCGATGGAAACAATGTGGTCGTAAGTGCCACGCTCGTCGCGGTAGTCTTCGAATTTGATATCCACCAAATCCGAGAGGCCGACTTTTTTCATTCTCGCAGTGGCAAATTCCAGCTGCTCGCGGCTGATGGTGAGGCCCGTCACCTTGCAGCCTTGGGAGGCCGCAAATTCGGCGAACCCGCCCCAGCCGCAGCCGATTTCCAGAATATGATCGCCAGGCTTGGCGCCGATGTCGCGCATGAGCGCCCGGTACTTGGCCGTCTGCGCACTTTCGAGATCGTTGGCACCATCCTGATAAAGCGCCGACGAATAGGTCATGGTCGGGTCGAGCCATTGGCTGTAAAACGCATTGCCCAGATCGTAATGCGCCGAAATGTTGCGCTTGGAGCCGGACTTGTTGTTGTCGTTCAGCCAGTGGCGGATGCGGTGGAAGGTGGTGAACAGCCAGTTCGAGCCGCCCGCCAGCCGCTCGCCCATGTCCTGATTGACCAGAAACAGTTCGAGGAATGTGGTGACATCGGGGCTCGTCCAGTCGCCGTCCATGTAGCTTTCGGCAACGCCAATCGTCGCGCCGGAGAAGGCGCGCTTGGGCAGATTCCAGTTGTTGAGATGCACCTCGGCATTTGGCCCGGCTTCCGAGCCGTCAATGTGCAGCACCCGGCCTTCCGGCGTGCGAATCGTGAGCGAACCTTTTGGCAGATGCACAGCGGCAGACAGCGCGATCTTGGCTTTCGCGGGCAGCCCACGCATCACGGCCGAAACATTGTCGCGCGTCACGCGGATGGCGTCGACAGAGGCCGAAAGCGCCGATTTGCCAGGGGGCTTGGTGTCAAACAATACAGAACTCATGTCATTCTCCGGGCATGCCAAAACGGTGCTGAACATAACTCGCCGGTTCAGGCGGCGGCGGGCTGCGCCTGAATTTTGCGCCCTTCAGCCAAAGCCGAAACGCCTCGAAGTGAATTCCGGCGACAATCTTGAACCCAAGCAACGGAATTTTCGCCAGCTGCAAAACAAGTGCGCGGGTAGATAACGGCGTGGCCGTGCCGGAAAAACTGGCCGCGAGCAGCGGGCCTTCGCCATCACTTTCAAGAATGCGGAATTGCAGCGCCTCGCCCGGAGCGCGCACACGAAAATCATAGCGCATGCCCATCTCGATGAACGGCGAGACATGGAAAATCTTGGTGCGCGTCTGGCGCAGCCCAGCGCCAGTCAGTTGACCGGTCTCGACCGGACAGACATAAGTATGACGCTCGCCAAATGTGTTGCGCACTTCGTATATCATGCCGGTCAAAGCGCCCGCTTCGTCATAGGCATAGTAGAGCGAAATCGGATTGAACGCGTGGCCGAACACCCGTGGGTAGGCAAGCAATTCAATGCGTTTCGGACGTTCCATGCCAGCGGTGCAAAACAACCGGTCGGCATAGGCACGGATGCCCTTCGCGACAGGCGAGATGCGCGTGTCGATATGGTCAGCCTCCGCAAATGAGACAATGTTGAAACGGTTCACCGAAAACAGCCGCGAAAGCCTGTTGACCCGCCCCAACTGGTCAAGGTCGAGCAGCAGCGAAAACACCTTGTATTCAAACCGGTGGCCGAATGGTTTCATGCGCTGGTGCATCACCTTGCCGGCATAGAGCCGGGCGGGCGCGGAATTGGCCGGTTTGCTCTGCCCCATGATCACTCGGCAGCCTCCAGAACGGGGCGTATCATCGGACCTGAAACCGCAAACGGCAGCTCTGCACCCAGCGCCTGCGCCGCTTCGAGGCCGGACCGCAGCCCGTCTTCGTGAAAGCCATAGCCGGTCCACGCACCCGCGAACCACACATGGCTCTTGCCTTGAATATCGGCCAATGCCCGTTGCGCTTCAAGTGCCGCCGCATCAAATTGGGGATGGTCGAAGCTCCACTCGCCAAACACCGTTCCCGCCTTCGGCTCGCGCGGCGGGTTGAGCGTGATGAACAGCGGCATTTTCTCATCAATTCCCTGCAGCCGGTTCATCCAATAGGTGACGGCGACCTCCGGCTCGCCTTCGAGCTTGGATGCGCGCAGATAGTTCCACGCCGCCCAGGCACGCTTTCGCTTTGGCATCAGCGAGGCGTCGCGGTGCAGCACAACGCGGTTGGGCCGATAGGCAATGGCGCCGAGAATGCCTTTTTCGAGCGGCGTGGCATCCGCCAGTATCCGCAGCGCCTGGTCGGAATGGCAGGCGATCACCGTATGGTCGTAGGCCTCGGTCGCGCCGGTCACATCGGTGATGAAAACCTGATGCGCAGAGCGGTGGATGCTGCTCACCGCACGCCTGGTACGAAGCGCACCCGGCAATGCATCAAGCAGCCTGGCCAGATAGTTGCGTGATCCGCCGGAAACCGTGCGCCAGTCCGGACGCTCATTGTGGATCAGCCGGTGGTTTTCAAAGAACGAGATGAACGCATCCGCCGGAAAGTCGAGCATCTTGAGGCGCGGTGTTGACCAGATCGCGGCACCCATCGGAATGAGATAATCATCACGGAAGCGCGGCGCGAATTTGCGGAAGGCCAGATAGTCGCCAATCGACTTGCCCGTGGTCACCCCGGCATTGCGATCTTCGACACAGATGCGGTTGAATCGCATGATCTCTTTCAGCATCAACAGAAACGGCAGCGACGCGACATTGCGTTTTTGCGCAAACAGCGACGTGTAGGACGCACCGGACCACTCCAGCCTGCCATCATCCAGCGACATCGAGAAACTCATGTTCGACGCATGGGTCTTGACGCCGAGATGGGCAAAGAGGGCGGTGAGGTTCGGGTAGTTCAGCTCATTGTAGACGATGAAGCCAGTATCGACCGCAATCGGCGTGCCGTCATAGTCAATGTCAACGGTTGCTGTATGCCCGCCTGGCCGCGCTTCAGCCTCGTAGATCACGACATCATGCAAATTGGCCAGCGCCCAGGCTGCCGACATGCCGGATATGCCCGATCCAATGACTGCAACCCGTTTGCGTGCACCGGCAGTGTGGCTGACTTCGATGTGGAGCGGAATGATCGTCATGCTGCGCCTTTGAGCGATTTGAATGCCGAGAGCGCCCGCTGACGGGCGTCGTCATGGTCAACAATGGGGCGCGGATAGGTTTCGCCAAGCTTGACGCCCGCTTCTTTCAAAACCAGCAGCGGCGCTTCCCACGGCTTGTGCAGAAACTTGTCCGGCAGAGCGGCAAGCTCAGGCACCCATTTGCGCACGTATGCGCCATCGCCATCAAACTTTTCGCCCTGCAGGATCGGGTTGAATATCCGGTAGTAAGGCGCGGCGTCTGCGCCGGAGCCGGCAACCCATTGCCAACTGGCCGGGTTGTTGGCGGGGCAGGCGTCCACCAGCGTGTCCCAGAACCACTTTTCGCCCTCGCGCCAGTCAATCATCAAATGCTTGATCAGGAACGAGGCGACGATCATCCGCACACGGTTGTGCATCCAGCCTGTTGTCCAGAGCTCGCGCATGCCGGCGTCGACAATCGGATAGCCGGTCTGGCCGCGCTGCCACGCCTTCAAAAGATCAGCGCGCGCCTCGCCCCACGGGAAGGCATCGAACGAACCATTGAAATTGTAGTTGGCAAGATTCGGAAAATGGAACAGCAAATGATAGGCAAACTCGCGCCAGCCGACTTCTGCACGGAACTTGTCGATGTCGCGCGCCGGAGCGTCGCGGGCTTCACCCGACGCATGCCAGATCTGGAATGGCGTGATCTCGCCCATCGCCAGATGCGGCGACAGCTTGGATGTCGAAAGTTGACCCGGCAGATTGCGATCATCAGCATAACCATGGACCGCGCCATCGAGAAAAGCGCCAAGCCGCGCGGCCGCGCCTTCCTCCCCAGGTGTCCATTCTGATTTCATTCCCTGCGCCCAATCCGGATTTGTCGGCAGAAGGTTCCAGTCCTCCAGCCGCTCGGATTGAATACGGCCAGAACCGTCCGAAAGTTTCAATGGAGCAGGATGTGGCGGACGCGGCTCCGGCAGCGTTCTGAAGGCACGCCAGAACGGCGAATAGACCTTGAACGGCCCGCCACTGCCGGTCCTTATCTGTGTTGGCTCATGCAGAAGCTGGCCGTCAAACGTGCGCACATCAACACCGCGTGCTTTGAGCGCTGATTTGATGGACCCATCCAAGGGTATCGCAGCCGGATCGTAGCGCCGGTTCCAGAATACATGCGCCGCGCCGGTCTCGGCGATCATCGCGTCAAGCACAGCTGCAGTCTCGCCGGTTTTCAGCACCAAACCCGAACCCAGCGCCCACAGTCTTTCATCCAAAGCCGTCAATGAGTGGTGCAGCCACCATTGCTGCGCCGCGCCAAGCGAGCGCACGGGGCTCGATGGATCCCGGATGAACAGGCAAACCACCGGCAATCCGGCCTCAACCGCAGCATTCAGCGCCGCATTGTCAGCCACTCGCAAATCATTGCGGAACCAGACAATCACAGGCCCGTGCACAGATCCCTGTTGCTCGACTGAAGCCATGCGGCAAACTCCCCCGGAAATGCAATGATTGTTATCAAGCGCTTACGCAGGATTTATCCAAGCGGATTATCAGATTTCATGTTTCTGTACCCTACTCTGGGGTAATCGGCGGAAGGCCTGAATGCGACAGGTCCGGCAGGCGCACTCGAGTGCCTCGTAACTGATGTGCCGGATCGTCCGAGCAGCATTTTCAGTCTGTAGACGCAAAAGCACGCGACGCCCACAAGATGCCGCATGCTTCTGATCTTTGTGTGCAGTGCCTATTTGCTGGGGATTTGCCCAGGGGCATAGTCCTGGCCGTTGATCTTCCCGTTGCCATTGTTGTCTACGGCGGCACCCTCGGCGGCTGATTGTCCGGGAGCGTAGTCCTTGCCATTGGTATTGCCGTCTCGATTGCGGTCTACCCCGTTTGCCGCGGCTTGGCCGGGCGGCGTGCCAAGATCATGGCCAGCGTGGACAGCGGTCGATGAACCGAGAACGGCCAGCATCAAAAGTACATAGCGCATGGGATCTCCTTCGAGTTGTCGAGCTCACCAATGAGCTCTACTTCAGTAACGGAGCGGCGATTGGGAAAGTTTCAAAAGTGTTAAGATTTGATTTCGGCGCGGGGCGACCCGGCAAGCAGGCTGACGGACAGGTTGCCAATTTGGAAAAACATGGGTCTTGCGCGGTCGGCTGCTTTTCGCAAGCGACACAAAGGCGGAAAGCCTTCCGGTCCGCATACAAGCCATTGAATATATTAAATATAATGACACCTGAATTGCTTTTTCCCGGGGTCCGGTCAGGCAAGAAACTCGGCCAAGCGCATGACGGCGATCAAGGATTGGATGCAGTCCATCCAGCGTTTCAATGCAACTGCCTTTCAAGCGACGGATAAATCTCGAGCGATCCATACACGCTTAAATGATCATCATCAGAATAGAGGAATCTGGATTCCCGGACCAAGGGGCAAATCTGCTCCCCACACAATACGCCGTCAAAATTCAATATTTGCACGTTTTGGGCTGAAAGCAGACCGTTCACAAACTGCTGATTTTTGACATGCTCGTCAGTGCTGACCGAAAACTCATTGTATTTGCGTTCAATTCCTTCGCCGAGACGCAAAATGTCCCGGGGCTCGCGGATTTGTTGCGGGTTGTCTGCGACAAAAATAACGTTCACCCCGATACTTCGATACCGGGCCACCGTATTGCTCAGCGCCCATTCAAAGTCGGCGGACGAACTTGCCTTGCTTGTCTTTTGAAGCTCGTCTCTGGCGATGGCGTTGAATTCGGCAGGACGGGAAACGGAGCCGGTGTAATAGACCCATCTTCCAATCAGGATAACGTTCTTGATATGGTTTGACTTCACATGGCTGAACACACGCTCGTTAAGCAGCCTGCAATTGTATTTTTCAATGCCTTTTTCACCCCGCATCGACTGTATACCCAGCAAGGGCGGGCAGCCTGAAGTGCCGGTGAACTCGATACCCAGATTTTTTACCTCTGCATATTTCTCCAACGCGGGCAGAAAGCTCAATGCATGACTGTCCCCATAGGCAAAATAGGACGGCACTGAATCCGGCGCACCCAGACGGCAATACCAATTGTCAGCGCGGCTATAGGCGTAGGGTATTTCGAAGCATTCCTTTGCCCTGTCAGTCGTTTTGATGCTTTGGGAAAAAGACGCAAACTTCTGATTGAATGCGCGCAGAGGAAATCCCTCCTGCATATAAACAATCCAGCCAGCGAAGCCCAAGATGGCCATTGTGGTCAGAAGCGTGACCGCCTTTGATCCGCCGCGGACGCCAAATCGAAGCGGTCTTTCAACAAAGACATAAGTCATCCATGCCAAGACAACTGAAATCAGGATCAAGGAGAGTCGAACTGAAGCAGACGGCGTTTCTCCGCCAATGATCCGGGCAAATGACAGCAAAGGCCAATGCCAGAGATACAGCGGGTAGCTCAACAGGCCGACCCAGACCAAAAGCCGATTTGACAATATCACACGGTTGAACCATGCTGCGGGGCCTGCCGTCAGGATCAGCACCGCGCCCATCACCGGCAGCAACGCCCACTTGCCCGGAAACACCGATGCCTTGGTAATCAAAGCATAGCCGCATCCGAGCAGGCATATGCCCGCGAAGGCGTAAATGTCCGGCAATCTGCTCCGGATTGCGGCGAAGGATAAGGGAAAACTCCGCATTTCAGGCGCGCGCAAAACGTCAGGGTTTCCGGCAGCCATAGCAGCCCCATTCAAAGCATGGAGCGCCAAAAGACTTCCAGCCATCAGTTCCCAGAAACGGGATAGTGGCGA
>JANPGC010000260.1:0-3039 GCA_031423755.1 Phyllobacteriaceae bacterium | reverse complement strand
CGGGGAGAAGGTGCCGACAGGCGGATGAGGGGAACACACCAGCAAATGCCGGATATTTACCCCGGCGTCGCAGGAACAGGCGCAGCCGGTGTCACGCCCTTGGCTTCCCATGCCTTGAACACATCCTTGAACACCTTGTCGCCCGCCAAGCCCTTTTCGAATGACAGCAGCGCGCGGCGACCGGAGCGGTAGGCTACCGGAACATCAATCCAGTTCTGCCGCTGCAGCAGCGTCATGTTGGTTTCAATGGCTGTCTTTTCGTCCGTGAGCGCAATCAGGAAGAACCCGTCGCCAAACGCCGCAGGCACGCCGACGAGCGGGCTGCCGGGAGCCTGCTCCGTGTCCTTGAGCGCCATGCGCTGAACCGACTCAATGGCGCCACCAGCAAAGTCGGCAGGTGTCGAGAACAGCATTTCAATGATGTGGCTGGCAGGCAGCGACTTGTCGCCATTGCGCTTGATGGTCAGGCGCACCTTGATGTTCTTGTCGGGAATGGTGAGCTCGCCCCGGATTGCCGGTTCTTCCGGCTGATCGACGCCCGGCGAATCCATGACTTGCGACCAGACGACGGCACCTTGATCAGCCGTGCCCGCCTCAGTTCCGGTTTTCTCTTCGTAGAAAATCGCCTTCTGGCCGACAGGCACGGTCTCTGCCGGTTTGGCAGGCTCGACCGCCGGAGCCGGAACTTCGCCTGAAGGCGTCGTCGCGGCGGCAACGGTTGAGCCTTCGCCGACATCCGCCGGCTTGGCTCCAGGTCCGGCGTCAACTTCCGAACCGTCCTCGGTCAGTCTCTGCGTAAACTTTGGTGTTGGCTCAGCCGCCGCTGTTTCAACAGGCTTGGCGGGCTCGACCGCAGGCGTTTCGGCTTCAGCTGCAGGCTTTGGCGTTTCCGCCGCTGGCTCAGGGGTGGCTGCAGGCGCGGTCGTGGTTACAGCAGGCGGCATGCCGAGCCATTGTTGAAGTCTGTCCTTGTAAAGGTAGCCGACATAGCCTGCGCCGCCGATGACCAGAATGGCAAGCACGGCGTAAATGAGGCCATTCGCTCCCGCGCGCTTTGGGACGCGCGTGAACCCGTTTGTCTCGGTATCGGAATGCGGCAGGTCGCTACCGCTGAGGCCGAGTACGGGATCCTGCGATGAGCCAACCAAAGGCTTGGGCGCTGGCGGCGTTTCCAGCCGCTTCAAAGGTTCAGCAACGGGTTTGGGCGCAGGCGCAACCGGCCGGACCGGCTCATTCTCAACCGAATTCAGAAAATCCTCAAGCGGATCGCGGTCCACCCTTGGCGCGGCGGGGGCTGGCATTGCAGTCGTCGTCTGCGGTGCCGGCGCTGTAAACTGCGGCACAGGCGGCGGCACATATTTGGCAACAGGCGGCGCAAACCTTGCCTCCACCGCTGCGATGGCATCGTCCAGCAGCCGGTACTGCCGGGCAGCCTGATCCGCCGATGGCGCAGGCGTTACCGCTGCCAGCTTGTCAGCGATCGCCTTTTTTGCGCGTTCATAGACTTTCTGGCGCATGTCCGCAGTGTTGCGGGGGCCCAGTCCCTCAATCGTTTTCGTCAGTACTGCTACGAAATCAGCCATGAATCAGCGCTGCCATTGTGGTGCGCCGTTCTGTTCGGCGCACTGTTGATTTGCCGGAAGTTAATCTTGAAACGGGTCCGTAACAAGTATCGTGTCTTCGCGCTCCGGACTTGTTGACAACATTGCCACCGGACAGCCGATCAGCTCTTCAATATAGCGCACATATTTGATCGCCTGCGCCGGAAGTGAGCCCCAGGAACGCGCGCCCGCAGTCGTGTCTTTCCAGCCTTCGAGCGTCTCATAGACCGGCTCGACCCGCGCCTGCGCGCCTTGTCCGGCGGGCAGATAGTCGATCAATTCGCCGTCCAGCATATAGCCGGTGCAAACCTTGATTTCGTCCAGCCCATCGAGCACGTCGAGCTTCGTCAGTGCAATGCCATTGATGCCGTTGACCGCAACCGCCTGGCGCACCAGCACGGCATCAAACCAGCCACAGCGCCGCTTGCGCCCTGTGACCGTACCGAACTCATGGCCGCGCGTTCCAAGGAACTCGCCGACATCATTTTGCTGCTCGGTCGGTAACGGCCCTTCGCCAACACGCGTCGTGTAGGCCTTGGTGATGCCAAGCACATAGCCGATGGCCCCCGGCCCCATGCCGGAACCCGCGGCAGCCTGTCCCGCAACGACGTTGGAAGACGTCACAAACGGATAGGTGCCATGGTCAACATCCAGAAGCGTGCCCTGCGCGCCCTCAAACAGAATCCGGTCGCCCGCACGGCGGCGCTGGTCAAGGATCGACCAGACGCGGTCCATATAGGGAAGGATCTTGCCAGCGACGCTTGTGAGCTCTGTCAGCAGCGTTTCCGGCTTGACTTCGTCGACGCCAAGCCCGCGCCGCAGCGGATTGTGGTGCGCCAAAACCCGGTCAATCTTGCCCGGCAGCGAGGCGGGGTCGGCAAGGTCCATGACCTTGATTGACCGGCGGCCGGCCTTGTCCTCGTAGGCAGGGCCAATGCCGCGCCCCGTTGTGCCAATCTTGGCACCGGCACCAGCCTGCGATTCGCGCAGGCGATCCAGTTCACCATGGATGGACAAAATCAGCGGCGTGTTCTCGGCAATCTTCAAAACGGACGGCGAAATCTTGACGCCCTGAGCGGCCAGTCTCGCAACTTCGGCCACAAACGCATGCGGGTCAAACACCACGCCATTGCCGATGATCGACAATTTGCCGCGCACCACGCCGGAAGGGAGCAGCGATAGCTTGTAGCTGGTGCCGTCAATCACCAGCGTATGGCCGGCATTGTGGCCGCCCTGAAAGCGCACGACCACATCGGCGCGCTCCGACAGCCAATCGACAATCTTGCCCTTGCCCTCGTCGCCCCATTGCGAGCCGACCTCCACAACGTTTGCCATTCAGGGTCTCCTGATCTGCGGCGCATTCATGTTTGGGGAAAAAGACCGAGGCCCTGTTCCCGCGGCTCTATACCGGCAGAAGGCGCACGATGCGAGGAAAAAA
>JANPGC010000259.1:0-7627 GCA_031423755.1 Phyllobacteriaceae bacterium | reverse complement strand
GCCGGGACACGGAAATCCGGCGTCCAATCCGATCCCATTTTAACGCCCGACGCTATAGGGCAACGCATTTTCGCCGGTATGCCGCACGCGAAAAGCCGCCGTGCGTGCGGCACAGCGGCTTTTTTTGAGTGTCCGGCATTTTGAGATCAAGCCACTTGCGGCTTGATCTCTTTCCAGATGTTACCGAGAAACTGGCGCAGCTGCTGGATGTCGATCGGCTTTTGCATTGTTTCAGGGCGGGCGAGGCCGAGCATCTCGCCATTGTTCGCGACTTGGCGGAGCGTATCGGAATCCTGACCGCTGACGATCAGGATTTTCCCGGGAAAGCCCTTTTCCGCCAGCAACGCAAGCAGACCGTCAGCATCAATGTTCGGCATGCGCACATCGATTGACACAATTGCGGGATTCAACTGCCGGATCAATTCCAGCACCCCCCTCGGGTCCGAAGTTGCAAATGCTTCGAACCCGCAACGCTCCGCGATGCGGACAATCAGCTCGGCTGAAGATGCGTCATCGTCCACGGCCAATAATGTTGGCGTCATTTTTATCCCCAAAGGTCACGCGGCAACCTTCACAGGCTGCTGTGCAATCGTTGCCACCGAGCGGTAGGGGCGGAAGTCCGCTTCGGCCAACTGCATCGCTTTTACCATGGCTTTGATTAGAAGGTCAATTTCCTGATGCGTGTGATTTGCCATCACTTGCACCCGGAAACGCGCCCCGCCCTGCGGCACGGCCGGATATTCGACCAGATTGGCAATGGCGCCAAGCTCGTTCAAGCGCCAAGATGCGATTCGCGCCTGACCTTCGGTGCCGACCCGGACCGGCACGATTGGCGACGGGTCGCCGAGCGTTTCCAGGCCCATCTTGCCCATTTCCGCTCGCATGTAGAGAATGTTGTCCATCAGCGAGCGGCGGCGGTCGCGGCCCTCCTGCGAGGCGACGATGTCGAACGCGGCTTGAACTGACGCAGCCTGAACCGGCGACAGGGCGTTCGAGAAGGTCTGCGTTGCAGAATAATATTTGAGATACTCTTTCTGGGCGCGGTTGCGCACGGCGATAAAGCCGCCGTTGGATGCAAACGTCTTGGAGAAAGAACCGATGACGATATCAGCGCATTCCATGGCATTCTGCAGGCCGATGTGGCCGAGGCCGTCATCACCGATGCAGCCGAAATCATGCGCGCAGTCAACCAGCAGCGTCGCGCCGTATTCAGTGCAGACCGCCTTCAGCGCGTGGATGTCCGGCGTGTCCGAATGCATCGAGAACAGGCTTTCGGTGACCACGAGGATTGCATTTTCGGTATCGTTCGCCCGGATTTTCTGAAGGCGGCGTTCAAGGCCCTTCACATTCAGATGGCCATGAAAGTGGATGTTGCCGGTCGCGGCACGTGCGCCTTCCTGAAGGCAGGAGTGCGCAAGCACATCCAGCACAACATGATCGTTGGTGCGCACAAATCCCTGCACTGCGGCAAACCCTGCCGACCATCCGGTCGGGTACAGGACGATTTCGCGGCCGCCGGTGAAGTTCGAGATGGTTTTCTCGAGGATCAGCGAATTTTTGGTGTTGCCGAGCAATGCCGCAGAGCCGGCGCTGTGGACGCCATACTGCTTGACGGCCTCAATGGCGGCTTCTTTCACATGCGGGTGCGACGAGAGGCTCAGATAGTCTTGCGACGCGAAATTGACGCCCTCGACGATGCCGCCAAGGTCATCACGCGCAATGCATGTCGTCTTTGGCGCAGTGTCGGTGGACTTCGAGTAAGGCCACAATTGATGCTGGCGGCGCAGGTCCTGCCAGGCATAGAAGCCGTCTGCGCGGTTGAGCAGATCCCGTCCGCCCGGTTCACGATAGTCGCGAAGGCTGCCCGTCAGAGCCTCCGGCGGCAGGTTCAGATTTGAGTCTTCCAGTCCGTAAGATGATGCCATTTTTATTCACGCCCCCTGTGAGCCCTTTTTGTATGCGCAAGTCATGCGGGGCTTTTGCTTGCCAATTGGTTGAATTCGACGATAGCGCGCCAAGCTTTCGTCAAGCATGAAAAATGATCTGTAAACATCGCTGTTAAAACTGATTGTATTTACCAATTCTTGGTCATGTTTCCGCGAATTTCCGGCAAAACAGGGTTTCGTAAACCCGCAGCGGCTACCTTTGTCCCCACGTATGGGAACGGGCGAACACCATGAAATTCGATCGGTTGATGATAAGCGGCAAGAACATGTTCGATCAGGCAGCCAATCTTGGCGGCCTGTCAACAGAGGTGCGCAGCCAGCTCGAATTTGAACAGCTGAAAGCGACATCCCGCCTGGTGCCATCACTTTTGCTCGGCAACATTTTTCTTGCCAGCGTCAACTATGTCGCCGTGGCCAATGGCCCTTACCTTGGACCCAAGACAATTCTCTATGTCATGCTGTGCACGATCTGCCTTGTCGGCATGGCCGTGTGGCGTAAAATGGTCCGATCTGACACGGCAGACATGTTGGACCGGCGAAAAGGCAGGAATTCCTCGCGCCGCCAGATGCCGTTTGTGTTTGTTTCGATGATTTTGGGCATGCTGTGGGCTGCCATTCCGCCGATCCTTGCCTTCATCGAGTCGCCGCAGCAATTGATTATGGTGTCCGCATCCATTGCCGGGATTTTCTGCGTCGGCGGGTTTGCCCTGGCACCAATGCCAATGATGGCAACGGCCTTTCTGCTGCCGATTATGCTTTCGTCGTTTACGGCCCTCCTGGCATCCGGATCGAGCCAGGCTTTGCTGATGGCATTTGCGCTGATGCTCTACGTTGTTTTCATCATCGCGACCGCTATCAGCCAGACACGTTCAATGGTGCGCGTGGTTGTCTCCGGACATGAAGTCGAAAAACAGCAGAAAACAATTTCGCTGTTGCTGCGGGACTTTGAGAAGCATGCCAGTGACTGGCTGTGGGAGACTTCTCCGGATGGTCAATTCCTCCGGCCTTCAGAGCGCTTCTGCGAGGTCTCGTCTCGATCAAAGTCTCGCCTGATGGAAATGAACATCAAGGGCATATTCACCGTTGACGAAAGCGCGCCGCACCCTTCTGTTGACGTGCTGCTGGGCTCGATGGACCGTCAGGTATCGTTCAATGACCTGCAGGTTCCAATCAGGCTGAAAGGCGAAGTCCACTGGTGGTCGATGACCGGAACACCGTATTTTGATGATGCCGGCAATTTCTCCGGCTACCACGGCGTTGGCTCTGACATCACGCTGCAGAAGAAGTCTGACGAGCGCATCAGTTTTCTTGCGCACAATGACGCGCTGACAAGCCTGTTGAATCGCGCCCACTTCACGGAACTGCTGCATCAGAACGTGACGCGGCTGGAACGCTATGGTGCGCAATTTGCACTGATGTTCCTCGACCTCGATCACTTCAAGGCGGTCAATGATACGTTTGGTCATCCCATGGGTGACAAGTTGCTGGTAGAAGTTGCTTCAAGGCTGCGCGCAATCGTGCCGCATGGGGCCTTTGCCGCACGGTTGGGTGGCGATGAATTCGCCATTCTCATTCCGAAGTCCGTGTCTGTGGAAGACATGGAATCTTTGGCGCAGCAGGTCCTCAAATCCATTTCCGAGTCGTTCGAATTTGACGGGGAAAAGATGTCGGTCGGCGTGTCAATCGGCATGGCAATTGCGCCGCGTCACGGCACACGTCCGGACCAGCTTCTGCGCAACGTCGATCTTGCACTGTACCGTGCCAAGGAAGGCGGGCGCAATTCCTACAAGGTTTTTGAAGCCGGTATGGACAGCCAGGCACGCGAACGGCGCGCACTGGAGTTTGACCTCAAGTTTGCGCTGGAAAACAGGGAGCTTGAGCTCTTCTATCAACCGCTTATGGGCACCGAGGAAAACGCTGCCGTCGGCTTTGAGGCGCTGTTGCGCTGGAACCACCCGATACGAGGCCGCATCTCGCCGGCTGAATTTGTGCCGATTGCTGAAAACACCGGCCTGATCAAATCGATCGGCGAATGGGTCATCCGCGAAGCATGTCGCAAGGCTGCATCCTGGCCAAGCCATTTGACAGTCGCTGTCAACCTTTCGGCACCGCAGTTCGACAAGGACCGGATCGTTGATGTGGTGACGTCCGCTTTGGCCGAGACAGGGCTTGCGCCGCATCGTCTGGAACTTGAAATCACCGAAAGCCTGTTGATCGAGCGCCCGGACGAAGTCTTGGCCACCTTGATGCGGCTGAAGGAAATCGGCGTCTCGATTGCCATGGATGACTTTGGCACCGGCTATTCAAGCCTCTCCTATCTGCTCAAGTTTCCGTTCGACAAAATCAAGATCGACAAGTCTTTCATCTCGGCGATTGATGAAGACAAGGCCGCGCGGGACGTGTTGCGTACCATCGGATCACTCGGAAAGACGCTAGGCATCAGGATCACGGCGGAGGGCGTGGAGACGCAGGAACAGGTCAACTTCTTGCGTGCCATCGCCTGCGACCAGCTGCAAGGCTACTTCTTTGCCAAGCCGCTGCGTGCTGATGACATTGCAGGCTTTTTGCTCTCGCGCACTGTCGAGATGATGGAAACGGGAACCAGTGTGAGCCATCTCGGCCAGATCCGGGCAGCCTGACAGCAAGGCAAATCCAATTTAAGTAATTGTTTTGATGCGGTTTTCAGCGGTCGAAGCAACATGGTCAACCGTCCGTAAACATGCCTGAAAGACGGAAACTGTTTGTTTACCATGTTCCTTCATGATGCATGCAGTGGACCCAAGCCGGGTCGTGTATGTGGTTGGTACATCCGATGAAACCGTTGATTTTGACAGCATGCCTCGCCCTGATGACCTCTGGCGCTTTTGCCGCCGACAATGTCGCCCAGGATATGCCAAGTGACCCGCAAATTATCCGGGCTGACGAAGCAGCGATGCCCGTCGCCGAGCGTTGGGGCGGATTTTACGTCGGCGCAGCCGTTGGATACGGGTTCCTCAGGGACACAATCCCTGCCACGGGCAAGGATTGGGTTTTTGGCGGTTATGCCGGATACAACAAGCAGTGGGGCAACTTTGTCGCCGGTTTGGAAGGCGGCATTGACTACGCCGACATTCTGTTCACCGACGGGTCAGGAATCAAGTCGAGGTATCTTTACACCGGGCGCGCTCGCGCTGGCTGGGCCAACGACAAGATTTTCGCCTACGGCTCACTTGGCTTCCAGCATGGAACGACAGTCAATCTGCCGCCAGCAAACTCGAAGGACACTGCACTGCAGTTCGGCGCTGGTCTCGAATATGCGCTCACCAGCAAGGTCTCGGTTGGTGCGGACTATACGTACACAAAGTACAAGAACTTCGGCGATCTGCCGCTTGATGTGAGCACACAAAAGATCGTTGCCCGCGTGGCCTACACGTTCAACTGAACGGCGAATCGTCTCTTATGGGTTTGAAGGCGCGGCGAAGGCTGCGCCTTTTTTCTGTTTGCCCACACATCGGGCGCGCTTCCAAAACATGGCTTTTCAATTTCACCTGCCGAAGCTAGTCTTGCAACGGGCGCATGAAACTTGTTTGGCTTTGGGGGCTGGTTGCAATGTCTTACACAAGCTTTTCCTCGCTTGCGCGCGCTTCACTGGCAAAATCCGGGAAATGGGCCACGGGCTTGGCCGCCGTCGGCGGGTTCACCGCTGATGTGCTTAATCCGCTTGGCCCCTTCGCGGGCTACATCGCCCTTGCGTCGCTCGCTGTTGCCGCGCTCCTTGCTCTTGCGACGCTGTTCAGGCTGGTTGCGGCAGACCGCGGCATGCCGGCTGTCGTGTTTGCGCTTATAACCTGCGTCGTGACCGGCGGCATCTACTCGCTGCAGCAGTCGCAGGACGCAGAAAATGGCCTCATTGCCAAGCTGGTTCCGGCGGTCAGCCAGATGCAGGAAAGCCTTGGTCTGATCGCTGCCAAGGTGGACAGGATCGACAAGACCGTTTCGGAAAACCTTGCGGTGACCAAACAGGTGCAGGAGACAGCGCAGGCTGTGCAAAAGCAGGGCGCGGAGACACAGAAGCAGACTGCCGAGGTCAAGCAGACGACAGAAGAGATCAAGAAGCAGACCGAGGAAGTCAAACAGCAGGGCGCGGAGACGCAAAAGCAGACTGCTGAAGTCAAACAGAAGACAGAGGAAATCAAGCAGCAGACCGAGGAGGTCAAAAAGCAGACGACAGAAATCGCCGCCGCCGTCGAGGAAATTGCCGCCGGATTCAAAACGCTTGGCAGCCAGGGCGGCGTGATTGCCAATCCCGAACGACCCGACCAGTTCTATCACAATGCCCGCATCCACGAGCTTGGCGGCGATACACTGAACGCGCGGCAGGCCTATCTTGGATTTGCAAGGTTCAATGTTGAGGCGGTGGACGCCTACGCCCGGTTTGCAACGCTTTTGAAGGTCAGCGAGGGCAGGGCTGGTGCGCGCGAGGTGCTGGGCGCGCTGCGCGAAACCAACAAGACCAAGGCGCTTGAACTTGTCTGGACGCAATTGCTGGACGAAAGCCAGCGGACAGCGGCGCTGGAGAAATTTGCCAGGGCCAACGCGGATTTTGGCCCGGCCAGTTTCGCGCTGGCCGATGAATATTCCGAGGACCGGTTGGGCGAACGCAGCCTGAGCCAAAAGCGCGCGGAAAAGGCGGCGCTGGACGCATTTCTGGCAGCGGAAAAATCAGGCGCGCTGGTGAAATATTTCGTCGATCAAGCGGTGCTGGCCGACTGGACGGGCCGGGCGCAGACGCGGCTGACGGCTCTGGGCGATTTGGACGCCTTTGCCGCACCAACCATCAGCCCGATGCGCGCAGGCGCTGGCTGGCAGGTGACCGTCTCACTGCCAGAACCTGCCACGGCGCTCTATTGGCGCATGAAAGACGTGGGCCAATTCGCCGACACCGGCACGATTGATTACAACGATCCGCGCACCGGCAAAAAGATGGTCAACCCTTCCTTCCAGCTGCCCGGCGACGCGGCGGCAGGCGAGGTGGAGCTGAAATATGTGGATTTGCGCGGTCAGGAAAACGGCCCGTTCACGGTCGCCTTCAATCCGGACGCGGCGCTGATCGCCTCGCAGAAAATGATGGTCGAGCAGACTTGGACGAGCTGGATCGCCTTCGACGCCTCGGGCTTCCGCGGCAATCTCTATTTCACCCAGCTTGCCACTTTCTCTTGCGGGATCAGCCAGGTGAAATACGGGTTCAACGGTGCCGCACCGACCGAAACACTGAAGCTGCCGCCCTGTGATCCGGCCAAGCCGTTTGAAATGCCGTATGACTTCCAGCCCTATTTCAAGGTTGGCGAGGATGTGAAGTCGATGTCGGTTGAGGTGACTTATGCCGATGGGACGACGTCAGGCGTGAAGGATTTTCGGCGCCCGTAGGGATTGCAGCGAAGAAGAGACTCCCTCCCCCTTGTGGGGAGGGTCGGGGTGGGGGTCGCGAGCGCAGCGAGCCATGCAGAAAATTCTGGCAAACATCGGCTCAGCTTTGAGCAGGAATGAATGTGCGGCAGGTTTTTCGTTGGCTCGCTGCGCTCGCGACCCCCACCCCTAACCCCTCCCCACCAGGGGGAGGGGAAACATCAGAACTTTTGGTCGTCAGCTTACTAGCTTCTACAATATTCGAGGTCAAACTATCCCGGGTCGTCAGCTTGCTA
>JANPGC010000258.1:0-17476 GCA_031423755.1 Phyllobacteriaceae bacterium | reverse complement strand
CGAAAGCGCGCCCTTTTGGATGGTTGAAACCGTTACTTGACCAGCGTCGGGCCGGTTGGGCGCGGGGTCTCGTTTTCGTTCATGATACCCATGCGGCGGGCGACTTCCTGATAGGCTTCGACCAGCCCGCCCATGTCACGGCGGAAACGGTCCTTGTCCATCTTTTCATTGGTCGTCGAATCCCACAGGCGGCAACTGTCCGGCGAGATTTCGTCGGCGACGACAATGCGCATCATGTCACCTTCAAACAGTCGGCCGCATTCCATCTTGAAATCGACCAGCTGGATGCCGATACCGGCAAACAGCCCGGACAGGAAGTCGTTGACGCGAATGGCGAGCGCCATCAGATCGTCGATCTCCTGCGGCGCGGCCCAGCCGAATGCCGTAATGTGCTCTTCGGAGACCATCGGATCATTCAGCGCATCGGATTTGTAGTAAAATTCGATGATCGAGCGAGGCAGAACGGTGCCTTCCTCGATGCCAAGCTTTGTTGACAGCGAGCCGGCGGCGATGTTGCGCACGACGATCTCAAGCGGGATGATCTCGACTTCCTTGATCAGCTGCTCGCGCATGTTGAGGCGACGGATGAAATGGGTCGGGATGCCGATCTTGTTTAGATGCGTGAAGATGTGCTCGGAAATGCGGTTGTTGATCACGCCCTTTCCGTCGATCACTTCATGCTTTTTGGCGTTGAAGGCGGTCGCATCATCTTTGAAAAACTGGATGAGGGTGCCAGGCTCGGGGCCTTCATACAAAATCTTGGCTTTGCCTTCGTAAATGCGGCGGCGGCGGCTCATTGGTATTCCTGACTTGTCGGTTGGCGGGGAAGCCCCCGCAAAAAGCAATGCTTCTCACTGCCGGTCCTAGACGAAAGACAGTGAGTCCTCAATTGCCAATGGCTGATGCGCGCGCCTTTTGCACGGCCCAAACGCGCTTGCAAGCAAATAGAGGCGCACTTTAGGTGTTTTTGCCTCTTTTGCTTTGACTTGGCCTCGCCTAAATGGTGTTGAAACAACATATGAAAACCGCCGGAGCACGAACATGGCCGACCTGAACGACCGCGAGTCCGCTTTTGAAAACAAATTTGCCCATGACGAGGAACTCCGGTTCAAGGCCACGGCGCGGCGCAACAAGCTCGTCGGCCTTTGGGCGGCTGAAAAGCTTGGCAAATCCGGCGCGGATGCGGACGCCTATGCCAAGGAAGTCGTGATTTCCGATTTCATCGAGGGCGGCGAAGAAGACGTTTATCGCAAGCTGCGCGGCGACCTGCCGGAAACCGTCTCCGAGCACCAGATCCGCCATGCCATGGAAGAGCTTCTGGCTGAGGCGATCATCCAGATCGAAAAGGCCTGAGGACCAGGTAGTTTGTCACTTGAAAAGCCGCCTCCGGGCGGTTTTTTGTTTTCAATAGCGCAGAAAGCTGATTGTCTTGGTTTTCCGATTGTCTTGGATTTCCAAGGAGTTTGCCATGAACCTGAAGCAAAAGATTCATGCTGGCCAGACGCTGTTCACGGCATGGTCTTCGATCCCCGATCCGATCACTGCGGGCATTGTCGCCTCAAGCACGTTCGATGCCGTGACGCTCGACATGCAGCATGGCGGTCATTCGGACGAATCGGTGTTGCGGTGCATCGGGCCCGTCATCCAGAATGGCGTGCATCCGGTGGTGCGTGTGCCGGTCGGGCGCTTTGACATGGCCTCGCGGGCGCTGGATTTCGGCGCGGAAGCCGTGATTGCGCCGATGATCAACACACTTGCGGATGCCAAAGCGTTCGCCACCTCCATGAAATATCCGCCCATCGGCGAACGGTCGTGGGGGCCGGGCAGGGCGATGGCGTTTCATGGCTATTCGGACGCAAATGCCTATTTCCGCGCTGCGAACAATGAGACGCTGGCCATCGCAATGATTGAGACCATGGAGGCGCTGGCAATCGCGGACGATATTCTTGCCCTTCCCGGCATTGACGGTGTGTTTGTCGGACCGTCCGATTTTTCCATCGCCTGGAGCGGCGGCGAACTTGTGAACCCGAGGCACGAAGGCATGACTGGCATTCTCAGCGATATCGCCTTGCGCGCCAAACAGGCGGGCAAGTTTGCCGCCTCTTTCGGCATGGACGGACCGCACGCGGCATTCTTGGCAAGCCTTGGCTATCAGTTGGTCGCCATCGGCGTGGATACAGGCTACATCAAGTCAGGCGCGGATGCGCTGGTGAGCGGGGCCAAAACGCCCGCTGGCTGAGACGCCGCCAATCAGAGATGTGAAATGAACTTCGCGAACACCATCGTGCCTTCCGGCCAAGGTCCATGCCCCGACTCGGCATTAAGGTGCCCGGAATCGCCGCCGTCAATGAACATGGCGCCCCAACTGGCAGCCAGATCCTCGGCCACTTCGAATTTGCAATAATGATCATTGCGGCTGCCGACGAGGATGGCTGGAAACGGCAGCGGATCGCGCGGGTAGGGGCCGAACGTCATCAAATGTTTCGGGCGGATTTTCGGGTCCGAAACATCGGGTGGTGCGACGAAGAACCCGCCGGCCACCTTGCGCGTGATGAGCGGCAGCGCGTTCATCACCGTCGGGATTCCGAGCGAATGGGCGATGATGACCGGCGGCTTCTCGCTTGCGTTGACCGCATCAGCAACCTTTGCCGCCCAGACATCGCGCACCGGTTTGGTCCACTCATCCTGTTCAACACGCTTCGCCGAAGTCAGTTTCTTTTCCCACCGGCTTTGCCAATGGTGCTCGCCAGAGTTCATGTATCCGGGCACGATAAGGATGGTTGCGTCAGCGACTTTCATGGCGTTCAAATAGCGGCGCGCCAAGCAGACTGCAAGGTTGCAGATTGTTCATTTATTGTGAACGACATGTCATCTTATTGATGCATTGTGTTGAACAATGAAAAGCCTGATATGTCCATCACAACGAACCAAGGGAGGCCGTGATGGCCGAAGTTTTGAGCAGGGACATATCATTTGCCGCAACGACGCCGATTTCTGTCGGCAAGGTCGGCATCAAGTCGCGCGATGCGCAGACGCTGGCGGATTATTACAAGTCGGTGGTCGGCCTGTCTGAAATTGGCCGCCGTTCGGGCGTCATCGTGCTTGGCGCCGGCGGCGATGGGTTCCTTGAGATTGAGGAAGCCAAGTCGCTGCGTGAGGACGATCCGCGCTCGGCCGGGCTTTTCCACACGGCGTTCCTGCTGCCGCAGCGCCGCGATCTTGCACGCTGGACCCAGCACGCCATTGACGACCAGATCCAGATCGACGGCGCGTCTGACCATCTTGTTTCCGAAGCCGTTTACCTGACCGATCCGGAAGGCAATGGCATTGAAATCTATGCCGACAGAACACCTTCAGGCTGGGCTTGGGACGGCAATAATGTCCGGATGGCCACCGAACGGCTCGATTTCCACAATCTTCTTGGAACCTTCAAGCCAACCGCTGAAGACTGGAAAGGTGCGCCGGAAGGTACGATGATCGGCCATGTGCACTTGCGTGTCGGCGATGCGAAGGATGCGGAGAGCTGGTGGCACGAGGAAATGAAGTTTGACACCGTTGCCCATTACGGCGGACAGGCTGTGTTCCTCTCAACCGGTGGCTATCACCATCACATCGGCGCCAACGTCTGGCACTCACGCGGCGCAGGCAAGCGCGACAGCGACCGCACCGGTCTTGGCTGGGTCGAGATGAAATCGAAGGCGGGATTGTCGAAGACCGTCACTGACCCGTGGGGCACGGAAATCCGCGTCATACCTGCTTGATATTGCAATACAAAAAGGCCGCGCAAATGTCGCGACCTTTTGTTCGTAAGGGCGTAAGACCTTACCAGCGCATTTTGGACGCGTCTTCCTTGTGCGCGTAGACCTTCACCTTCTGGCCGACCTTGTATTCGGCGTAGTCTTTCGTGTGCTCGCCCTTGTGCTTTTTGCCATCGACCGGTGAAACGTAGCTGACGGAATATTGCGTGCGCTTGCTGATGTCCGTTTCCTTGAAGCCGTATTCAGCGGCTGCGAACGGCGCCATGTCACAATCCATGTAGGCGAGTTTGTCGGTGTCTTTTTTCACGACAGATTCATTGCCGCTCTTGATGAAGCAATCCACGTCCGCCTTCGTGACGACCGCGTCGACCTCAACATAATTCATGCTTTTGTCGATCTGGGACACGCCAACTGCGGCTGCGATGAGCCCGATGACGCCAACTTTTGCATTTGTAACGATACCCATTGCTTTCTCCCCGCGTTGGTTGGGAGTAAGCATGAACCGGCAAGACTAACAGGTGGTTTCCCGCATGAGGCGAGTTTTGGTTGTGGTAAACCGCTGGTTTATGAGCGCTGGTCACAAAAATGCCGGCACAGGCGACTGGTCCTGCACCGGCATGATCACAGCGCTGATGTTTGCGCCGCAACTATCAGGTTTGCCAACTCATTCCGCAACAACATGCCAGACGCCGCCCATGCCGTCTCCGGCCATGTCGCCCTTCTTCTTGTCGCCTTCGAAGAAGTACAGCGGCTTGTTGTCATAAGTCCATTGCATCGCGCCGTCGGTGCGTTTGACCAGCGCCCAGTCCTTTTCCATCTTGTCGCCTTCCTTGCCTACGTAGGGCGGCCACTTGGCGGCACAGGCGTCGTAGCAACTCGGGACGCCATCCTTGTCCTTGTCAAAGACATAGAGCGTCATCTCGTTTGCACCCATCAGCATGCCAGCCGCCTGTGCGGCAAAGCCGGACGCGATGATGCCGAGGGCGGCGACAGCGCCGATAAGTTTGCGGTTTGTCATTTTTACAACTCCCGTGTCCAAGGGCCCGGACACATGGGCAATGGAAGCTGCGGCGTTGCGCCGTGCTCCAAGCGGGTTGTTTGCTTGCGTGAATGACATCTGCGCATTCAACCCGCCGCCACCGGCAAGGATGCCGGGAATGCCAAGCGCCATTCAGGACTTTCGTTGCCCGGTCAAAATCCGCAAACACTGACGCCATTTCGAATGGCGTAATGCCATTGAATCAAACCGGACGGTCAAATTGCGCGCTCCCAGCAAGGCGGGATTATGGCAGGTGCGTTCACACTGCCGTGAAGCCATTGTCCACGAACAAATGCGTCCCATTGATGAAGCTTGCCTCATCGGAGGCCAGAAACAGCGCCGCGCGGGCGATTTCCTCCGGTTCGGCAATGCGTCCCTGCTGTGCGGCTATGGCCGTTTCTGACGCGTCCACGCCGAGCTTTTGCAAGTCCGCCACCTCGCGCAGTCCATGCGGCGTGCGCACAAAGCCAGGGCAGACAGCATTGCAGCGGATGTTCTGGTCGCGGAACTCGACGGCGATGGCGCGGGCGAACATGTGCACAGCGCCCTTGGTGGTGTCATAAAGCACCTCCATTGGCGTTGCTGCCACCGCTGAAATCGACGAAGTGCAGACAATGGCACCGCCGCCAGCCGCGATCATCTGTGGCAGCACCGCCTTGGTCATGTGGAACATCGACTTGACGTTGACCGCGTGCAGCCAGTCCCATTCTTCCTCGGTCGTGTCCAGGAACGGCTTGATCACAATCGTTCCGGCATGATTGAACAGCACCGTCACCGGTCCGAACGCATTGCTGATTTCCGTCACGGCGCGATTGACGTCATCGCCAATCGACACGTCGGCAATCGCAAACATTGCCTGCCCGCCTGCATCGCGGATGGCCTTGACCGTATCTGCTGATGCGACCGGGTTACGATCAATAATGCCGACCTTGGCACCCTCGGCGGCAAACAGCTTTGACGCCGCGCCGCCCATGCCAGTTGCGCCGCCTGAAATGATAGCGACTTTTCCCGCCAATCGTCCCGCCATAATTCCTCCGAAAGCAGTGTCATTCATACGGCAGCGACCCGCGTCCGCGCAATTCGTATTGTCGTGAAATTTTGGCTTTCGATGCGTCAAGCAGACAAGACATTGCGCGGGGATTCGGTTCGAGATGCCCAGGCGGTGATCGTGTAAGGAACCGGTTGTATTTTTGCGCGGCGGACCTTACAAGTTGCGAAGTGCAAATTGGATGGAATTGGCCTGAATGCAGCCGCTCTACTATGATCTTTCCGAGCTATATTTCCGAAGCCGGACAAAGATCAAATACTACGGCATTGCCCGGGTTGTGGCGGAGATCGCGTATGAAGTGTCACTGCAGGCGCCGTCCGTTCAGTTTGTCGTCTTTGACACGGGCCGCCGCCGGTTTTTCCGTGTAAAGCCGCTGTTCGGCAAAGCGAGCGCCAACGGGCTGGTTGACCTTGGTCTGCCGCCGCGTGGAATCCCGATCAAGTCAGTTGATTTGCGGCATCATGACCTGCCGCTGCGCCGCCTCGTTCAAAACGCTGCGCAGATGCTGGCCAACACTGCAAATGCGGCCCTGTTCCCGGATATTGCCAATTATCTCGAGAAGCTGGATTTGATGGACGGCGTGCTGTTTTCTGCCGCCCGGCCCAAATATATCAGTGAGATGGCGCGTTTTCTCGAAGAGAAGGGCTCACGGATAAGGCTGAGCGCCATGCTCTACGACATTTTTCCCCTGCACAAGGAACTTTCGACGCCGGAGCGCTTTCGCGCGGCGTTTGTCTTTGACAACACGGTCATCATGAACAGCGCAGACCAGGTGCTGTCAATTTCGCACTTTACAGATTCAGACATCAGAGAGGCAGTTCGGGTCGGGTTGCTGCCTGCGCCGAAGTCCCGTGCGGTTGTGCAGCTATGCCATGAGTGCCGCGCCGATGGCGGGCACGCGGATATCCAACTGCCGGAACGGCCCTACTTCATGGGCGTCGGCATCACGATGGGGCGCAAGAATCTCGACATCGTTCTGGAGGCGATCCTGCACATGCTTGATGCGGGCAAGATGCCGCCCCTGTTTGTTGTTGCAGGAATTGACCGCGCACGCAGCCGCAAGGCGCTTGGCAATGGCGCCTACGCGCGCGCTGAGCCGCATGTCCGGTTCGTCACCGCCCCCAGCCAGGCAAATCTCATCAAGCTTTACGAGAATGCCCTCGGCACGGTGATGGCCAGCAGGGTCGAGGGCTGGGGACTGCCGCTTGGCGAATCGCTTTGGCTTGGCACGCCGGCGATTTCGGCGCCCAATTCATCGCTGCGCGAGGTTGGCGGCGATCTGGCAATCTATTTTGACCCTGAAAATGCCACTGAACTTGCCGCGATTTTCGAACGCATGATGACGGACACGGCTTGGAACGAGTCGCTTCGCAGCCGTGTGCGCGCAGCAAAACCAACTCTGCGCCGCTGGAAAGATGTCGCACAGGACGTGCTTGACGTGGTGTCCAGCCGTGATATGGCGCTGACACAACCGACCGCAGCTTAACATCCAACGAGAAATTGCATGACAAAAACAGCATTTATCACCGGCGTCACCGGCCAGGACGGTGCGTATCTGGCCAAACTCCTCATTGGCAAAGGCTACAAGGTCATCGGCGGCATCCGCCGCACGTCCAACGCCATCGACCACAGGCTTGTCGAGCTTGGCATTGACGATGATGTCGAGAAGGTGAACTTTGAGCTTGGCGAACTGCCGTCGATCATGCGGCTGATCGAGAAATACCGGCCAGACGAGTTCTACAATCTTGCGGCGCAAAGCTTTGTCGGCTCGTCCTGGGACATGCCGCTCTACACTGCCGATGCCGACGCCATTGGCGTATGCCGCATTCTCGAAGCCATCCGCCATGCCTCGCCGCAGACGCGCTTTTATCAGGCTTCGACGTCGGAAATGTTCGGCCTCGTGCAGACCGTGCCGCAGAATGAGAAAACGCCACTCTATCCGCGCAGCCCTTATGGTGTCGCCAAGGTCTATGGTCATTTCATCACCGTCAATTACCGCGAGAGCTTCGGCCTTCATGCCTCGTCGGGCATTCTGTTCAACCATGAAAGCCCGCTTCGCGGCCTCGAATTCGTCACCCGCAAGATCACGCTGGCGCTCGCCAAAATCGCGCAGGGCAAGCAGGATGTGCTTGAACTCGGCAACCTCTCCGCCCAGCGCGACTGGGGCTTTGCCGGCGACTATGTCGAGGGGATGTGGCGCATCCTGCAGCAGGACAAGGGCGATGATTTCGTGCTTGCCACCGGCAAGACCCACACCGTGCGCTCCTTCGTAGAGCGCGCCGCGGCGGCGTTCGACATCGACATTGATTGGCAAGGCGAGGACGACCACGAGACCGGCATCGACAAGAAAACCGGCAAGACCATCATCGCCGTCAACCCGAAATTCTACCGCCCCAGCGAAGTGGAGCTACTGATCGGCGACGCGACCAAGGCCAAGGATTTGCTCGGCTGGGAGCCAAAGGTGCAAATCGAAGAACTGGCGGCGATGATGGCGAAGGCGGATTATGACCGCGTGAAGCGGGATCATGTGATGTTTTGATTGCCAAACACCCGCGCGAAAATCGTATCCACGTGCTTGGTGTGATACGCCAAATCAAACTTCTCGCGGATTTCCTCTTCTGATAACGCGGCACGGACCTCTTTGTCGGCCAGCAATTCCTCAAGGAAATCAGCGCCATGCTCCCAGACCTTCATGGCGTTGCGCTGCACCAGCCGGTATGAATCCTCGCGGCTCGCTCCGGCCTGCGTCAGCGCCAGAAGCACGCGCTGGGAGTGGACCAGGCCTTTGAACTTGTTCAAGTTCTTCAACATGTTGTCCGGATAGACCAGCAGCTTGTCGATGACGCCTGTCAGTCGTGCCAGCGCGAAGTCAAGCGTAATGGTCGCATCCGGGCCAATCATGCGCTCGACAGACGAGTGCGAAATGTCGCGTTCGTGCCAGAGCGCAACATTTTCCATCGCGGGCAGGGCCATCGAGCGGACCATGCGGGAAAGGCCCGTCAGGTTTTCAGTCAACACCGGGTTGCGCTTGTGCGGCATGGCAGAGGAGCCCTTCTGGCCGGGCGAGAAAAACTCTTCGACTTCCAGCACTTCCGTGCGCTGCAGATGGCGGATTTCCGTTGCCACGCGCTCAACGGACGAGGCGATGACGCCGAGCGTTGCAAAGAACATTGCGTGCCGGTCACGCGGGATCACTTGCGTCGAAACAGGCTCGGGCTTCAGGCCCAGCGCCTTGGCAACGTGCTCTTCGACGCGCGGATCGATGTTGGCGAACGTGCCGACCGCGCCGGAAATGGCGCAGGTGGCGATTTCCGCGCGCGCGTTGACCAGCCGCTCGCGGCAGCGCGAGAATTCGGCGTAGGCCAGCGCCAGCTTGACGCCAAACGTTGTCGGCTCGGCATGAATGGCATGGCTGCGGCCGATGGTGATCGTGTCCTTGTGCTCGAACGCACGCTTCTTCAGCGCCGCCAGCAGCCGGTCAATGTCGGCGAGCAAGAGGTCGGAAGCCCGCGCCAATTGCACCGCAAAGCACGTGTCGAGCACGTCTGAAGACGTCATGCCCTGATGGATGAAGCGCGAATCCGGCCCGACGAATTCGGCCAGATGCGTCAGGAACGCGATCACGTCGTGCTTGGTCACGGCTTCGATCTCGTCAATCTTCGCCACATCAAATTGCGCCGTGCCGCCCTTTTCCCAGATGGTTTTGGCTGCTTCTTTCGGGATCACGCCAATTTCTGCCAGCGCGTCGCAGGCGTGCGCCTCGATCTCGAACCAGATGCGAAAGCGTGTCTGCGGCGACCAGATGGCGACCATTTCGGGGCGGGAATAGCGCGGGATCATCTGTGAGACTCCGGTGAATTGGCGAATGCGCGCGCTTTAGCATCGCCGCCGCACAAATCAAATGCGCCGCTGTGCATAAGCCCAGGCGGCAATTATCAGCGCCAGCAGACCGAATGGAATATAGAGCCTGAGGCCCAGCACCAGAAACTGGTAGCAGGCAGATAGAATGGTGAAGACCGTCTCGAATAACAGCCGCTTGGAGGCATGGTCGTCGTGCCACTGCGAGAAATAGGCGAGAAACTGCAGCGCAAAGAACAGGGCGGTGAAGCCGACGGTGCCCGCTCCGATCAATATGAACGCCAATGCGAAGCGTCGTGCCGCGTCCCAACTATCGGGGACAAATCCCAGCAGCAGCCATGCGCCGACAAATCCACAAAAGCCTCCGGCTGCGAACATGCCCATCAACAATTGCGCCTGGGCATCCAGCGCCCAGCCGCGTGTCCACACAAGCGAAACCGCGCCGGTCGCCGCCATCGCGAGCGCCCAGACCAGCGCAAACACCACAATCCTCGCCAGCCCGGCGCGCGGACGGAATGGCTGCAATCCGGAAGGGCTCATTGGCCGCTGTCGCCTTGCGGAGCATCTGAGAGTGCCGAGGCGCCGCCAAGAAGGTCCAAACGATATGGATTTTCCGCCAGATCACCGGCGGCGTTGAACGTGACGGGGCCAATTGCCGTTTCAAAGGGCCCGGGCCCCACCACCGCCGGCAATCCCGCCCGTGCGGCCTGTGACGCGATTTCCACGGCCGCATGGGCCAGCAGCGCATAATTGTCCGGCTCGATGCGCTTGGCCTTGATCGCAGCCTTCGCCTCAGCCGCCTCGTTGCGCAGCGTCAGGTCCGGCAGCGCCAGCGCTGTAATCAGCCCGTAATCCGCGATCTCTGCGGATGGCCTTCCGCTTTCGCCGACGGCGATCTCCAGCTCGCCATAGGCCTTTGCATCACGCGATATCACCGCTGCGTCGTCAATGTCGCCGCCGATGAACACATGGGTCGCTCCCGATTTCACCAACCTTCTCGCCAGCGCCGCCTGGTTGGCCAAGCCGGGTCTGTACGTGTCTGTGAACACCGGCTTCAGTCCGGCCTCCACGGCGGCCGCACGGAAGGATTCGGCCATGTCGCGCGCGTGGATCGTGCCGTCGTCGATGATGGCGAAATTGCGTTTGGACCATTGCGGCAGCAGAAATTTCGCCAGCGCAGCCGCTTCGCTGTCATCGCGGGGCGCGAGGCGGCTGACCAGAAATCCGGTCTTTTCCTTGTTGTCCGTCAGGCTGTCAGCGCGGACTGTCGTGGTGACCGCCGGAATTTTGGCTTCCTTCAAGACCGGCAGCGCCGCCGCCAAAGTCTCAAGGCACAGGAAGCCGACAGCGACATCGACCTTTTCATCGATCAACGTCTTGGCAACGAAGCCGCCGGATTCCGGCGCGCAAGTGTCTTCAATCACCACCAGCGCGGCGCCCCTGAGCGCAGCCGCCGCCTCCGCTCCGGCCTGTGATTGCTCGCCCAGCAGCTTGAACGGCCCTTCAAGCGGGATCACCAGCCCTATTCTTGCGGCTGCGGCAGGCACGCTCGCGCCAATCGTCACCAAGGCGGCAAGAAGCGTCGCGGAAAGGGCTGTTCGAAACATCATTGCGGCACCATATGCACGTTCAAGTCAGGCGGGCAACGCCGCCGGGCATGCTGTTTGGGGATATACATCCGGCGCGGCCACGTTATTGTGCGCCGCGCCGGACCTTTGGCGGCAAAGAATTTGCAACAATGTTGGACGGACACTTGCTCAAAACCCACTCAATCGATTCCGCCGCCTACCGCGAAGCCATGAGCCGCTTCGCAGGTGCCGTGCATGTCGTGACAACTGATGGCAAGGCCGGTCGTCGCGGCGTGACTGTCTCGGCTGCTTGTTCAGTCTCCGACAGCCCGGCTACGATCCTTGTCTGTCTCAACCGCAACAATCCGCACAACCGGATGTTTGAAGACAATGGCGTGTTTGTCCTGAACACGCTCGCGTCCTTCCATCAGCCGCTCGCGGTTGCCTTTTCCGGCAAGGAGCATCTCACGCAGGATGACCGCTTCGCACTCGCCGCTTGGGAAACACTGGATAGCGGCGCGCCGGTCTTGACCGACGGGTTGGCCGCTTTCGACTGCCGTTTGATCGATGCCAAGGATATGGCCACCCACCGTGTACTATTTGGCGAGGTGACAGCCATCAAGACGGCGGCTAACTTGACGCCGCTCGTCTATCACAATCGCGGCTACCACACGTTCTGACGGGCGTAGAGCCGTTCACCGCTTCTTCGAATCGGCGGTCGGCTCTAACTCTTTGTTTTGTCGCATTTTCCTTAAGCGTTTGATGTTCCATCAAACTCGGAAATGCTCTAGGGAGACACAAGCATGGCAGGCGCAAAGCCGCTTCCCGCATCAATTGATGAAACAGAGGCCTTGCTGCAAAGCGGCGACTATGTCGCCGACCGCGCGCTGGCGACGGTGCTTTTCCTCGCCCTGCGCATGAAGCGACCGCTGTTTCTCGAAGGCGAGGCCGGTGTCGGCAAGACCGAGATCGCCAAAGTCCTGTCCAAGACCCTTGGGCGACCGCTCATCCGCCTGCAATGCTATGAAGGTCTCGACGTGTCATCCGCCGTCTACGAGTGGAATTATGCAGCGCAGATGATCGAGATCCGGCTCGACGAGGCCACCGGCGTTACCGACCGCGACAAGATCGAAAAAAACGTCTTCTCCGAAAAATACCTGATCCGCCGCCCGGTTCTGGAAGCGCTTTCCGGCAAGCCGGGTGCCGCGCCCGTCTTCCTGATCGACGAGCTCGACCGCACCGATGAAGCCTTCGAGGCCTTCCTGCTCGAAGTGCTTTCCGACTTTCAGGTCACCGTCCCGGAGCTTGGCACCATCAAGGCAGAAGAGCCGCCCATCGTTATCATCACCACCAATCGCACCCGCGAAATCCACGATGCATTGAAGCGCCGCTGCCTTTACCATTGGGTTGATTATCCCAACGCCGCCCGCGAACTCGAAATCATTCGCCGCAAAGTCCCCGCCGCCAACGAGCGCCTGTCCGCCGAGGTGGTGCGCTACGTGCAAAAGCTGCGCGAGATTGACCTGTTCAAGGTTCCCGGCGTCGCCGAGACGATTGACTGGGCAAGTGCGCTCACCGAGTTGGACAAGGTGGCGCTTGATCCTGAGACGATATCGGACACGATCGGCGTACTGCTGAAGTATCAGGACGACATTGCACGGATCGGGCAGGGCGAGGGGCGGAAGATTTTGAATGAGGTGAAGGCGGAACTCAAGGCTGCGGAGTAGGTTGGAGATTATCCGTCTTCTCCCCGCATCTCCTGCGGGGAGAAGTTGCCGACAGGCAGATGAGGGGGGCTTTGCGCAGATGATGGCGATTGTCACCACAAAAACCAAACGCGCCCGCGCACTGCGCCAGTCTGACAATGACGCCGAGGACAAGCTGTGGAGTGAACTTCGCAACAGGCGTTTGAATGGCTATAAGTTTGTCCGGCAGTTGCCAATTGGCAGTTACTTCGCCGATTTTGCCTGTCGTGAAGCAAAGTTGGTGATCGAAGTCGATGGATCACAGCACGCCGAAAGCAAATATGACTTGAAGCGCAATGACTACATGACGGGGCAGGGCTGGTCGGTGTTGAGGTTTTGGAACGTGGATATGTTTGGCGAGGTGGAACCTGTTTTGGAGACAATCTTGGCTGCTTTAGAGGGTAGATTGGTTGAAAAAGCTGAAGCCATTGACCTTCGCTATTTTCCCGCGGACCGGATTTTCTAGTGTGCTGATGTCGCCCCCCTCATCTGCCTGTAGGCATCTTCTCCCCGCCGGAGAGGCAGGGAGAAGACGGCTTATCACTGAATTTTGGCGGTTAGCCGTCTTCTCCCCATGTTTTCCATGGGGGCCGAAGGCGGGCGAGACCCGTGGCTCGCCCCGGTCAGATGCCGACAGGCAGATGAGGGGGGCTCAGCCGCAAATATCTCATGTTGGCGGCAGCAAATCATGACCCCCACCATCATGCCCCCCGAAGGCCGCATCGCCGACAACATCCTTTACTTCGGCCGCACACTCCGCAAAGCGGGCATGCGTGTCGGGCCGGCCTCCGTGCGTGACGCGATTGACGCGGTTCTTGCAACCGGCATTGGCTCACGCGATGATTTTTACTGGACGCTGCATTCCGTTTTCGTCAAACGCCATGAAGACCGCGCCGTGTTCGACGAAGCCTTTCGCCTGTACTGGAAATCGCGCGAGCTGGTCGAAAAGCTGATCTCGATGTTCTCGCCGGTGGCCATGGAGAACCGGCAGAAGGAAAAGCCTAAGTCCGGAGAGACCCGCGTCAGCCAGGCGCTTTACGAAGGCAAGCAGCGGCAAGAGCAAGTTGAGAACCCCGAGATTGAGGTCGATGCCCGCTTCTCTTTGTCGGGCAAGGAAATCCTCCGTTCCAAGGATTTCGCGCAGATGACTGCCGCTGAAATCCGCCTCGCAAAAGCCGAAATCGCGCGCCTGAAACTTCCCTACGACGAGGTGCTCACCCGTCGATTCCGGCCCGATCCACATGGCGCGAAGATTGATCCGCGAGCGATGATGCGCTCAGCGATGCGCACGGGCGGTGATCTGGTTTTGCCGCGTTTCCGGACAAGGCGCACCGTGCATCCGCCGCTGGTCATATTGGCCGATATTTCCGGCTCGATGAGCCAGTACACCCGCATTTTCCTGCATTTCCTCCATGCGCTGACCGAGGACCGCCGCCGCGTCCACACGTTCCTGTTCGGCACGCGCCTCACCAACATCACCCGCCAGATGCGCTACCGCGATCCGGACGAGGCTCTGGACTTGTGTTCCAGCCTGGTCAAGGACTGGTCCGGCGGCACACGCATTGGCGATGCTGTCCACGAGTTTAACCGCAAATGGTCGCGCCGTGTTCTCGGGCAGGGCGCAGTCGTGCTGCTGATCACTGACGGCCTCGAACGCGATGACGTTGAGGGCCTGTCGGGTGCGATGGAGCGGCTGCACAAGTCCTGCCGCCGCTTGGTATGGCTCAATCCGCTGCTCCGGTTCGACGGCTTTGAGGCGCGGGCGCGGGGCGTGAAGGCGATGCTGCCGCATGTTGACGAATTGCGCGCGGTTCACAATCTGAGTGCCATGAGCGACCTGTGCCAATCGCTCGGCGCAAAAAGCACGCGCGACACAGACCCGCGCAGATGGTTAGATGCCTTGAAACAGAGCGCGTGAAGGAAATGGATATGGAAACCAATCCGGCCAACGAAGTTCTTGACCCGCTGTTCATGGCGGAGAGACTGATGGGCGAGGGCAAGGAAGTCGCCATTGCCACGGTGATGGAAACATGGGGTTCCGCCCCGCGCCCGGTCGGCTCGCATCTCATCATTGACGAGGATGGAAACTTTCACGGCTCCGTTTCAGGCGGCTGCGTCGAGGGCGCTGTCGTGTCCGAAGCCATGGATGTGATCGCCGATGGCAAGCCGCGCATGCTGGAGTTTGGCGTGGCAGATGAGACCGCATGGCAGGTGGGCCTTTCCTGCGGCGGGCGCATCAAGGTCTATGTCGAGCGGGTCGGCTGATGGAACCGCTCAATCTCAAAAAGCTGAATGCCGAACGCAACGCGCGCCGCGCTGTGGCGCTTGTCACCGATATGGCTGGCGAGCGCGACCGCGTGGTCCGCGAGAGTGACGCCGTCGGCGGCGAATTGGGCGAGGCGCTGCGCAAGGCGTTCCTGTCCGGAAAATCCGGCATGGCAGAAGCCGATGGCGCGTCGTTCTTCATCAACGTCCACGTCCCGCCGCCGCGCATCGTTGTCATTGGTGCCGTGCACATCAGCCAGGCTCTCGCTCCGTTGGCGGCAGTGGCCGGTTATGATCTCGAAATCATCGACCCGCGCACGGCCTTTGCCACGCCCGAGCGCTTCGGCGGCTTCACATTGCATGCGGACTGGCCGGAAACTATGCTGAAAGATCGTCCGCTCGATGCCTACACCGCGCTGGTTGCCGTCACGCATGATCCGAAGATCGACGACTATCCGATCAAATCGGCGCTCGAAACCGGTTGCTTCTACGTCGGCGCGCTTGGGTCAAAGAAGACCCATGCCAAGCGTCTGGAGCGGCTTGGCGCTGCAGGCTTGAGCGAAGCGCAGCTTGCACGCATTGCCGCGCCGATAGGCCTCGACATTGGCGCGGCAAGCCCTGCGGAGATTGCCGTCGCGACCTTGGCTCAGTTGATACAGGCGTTCCGCAAGCGCGATCTTGGCGGGGTTTCGCGTTGAAGTTTGGCGCAGTTCCGTTGTCGGAGGCCTCAGGTGCCTATCTCGCCCACGCGGTCAAGGTCGGGGATGCGCGGTTCAAAAAGGGGACGCAGCTTCACGAAGTCGAGCTTGAAGCCCTGAAGGCCGCAGGCATTGCGTCGGTGATCGTGGCCCGGCCAGATCCCACCGATGTTGGTGAAGACGAGGCTGCGACGCGTCTGGCGTTGAGCGCCAGGCATCTGTCATTGCGAATGGCTAGCGCTGCAACCGGTCGTGTGAACATCTACAGCAAGGAAGATGGCCTATTCGTCGTCAACAAGTCGGCCATCGACGCGATCAACCGGATTGACCCGTCGATTACCATCGCCACGCTTGGTGAGTATGCAACTGTCACGCATGATCAAATGGCAGCGACTGTAAAAATCATCCCGTTCGCAGTGCCCGAGGCCGCGCTGACAAGAGCCGTCGCCGTTGTCGAACAATCCAACGGTCCGCTGTTCCGCGTCGCGCCTTGGCAGACAAGACGCGTTGGCCTGGTCGCCACGACTCTGCCGTCGCTTAAGCCAGAGGTGATGGACAAGACCGCTCGCATCCTTGCCACGCGGCTGGCGCGGTCCGGCTCAAGCCTGATGGCAGAGTTGCGCGTGACGCACGATGAGAACGCCGTCGCCGGGGCGATCAAGCAATTGGCGGATCATGGCGCCGAGCTCGTCGTGGTCTTTGGCGCATCGGCGGTTGTCGATCCGGAAGATGTGATCCCGCAAGGCATCCGGCTGTCTGGCGGTGTGGTGAGCCAAGTTGGCATGCCGGTTGATCCGGGCAATCTTCTGGTGCTCGGCAAGTTCAACGATATTCCCGTGATCGGCGCCCCCGGCTGCGCGCGCAGTCCCAAGGAAAACGGCTTCGACTGGATACTCGACCGCATCCTGTGCGGCATCAAAGTGACGCCCGAGGACTTCTCCGGCATGGGGGTTGGCGGGCTGCTGATGGAGATTGAAACCCGCCCGCGTCCGCGCGAAACGGTGCCAGCCCGACGCCAGCCCAAGCTTTGCGGTCTGCTCTTGGCGGCGGGACGCTCTTCACGCATGGGAGGATCGCACAAGCTTGCGGCGCTCTTTGATAGCGAACCGAGCGACCTAACGCTATCATCGACCGAGTCCTGGAGACCAACCCGTGGTGTCTTCCTCGGCGGAATACTATTGGGACTTGTCTACTGGCTGGTCAAAAGTTTCCCGGCGGCCTTAGCGGGAATGGTCACGGGTATGTTGGCCGGCTGGGTGCTTGGCGGGCCAGGGGTCAAATTACGGACGATTACTCTCGCCGAGACATTTCGTTGGTCGTGGAAAAAGGCAGCGCAAACGGCTGTTATCTATGGCTTGGTGATCGGGCCACTTTTTGGCGTGGCGATCGGGCTGGTTGCAGGACAGCGTGAATGGGAACGAGGATTCATCTATGGACGAGGCGCTGGGTTAGCCATAGGTCTAGGCACTATGCTGATTGCCGGGTTGCGCGGTGGCC
>JANPGC010000257.1:0-4776 GCA_031423755.1 Phyllobacteriaceae bacterium | reverse complement strand
ACGCGGAGCGACTGTTGCACGCGGGCGGCTTCTTCTTCGAGTGAATGGACGGTCTGGATGCGCAGGTTAATGCCTTCCGGCCGGTCTTCCGCGCCGACGGTGATGACCACCGAGCGGCCTGCCTCCAGCACGTCGCGGTATTCGGCGAGCGCTTCGGAGAACAGCACGCCTTCGAACTGGCCGGTGGAGTCGGAAAAGCTTACAATGCCCATCTTGTTGCCGGTCTTGGTGCGGCGCTCCTGTTTGGAGGTGACGGTGCCCGCCAAACGCCCCGCCGTCGCACCGCGCTTCACGGCGGCGGCGAACTCGGCGTAGGTCTGGACGCGCAGGCGGTTGAGCAGCGTCTGGTATTCATCAAGCGGATGGGCAGAGAGATAAAAGCCCGCGGCTTGGTATTCACGATGCAGCCGCTCGGCGGGGAGCCACGGCGTTGCAGCGGGGAGCATCAGCTTCTCGGGCTCAGCGGAGCCCATGGCGGCGAAAATGTCGACTTGACCGGAGGCGGCCTGATCTTGCGTGCGCGCGGACATACCGATCATCCGGTCAAGCCCGGCCATCAGACGGGCACGCTCGTGTCCGAAGCAATCGAGCGCCCCGGCATTGATCAGGCTTTCGAGGACGCGGCGGTTGATGATTTTTGGGTCAATGCGGGTGAGGAAGTCCTCGAGCGACTTGAACGGCTTCTCGGCGCGCATTTCGACAAGATGGTCCACCGCCGCTTCGCCAATGCCCTTGATGGCGGCGAGCGAGTAATAGATGCGGTTTTCGCCGACTTCGAAAATGCGGTGCGAATGCATCACCGAAGGCGTTGCCACCTCAATGCCAAGCCGCAGTGCATCGCGGCGGAATTCGCCGAGCTTTTCGGTGTTTGCCATGTCATGGGTCATCGATGCGGCAAGAAACTCGACCGGATAATGCGCCTTCATGTAAGCGGTCTGGAAGGAGACGATGGCATAGGCGGCAGCGTGCGATTTGTTAAAGCCGTAGTCGGCGAACTTGGCGAGCAGGTCGAAAATGAAGTTCGCCTGCGGCGAGGGCACGTTGCGCTCGACGGCGCCGGTGACGAAGCGCTCGCGCTGCTGGTCCATTTCGGAGCGGATCTTCTTGCCCATGGCGCGGCGCAGAAGGTCAGCCTCGCCGAGCGTATAGCCGGACAGAACCTGCGCGATCTGCATCACCTGTTCCTGATAAACGATGACGCCCTGCGTTTCCTTCAGCAGATGATCGATGCGCGGGTGGATGGAGGCGAGCTCCTCCTCGCCGTTCTTGCGGGCATTGTACGTCGGGATGTTTTCCATCGGACCCGGACGGTAAAGCGCGACGAGCGCGATGATGTCCTCGATCCGGTCCGGCTTCATGCCGATCAGCGCCTTGCGCATGCCCGCCGATTCCACCTGAAACACGCCGACCGTTTCGCCGCGCGACAGCATTTCGTAGCTCTTCTGGTCGTCGAGCGGCAGGCGGTTGAGATCAATCTCGATGCCCTTGCGCTTGACCAGACGCACGGCCATGTCGAGCACGGTCAATGTCTTGAGGCCGAGGAAGTCGAACTTTACAAGACCGGCCTGTTCAACAAATTTCATGTTGAACTGGGTGACCGGCATGTCCGAGCGGCCATCCCGGTAAAGCGGCACAAGCTCGGCGAGCGGGCGGTCGCCGATGACGATGCCGGCGGCGTGGGTCGAGGCGTGGCGGTAGAGGCCTTCGAGCTTTTGCGCCATCGCCAGGAGCCTCTCGACCACCTGCTCCTTGTCGCGCTCTTCGCGCAGGCGCGGCTCGTCCTCGATGGCTTTGGCCAGCGTCACCGGATTGGCCGGGTTGGACGGCACCAGTTTGCAAAGGCGGTCCACCTGGCCGTAGGGCATTTCAAGCACCCGCCCGACATCGCGCAGCACGGCGCGGGCCTGCAGCGTTCCAAAGGTGATGATCTGCGCCACCTGATCGCGGCCATAGCGCTCCTGCACATAGCGGATGACTTCGTCGCGCCGCTCCTGACAGAAGTCGATGTCAAAGTCGGGCATGGAGACGCGGTCGGGATTGAGGAAGCGCTCGAAGAGCAGCGAGAAGCGCAGGGGGTCAACGTCAGTGATCGTCAGTGCATAGGCGACAAGCGACCCCGCACCCGAACCGCGCCCCGGCCCGACGGGAATGCCATGCGCCTTGGCCCATTTGATAAAGTCGGCAACGATGAGGAAATAGCCCGGATATTTCATCCGCTCGATCACCGAGAGCTCGAAATCCAGCCGCTCGCGGTAGTCATCCGGAGTATAGCCGTCGGTCAGGCCGAAGCTCTCGAGCCGCAGAGCAAGCCCGGCAGTCGCCTGACGCTTGAGTTCATCCGCTTCGGCTTTCAGCGCATCCTCGCCGTCAGCATTGGAGCCGGTGAAGCGCGGCAGGATCGGCGCGCGGCCCTCCGGATAGTAGGAGCAGCGCCGGGCAATCTCGATCGTGTTATCGAGCGCTTCGGGCAGGTCGGCGAACAGTTTGACCATATCCTTGGCGCTGCGCAGATGGCTGTCCGGCGTCAGGCGGCGGCGATTGTCTTCCGACATCAGCGCCCCGGCGGCAATCGCCAGCAGTGCATCGTGCGCCTCATGGTCCTCGCGCTTGAGGAAGAACGCCTCGTTTGTGGCAACCAGTGGCAGCGCGTGCGCATAGGCAAGCGCAATCATCCGCGCTTCGTGTGCCCGGTCATAGCCTTGCGGACGCTGCAGTTCAACATACAGCCGGTCGGCAAAAATGGCCTTGAGCCGGGCGAGGCGGGCAAGCGCCGTTTCGCTGGCCGCTTCGATCAGTTCATCTACAGGACCGGCCATCCCGCCCGTCAGCGCAATGATGCCGCCGCCAAGAGACCCCAGCCAGTCCACCCTGATGTGGACAGGATCGCCTGCCGGTGCTTCCATGAAGGCACGACTGACCAGTTGCACAAGATTGGCGTATCCGTCATGTGTTGCGGCAATGAACACCATCTGCGGGTAGGACACCATCTCCTTGCGCTCGTGCTGTGGCGCGGCACCATGTGCGGCCTCGCCAAAATCCACAGCCAGCTGGCAGCCGATCAGCGGCTGCACGCCGGCCTTTGATGCCTTCTGAGCAAACTCCAGCGCACCGAAGAGGTTAGACGTGTCAGTGATGGCAATGGCCGGAGCGTTGGAACCTGCGGCAAAATCGACGATCTTGGAAACCGTCAGCGCGCCTTCAAGCAGCGAATAAGCCGAATGCACCCGCAAATGTATGAAGGATGCTGAACCGCCTGTCCCGCTACTCGCCGCTTTGCCCGACGGTTTGCCGAACGGGTTGCCCAACGGGTTGCCATTGTCTGCCACACATCACCTGATTGCCGAATCCTCAACGGCAATCACTATCTTGCAACGGCTGGCAAAGGTCCAGAAAAAGCGGGCCCTGCGAAGCCGTGAAATCGCGTGCTCAACAGGTCAGATCGCGCCGAGATATACGGCACAGGTTGCGATGAAGAGCGAGACGGAAAGGAACGAGACGAAGTCCTGGGTGAAGTCTGACATCGGGTAATCTCCTTTGTTCAATCTATATTCGCTATATGTTCCATAAATGTTCACGCGTCAACCATGTTTTCAATCGGTAGGAAAATTATGGTGAATGAAATGTTTACGCCAATCGGTCGGCCGGTTTGACCACATCTTTTCGCAATCAGTTCCAGCCAGCCAAATCTGCGCTGTTGCATTGCACACAAAAATGGCGCATGAGGCCCACCAAGCGCGATGTTCGGGCCATGGCCCCTTTCGTTTCCGCGCTTTCCCGCTCCTTTCCGAAATGACGGTCAGGTGCGAACCGCCAGATGCGCTGCAAGGCAAATCAGGCGGATCACCCGGACCTTCAAACGGTCCAGCCGTTGAACCACGCGCGCCGCACATCCGTGCCGCCGCAACAAAAGCGCGATTCCGCGCTGAAAGATGATTGTTTTGAACGATACACTAGAACTGAATAGCGCCGATACGACCAACGGTTTTGCCGCACTCGGCATTTCCGGCCAGATCCTTGACACGCTCGACGCGAACGGCTTCACCACGCCGACCCCGATACAAGCCAAGGCCATCCCGCCGCAGATCGAGGGCCGTGATGTCCTGGGCGTTGCCCAGACCGGCTCCGGCAAGACCGCGGCCTTCGTGCTGCCGATCCTGCGTGAAATCATGACGCTCGGCGACAAGCGCCAGCACAATTGCACGCGTGCGCTCATCCTCGTGCCGACGCGCGAACTCGCTGTCCAGATCGATGAGTGCATCCGCCTCTTTGCCCGCCATACGCATTTGTCGACCTGCCTGATCCTCGGCGGCATGCCGCGCTTTGCGCAGATCAAGAAGATGATGCCAGGCGTCGATTTCCTGATCGCCACGCCGGGCCGCCTCTACGACCTGATGAAGGAAGGCGCGGTCAAGCTGCAGAACACCAAGTTCCTGGTGCTTGATGAGGCCGACCGCATGCTCGACATGGGCTTCATCAACGACGTGCGCAAAATTGCCGCCGCCACCAACCCGAACCGCCGCACGGCGCTGTTCTCGGCCACCATGCCGGATGAGATCGAAAATCTCGCCAAGTCGCTGATGAAAAATCCGGTCCGCGTTGAAGTTGCGCGTCCGGGCACCACCGTGACGACGATTGTCGAAAGCCTCATCCATGTCTCGCGTGGCGATCAGGAAATCGACGCCTGGCATCATCTTCTTGATCTGCGCAAAGCGCGGCATGCCGCCGAGGATCAGGCAGGTCGACAAATGCGTATGGCGGGCAAAGAGGCGGATGCAC
>JANPGC010000256.1:0-4628 GCA_031423755.1 Phyllobacteriaceae bacterium | reverse complement strand
ATGGCGCGCTCGAAGGCCTACCTGTTTGGCGGTGTCGAAATCCGCTGGACGTGCGCGCCGGTCCATCTGAACACAAAAGACGCGCCGCCGGGAAAGGCCGTGTTCCATTTCCCCGGCGGCTTGAAGGACTATCTTGCCGCGCAGCTCGGCTCCGAATTTCAGGTCACCCGTGACATGTTCGCGGGCAAATCCGAGAAGGCGTCCGGCCATGGATCTGTCGAATGGGCCGTGACTTGGTATGGCGGCGACGGCTTCTCGCGCTCCTATTGCAACACGATCCCGACCGGCGACGGCGGCACGCATGAGGCTGGATTGCGGACCGCAATTACCAAGGGCCTGCGCGCCTACGCCGAACTGACCAATAACAAGCGAGCGGCCATCATCACCTCCGACGACGTGATGATTTCCTGCGCCGCGATGCTGTCGGTCTTCATCCGTGAGCCGGAATTTGTCGGCCAGACCAAAGACCGGCTGGCGACGGTGGAGGCACAGCGTATAGTTGAAAACGCCCTGCGCGATCCGTTCGACCATTGGCTTGCCGACTCGCCGCAAGACGCGTCCAAGCTCCTCGACTGGGTGGTCGAGCGCGCGGAGGAGCGTCTGCGCCGCCGTCAGGAAAAGGAAGTCTCGCGCAAGTCCGCCGTGCGCAAACTGCGCCTGCCGGGCAAGCTGGCGGATTGTACGCAAAACGCCGCCGATGGTGCCGAGATTTTCATCGTCGAGGGTGACTCTGCCGGCGGTTCCGCCAAGCAGGCGCGGGACCGGGCGACGCAAGCGGTGCTGCCCCTGCGCGGCAAGATACTCAATGTCGCCAGCGCAGGGCGCGACAAGATGCAGGCCAACCAGCAGATTGGCGACCTTATTCAGGCGCTTGGCTGCGGCACGCGCTCGAAATACCGCGACGAGGATTTGCGCTACGGGCGGGTCATTATCATGACCGACGCCGACGTTGACGGCGCGCACATTGCTTCGCTGCTGATCACCTTCTTTTATCAGGAAATGCCTGACCTTATCCGCAACGGCCACCTCTTCCTCGGCGTGCCACCGCTTTACCGGATCACCCAAGGCACGAAGACGCTCTACGCCCGCAACGACCTGCACAAGGATGAGCTTTTGAAGACCGAGTTCACCGGTCGCGGAAAGGTGGACATCGGCCGCTTCAAAGGCCTTGGTGAAATGATGGCTTCGCAATTGAAGGAGACCACCATGGACCCGCGCAAGCGGATGCTGCTGAAGGTGGAGATATCGGGGGCCGACGTCGCCGATACTGCGCGCGCGGTTGACGATCTCATGGGCACCAAGCCGGAAGCGCGGTTCAGGTTTATCCAGGAACGTGCTGAATTTGCTACGGAATTGGATATCTGACACCCCTGCCCTCGAGTTGAAACTCCGGGCATTATCGGGGCATTCGAGTTGGTGGGGATAAGTTAAGCCGCGCGGATCGCTTCGGCGTGCTTGCGGCCGTTCTCGCGGATGGTTTCCAGATAGATCGAGCGGATCAGCGCCACCAGATCATCATTGCCATGGGCAAAGGAAGGCGTGGTTTCCGCTGCGCCGAAATGCTGCAGCATCAACCGCGCGACTTCCTGCGGCCCTGCCCTCAGCTTGCCGTTGGCTACTTCGCGCCAGCAATCGAGCCCGCGCATCAGCACCGATGATACGGCGTCCGTGAAGCCGGATTTGCGGAACAGCGCCGTCATTATGGACGTGCGGCCATGCGCCAGCTGCGCCTTGATGCGGATCTCTTCCTGCGTGGAAAGCGCCGACAGAATGGTGGCGAAGAAGCCGATCTTGCCATGGATCAGGACACGCAGCACGAAAGAAGTGGTCAGCTCGCCCGACAGGCGCAAATGTTCGACCAGAGCCGGGTGTTCATGGGCAGGCGATTCGTCAACCAGATCAAGACAGGCGCGAACGCATGCCTCGCGGGTGATGCGTTCGGCGCGCTGGGGGCCGATGAGCGCACGGACCAGCCCCATGCTGCGCAGCGCATCGCTGACCTTGACGACGAGCGCGTGGCGCGCATCGGTCGGCAGACGGGCGTCAGACAGAAGCAGTTCGCGCATGCCGGCGTCATCACCAAAACGTTCAACAAGCCGCCGAAGCGACAGCGGGACGATCCTCGCCCCGTCATTGCGCAGCATCGCCTGGCAAGCTTCCATGCAAGCAACCTCGGCGATGGCAGCGCAGAGCGCACTGGTCAATTGCGGGCGCATGGCGACAGCGCACTGCACCTCTTCCGATCCGAGGGCGACGCGGTCGATCAAATCCGTATCCGACAGCAGCGGCGAGCGGACGAGCACCATGCCGGCGATTTCAGGCTGGTCGGCGGCAAGCGCGGCGACAATATGCAAAGGCGCAAGGTGGCTGTTGGACAGCGCCTCGGCAAGCGCCAGCCTGACATTTGGCGAGGGATCATCGAGCAGCGTTGTCAAAGCCGCCTCTGCCGCGCAGCGCTCGTCAAAATCGAGCGGCGATTGCAGATACGCCCGCGCCAGCGAACCCGCCGCCGCCTCACGCTCTGCCGCGCGCGCGCTTTCAACCCATTTCAGAAACTGCTCGATAATCATGAACGCCGCCACTCCAGACCCGACGCATCGAACCTAACGTCAATTGGTTTACGAACGGTTCACCACGTTTGTTAGGCTTTCACGAAGCTGCCGGGCCATTATGCCGCGGCGATAAGCATGGTAGATAAGTTTGCTGACGCCGCTATGATTTCATGCAAACCGGACCTTGCCGTGCAAAGCTCAAGTCGGGAAAACGGATGACAAAATGCTGAAAATCCAACAGGTGCCGGTCGACACGGTCTACATCCCTCAGGAGCGGCGAAAGCTGCTCGACGAGGGCAAAGCGCGGATTTTGGCCGAGGACATATTGGAAAACGGCATGAAACTGCCGATCATGGTGCGCTTTGACGGCAAGCGGCACATCATCGTCGAGGGGCTGCACCGGCTGGAGGCAGCGCGCATTCTCGGCGAGAAGACGATTTCCGCCTATCTGGTGCAGGCGAAAAAGCATTGACGTGGCGGGCGCTTTTCAGCGCCCGCAAATTGGTCGTCCGCTCAGTAAGAGCGGAACTTGCCCTGCGCGACTTCGCGCTGGCGGCGCTCAAGATCGAAAATCGTGACGGAACGGTTCAGATATTCCATCTCGCGATCCTGACGGGTCGGCAGCTTGCCGAACAGGGCGGACATAAGGGACTTCTTCATTTCAATTCTCCTTGTTCTCTCCCTGCTGAGAAATATGGGCGTCATGCTGCACTGCAACAAGTGCGGCATGCGGGTGGGAGCCATGCGGTCAGCGCATGGCCTCGTCAATCCTTTTGAAACCAATCCGCTTAATCGCCCTGCAACTGCAATGCGATAGAACCCTTCGCAATCACGAACAGCGGCAGGGGAGATATGCGCCATGTTGAAGAAAATCGCAGCCGGTCTTGTGCTCTATGCCGTCGCCTTCGGCGGTGCGAATCTTGCCGGCATGGGCGGCGGCACGTTTTCGTCGACGAACGTTTCAAACAAAAAACCGGCGGCCATCCCCGCTGCCAAACCCGGAACCGATGCGAAAGCGCCACGCCCGGTCAACGACAATGTGATTGCCTATTCGACGCAAGACGAGGCGATGAACGCCGCCAAGGCGCAAGGCCGCAAGACACTGCCGCGCTTTGAGCGCATGTGGGCCGAGCAGGCACCCGGCACTTTCTCGGTGAAGTTCCCGCTGACGCAAAATGGCGAGACTGAACATATCTGGCTGCAGATTGACGGCATCAAGGACGGCAAATTTGAAGGCCGCCTCGCTAATGTGCCGGTCAACGGCAGTGAGTACAAGATGGGCCAGCGCATGACCATCGCCAAATCTGCGGTTGAAGACTGGATGATCCGCGACGGCGATGCGATCTGGGGCGCTTACTCGGCCCGTGTCATGCTGGCCGCCATGCCGAAGGACCAGGCCGCAGCATTGCAGGCGATGCTAAGAGACTGAGCACTCACCAGTCGTCATAAGCCGGGCACTTGTCGATCTTCATCAGCCTGAATGACTTGTCATCTTCGCCGGGCAAAAGGTCCGGCCCGCTTCCCTCGCCGCCGCCGCACTCGTTGGTCATGGATATGCCCCACATGTCGCCGAAGGACAGGTTGATGGCGTCTGCATCCCTCTTGAGCATCACCCCGCCGCCGTCGCAATCAACGCCGCAGAAAATGCCGCCCTCGTTGAAATTGCACTCGCCGCCGGTGGACGCCATGTCATCGCTGCCTTTTCGCTTGGCGCGCAGGTCGAAGTAATAATTGCGCTGGCCGTCGGGATAGCCGTCATCCGGATCGTGGCGATAGTAGGCGAGGCGGAACTCGATGTAGGAAACGGTCTGCTTGGGATGCGCCGCAAGGTGCGCCGCGTCGTAGGTGCGCGCAAAGCAGATGTGCTCACCGGGCGTTGGCGGCAGGATGTCCTTGAGCGCGCCTTCCTCGCCCGGCGTCACAGTGCCGGCCTGCGCCAGCGTGGCGAGCGCTGTGAATAGGAGAGTGGCAAAACGCATGCGCATGGCGGGCTCCTGTGGTGAGGTTCAAGGTTATGTTGGGTGCTGGCGGGTGGCAAGGGGTGGCTCTTTCCCTTCTCCCCGCCGTTTGCGGGGA
>JANPGC010000255.1:0-2697 GCA_031423755.1 Phyllobacteriaceae bacterium | reverse complement strand
GCGTCAAGAACATGTCGACCTTGGCGCTTCAGCTGACCAAGCGCTTCCGCAACATCCGGCATGACCAGAAGGGCCGCACCGGACGCATGGCACCTTCGGTCTTGCTCGCCAACTACGCCGCTAGGACGGCGACCACGGGCCTGACCTTGAGCGAAGCGCTAATCCGACTCTGCACGACGATCATTCGCGACATCGAGCTCGCCAGCTCAATGCGCAAGCTCCTCGTGGTCGTCAACCCGACCTTCGACGAGGACGTCTTCACGGACCGCTGGCCCGCCGACATCGCGCAGCAGAACGAGTTCGCCAACGACCTGCGCGACCTCGTCAACGCCATCAAGCTGATCCGCTCCGAAGCCTTTGATCCGTACCGGCTGCCCGACGTCCTGCGCAACCTCTTCGGCCTCTTCGTGGTCAACGACGCCATCGAGCGCATCGCCAAGGAAAGCGGCGCCGCAATCCAGTCTGCCAGTCAGGGTTACACCCGGCGCGGGGGTGTCATCGCGTCCGCCGCCGCCATTGCTGTCCCTTCGGCAGTCGCGGCTCGTTCGACGGTCGAGGCGACGCCGCACCGCTTTTTCGGAGACCCGGTCTGATGCCCGAACTGCCACACACGGTCGATGAGCAAATCCGAGCTATGCGTGACGACTGGCCCTATTTCCGGGTTTTTCGCGACCATCAGCACGATGTCGCACGCTGGCGCGGCTCGCTCACGCCGCGCTCCAGGAAATACAAGGTCGAGATCATCTATGGTCTCCAGCTTGCGATTGACGGCCCCATCGTTCGGGTGCTCTCGCCCAAGCTTACGCGACTGCCAGAGAATGCTGAAGGTTCGCTGCCCCACGTATATTTCCGTGACACCGATGATCCCCAGCTTTGCCTTTTTGATCCGGCCAAACCCGGATGGAGTGGCTGGGACTTCATCTCCAAGACTATCGTGCCATGGACGTCAGATTGGCTCGCTTGCTATGAGTTTTGGCTTATGACCGGGACATGGCATGGCGGCGGACGGCATCCTCCATCGGCAGGAAGACGCTTTCAAGCGGAGAACCGGCCATGAACTATCAGCCTCCCCGCCGCTCGGATGGTACTCTGGAATATCGCCGCGAGAAGCTGTCGTGGCCCGCGGACAAACCGTTCAGGATTCTCTCGCTTGACGGCGGCGGCATCCGGGGTCTTTTCGGCGCTGCTTATCTCGCCGAGATCGAACGCCGGTTCCTGGATGGTGCCTCCATCGGCGACCAGTTCGACATGATCGCTGGCACCTCGACTGGCGGTATCATCGCACTGGGCCTCGCGCAGGGTAAGACCGCGAAGCAGATATCCGAAATCTATATGGAGCGCGGCCATTACATCTTCCCACCGTCGACAATCTTCAATGGATGGTGGCGCTTTCTCCGCTCGTTCTTCAGACCTAGGCACCGCAGCTCCGATCTGCGCGACGAATTGCTTCGGGTCTTCGGTCATGACGTGCTCGATGCCGCCAAGCGCCGGGTCGTTATTCCTTGCTTTGAAGGCGAGTACGGCGAGCCGTTCATCTACAAGACCCCGCATCATCCCGCCTATCAAAAGGATCGTCACAAAGCCATCGTAGACATAGCGCTCCACACCGCCGCCGCGCCAGCCTACCTCGCAGTTGTCGAAGACAATGGCTACAAGATGCTGGACGGCGGACTTTGGGCCAACAATCCGATCATGAACGCGGTCGTTGACGCCATGGCTTGCTATGACGTCCTGCCGGAAAGCATCAAGGTTTTGTCGATCGGCACCGGCGAAAACACGGTCAAAATCGCGAAACGCCAAATGGCTGGTGGCAAGCTCGCCTGGGGTGTGTCCCTAGACATCCCGATCTTATTCAGGCTGGCGGCCCGTGCGCAGTCCAAGAACGTGCTTGGACAGGCCTACCTACTGCTTGGCAAGAGGCAGCGCTGCTGTTCACCGATCCGCCCTACAATGTTCCGATTGACGGCCATGTCAGCGGTCTGGGCAAGGTCAAACACCGCGAGTTCGCCGTTGCTTCCGGCGAGATGGACGAGGCTACTTTCACGCAGTTTCTGACGGACAGCCTCAAGGCCGCAGCATCAAAGCTCAGGGATGGCGCGATAGCCTACGTCTGCATGGACTGGCGGCACATGCGCGAGCTGCTCGCAGCAGGACATTCAGCCTTTGATGAACTGAAGAATCTCTGCGTCTGGAACAAGACCAATGGCGGCATGGGAAGCTTTTACCGCTCCAAGCATGAGTTGGTGTTCGTCTTCAAGAAGGGGAGGGCGCCCCACACCAACAACTTCGGCCTCGGCGACAGTGGCCGCTATCGCACCAACGTCTGGGACTATGCCGGGGTCTACACATTCTCCGGCACGCGCGAGGAAGACCTTGCCATGCACCCGACAGTCAAGCCGGTTGCGCTCATTGCCGACGCCATCCGCGACTGTTCCAAGCGCGGTGATCTCATTCTTGATACATTTGGCGGCTCAGGCAGCACGTTGATCGCTTCCGATCAGACCGGCAGACGCGCAGCGCTCATCGAACTCGATCCGCTCTACTGCGACACGATCATCCGCCGCTTTGAACGCATCACCGGCGAGACGGCCAAAGTCGCCGAGACCGGCGAGACCTTTGAGCAGGTCAAACAGAGCCGTAAGCTTTCGCCAACTCAAACTGCAGCAGTACCCCATATCCCTGTTCAAGAAGGAGTCT
>JANPGC010000254.1:0-6651 GCA_031423755.1 Phyllobacteriaceae bacterium | reverse complement strand
GTTGACCTTGATCACGTACCGGCCGGCGAGCCCCAGCCGATCCAGCGTGTCGGCCATCAGCATGCAGGCCTCGGCGTCGGCGGCGACGGAGGCGGCCCCGACGATGTCGGCGTCGAACTGCATGAACTGGCGGAAGCGGCCGGGGCCGGGCTTTTCGTTGCGGAACACCCAGCCCTGCCGGTAGGTGCGGTAGGGCAGCTGGATTTCGTTGATGTTTTCGGCAACGTGTCTTGCGAGCGGCGCGGTCAGGTCATAGCGCAGGCTCATCCACTGCTCGTCGTCATCCTGCAGCGAAAACACGCCCTCGTTCGGGCGGTCCGAGTCCGGCAGGAATTTTCCCAAAGCATCGGTGTATTCAAACATCGGCGTCTCGACCGGATCAAAGCCGTAGCGCTCATAAACCTTGCGGATTTCCGCGACCATCTTGTCCGTGGCGCGGATGTCGTCCGGCGAACGGTCGATAAAGCCGCGCGGCTGGCGGGCGCGGAGTTTTTGCGGTTTTTTCTGCTTGTCGGACATTGGAATGCGGCCTTCTCAAAGTTGCCGCTTCCTAGCGGATGGGGGAACGGGGGGCAAGGGCAGCGCTCTTGCGCAGCAGCGCCTGCGCGCCTACTTTCCTCACATGCGCCTTTCCCAATGCATTCTTCCCATGCTCCTCCTCATTGCCCTCATCGGCGCACCGTTCGGGATGGGCCGCATGATGGACAGCGCCGCTGGCCACGACGCAGAATACCATATGACTCACATGCACGGGATAGATCAGGGCAAAATTCCCGCGCACGATCCGTCCACACCGCATTACGTGATCTGTTCAGCGTGCGTTTCCGCTCCGCCTTTCGCAGCAGAGCCTGTGAGGCTTGTGTTGGAAGCGGAAGTGCCGGGCTCGCTCATCGCCAAGACCCTGAACGGCACAGGCTTCCTGCCGCCTGTTCCGCCTCCCCGCGCCTGAGATTTCCAACATCTTGAGAACAAGCAGGCCGCAACAGCGGCCAGAAACATCCATGGATTCGAAGGACCAAGAGCATGAAGAACAACACACTTCTCACCGCGCTGATTGCGCTCGTTATCGGCCTTGCGCTCGGGGTGATTGCCGCGCCGAGATTCAGTTCCGGCATGATGGATGGGGGCATGACGGGCCATGACATGTCCAAGATGGGCGGCGATATGTCGGGCATGACAGGCATGGGAACGCCAAAAGGCGACCAGGGCGAGGCGTCCAAGGCGTTTGCCAAGGCGAATGTCGCCATGCACACCGCGATGGACATCGAGTTCTCGGGCAATGCCGATGTCGATTTCGCCAAGGGCATGATGGCGCATCATCAGGGCGCTATCGACATGGCCAAAATTGAGCTGCAATTCGGCAAGGATGCAGAGCTGCGCAAACTGGCAGAAGGCATCATTGACGCGCAGGAGAGCGAAATCGGCTTCATGAAGGGTTGGCTCGCCAAGAACGGCGGCTGAGCTTTTCGCCGCCGCTGCCGAAACGAAAATGGCCCTGCCGGATGCTCCGGCGGGGCCACACTATTGCTTCGACGATCAGGCGTGTATCAATAGTAAGGCGACACACAGACACGGCGCGGGCCACGGTTCGGCTTCCATGAATTGTCGCTGACGCGATATGACCGGTAGCGATCCTCGCACCAGTTGATGTGCCGATTGCTGCCATAGCTGCGGATCACGCGCTGCTGGACGCCGGGCGCAATGATGATGCCGAGGCTGAAGGCGCTGCGCGGATACCAGAAGCCATTGTGGCGGCGATAGCCATCACGATAAACGCGCTCGCCGCGGTGACCGTTGTAATAGCGGTGGCCTTTGTTGACGTATATGCGGTCGTTGTTGCGCCTGTGCTCAACCAACTGAACCGGTGCTGACTCTGAGGCCACTGGCATCGACTGCTTTGGCATTGGCGAAATCGCCGAGGCTGGTGTTACTGCTGTCATTGCCATGGCACCAGCTGCCAGCAAAGACATGATCGTCAGTTTCATTTTCATGGTAAAGCTCCTTGGGTTGAGGTCCCTGCACACAAACGCGGCATCAATGCTTATGGTTCCGCCGGTGTTGGATTAACTTTGCGCAATGCAGGGGCTTGCGCGGCAGTGCTTTTGCGCGGACACTTTCGCACACTTGCGGGCTCTGCATGACCGGCGCTGGCCCGGAAAGACTGTTGTGGAAAGATTGTCTTGGTGCCGCCATTTTGCGCGGCAGTTCAGCGGGAGGACTGGCGGATGAAGCCATTCATTGCGTATCTGGTGGCGGTTTTCGGTGCTGTCTTTGTCTTTCAATCCACACCCGCCGCCGCGCTTGGCCCGTTCTGCGGCAAGGGCGACAAATCCTTTGTGGGCAAATACTCGATGAACGGCGTGCCGGAGGTCGGCTCACAACTCATCATCCGCAAGGACGGATCGTTCGAGTTTTACCTCGCTTATGGCGCCAATGACCAATATGGCAAAGGATGCTGGACACAGACTGACCGGTTGATTGCGCTGTTTCCCGGCAGCGGGCGGAAAATTTCGCCGAACCACACGCCAGACACGCGCGGCTTCAAGGGCATGATTCTGGAAAAGTCCGGGCGTGACCTGCTTTGGAGAATATCCGGTTCGCACTATGTCGGGCGTTACAAGAAGTAGGTGAGCGCCATGCCGATGCAGTGGCGCAGTTCGTCCTTTTGTAACGGCCTTTCCGGATCGATGATGATTGTCCGGTTGCCCTCGAACACCAGCGTCCCGCTGTAAATCTCACGGAAACGCGCGACCAACCCCGTGTGACAGATGAAGTTCATGGCCAGTTTGCCATCGCGGCGCGGCGCAATGCGGACGGAACTGCCGACGCCTTTTTGCGCCGGCGTGTAGCTGGGCTCACCCCACTTGAGGCTCTCTGAAAGCGGGCCGATGGCGTCGTTTGAGGCGGCAACGTCCAGAACCAATCGCCGCAAGGGCGCGAGCTTGGAGCGTATAGGCTCGGTCAGTCCGTCAAGGTTTCCAAAGTCCTCAGCCACGCTTCGCCCTCGCCGTGATGAGCGGCTCCCGGCAATGGCACCCTTCCAGATGGTCATTGACCAGACCCATGGCCTGCATGAAGGCATAGCAGGTTGTCGGGCCGACAAAGGTCCAGCCGCGTTTCTTCAAATCCTTGGACAGGCGGGTTGAGGCGGCGGTTGTCGGCGCGGCGGCGAGCGACTTGTAATCGTGCGTGGCAGGCAATTCATGCGGGGGCGGCTCGTGGCTCCAGAAATAGGCTGAAAGCGAGCCGAATTCTTCCGTCATCTCGATGGCGCGGCCGGCATTGTTGATGGTCGATGCGATCTTGCCGCGATGGCGCACGATGCCTACGTCGGCCAAGAGCCGCGCGACATCTGCATCGTCGAACTTCGCGACCTTGTTGAAATCAAACCCTGCGAAGGCCGCGCGGAAGTTTTCGCGCTTGCGCAGGATGGTCAGCCAGGACAGGCCGGACTGGAAGCCTTCAAGGCAGATTTTCTCGAACAGGCGGATGTCGTCCGTAACCGGCTGTCCCCATTCGGCATCGTGGTATTTCTGGTAAAACGGATCCTCGCCCGGCCACCAGCAGCGGATTTTGCCGTCTTCGCCTTGCCGCAGTCCCTCAGCCAAACTCATTTCCGATCCTTATCCAATTCTTAACCACGCGGCGCAACTGTGCAGTAACCACACTAAATGGTTTACGCGGCAAATCGCATCTTATGAATTTTGATTCACCATTTGTCGCCGGTTATTGCGCATTCTCCTGACACGGGACGGCATGAGTTGAATGCCGTCTGTTTTGCGGCGATGTGTGCGAGGTGCGCCAGATGATCAGAATGAACCATTTTCTGCTTTCCCTACTGTCTGCGGCGGTGGCAATTCCAGGGGCGGCGATGGCCAAGGACCGTTACGGTGAGCCGTCGGCAATCATTGTCTCGCCCGACCTTTCCGCGCCTTGGGTGATGCAGCTTCAAAGCGCGCCTCTGCGCAAGATCAGGCGGGCGCTTCCGGCGCCGGTCGAGAGCCGGCAGATGATCGTGATTGGCAAGGACATCCGCCAGGTCAAACGCGCACAGCGCACAATGCCGCAGCCGGTCTACAACACCGGCGTGGTGCGCATCGGCGACAACGGCCTGATCCAGCCGCAGCAGGTGAGTTACGCCAAGCCGAAAATGGTCAGGACGCGCGAAATCGACCCGATGTTCCTGCCACAGGAAGTTGCCTATGACGGGCCGCAAAAGGCGGGAACCATCGTCATCGATTCCGAGAGCAAATTCCTCTACCTCGTCGGCCAGAACGGCATGGCCCGGCGCTATGGGGTTGGTGTCGGCAAGGAAGGTTTCACCTGGCGCGGCACGCAGAAGATTTCCAACAAGAAGGAATGGCCGGACTGGACACCGCCTGCCGAGATGATCCAGCGCGTTCGGGAAAAAGAAGGCCGGATATTGCCGGTGCACATGGAAGGCGGCCCGGAAAATCCGCTCGGCGCGCGCGCCATGTATCTTGGCAGCACACTTTACCGCATTCACGGCACCAACCAGCCGTGGACCATCGGCCACAATGTCTCGTCCGGCTGCATCCGCATGCGGAACGAGGATGTGGTTGATCTTTACGAACGGGTGCAGGTCGGGACGACGGTGGTTGTCCAATAGGTCAAAGTTCAGAGGGCGCGGGGCTGCGGACAAAAGTTTGAGCCTTGTGAAATGGGGGCGGCGCCGGGGGACGGCGCCGCTTTTCTTTTTGGATTTGCTTGCGGGACACCAACTGCGGTAATTGTAACGGGCGCGCGCTAAAGAGGGGACGGATTGTGCCTGAGCTGCACCTTCATCATGTATCGATCAGTGTTTCCGACCTTGAGCGGGCGACGGCATTTTACCGTGACGTGCTCGAGCTTGAGTTGTTGAAACGTCCGCCGTTTCCGTCCGCCGGCGCATGGCTTGGCGGTGACGCTTGGCAAATTCACCTGAACCCCAACCTTTCCACGCCAAACGCAGCGGGAGCGGCGATAAACCCGACACTGCCGCACTTTGCGCTTCGCGCATCCAGTTTTGGCTATTGGATGGACAAACTGGCCCGACATGGATTTTCGGAAAAGCTGGCGGCGGATGATCCCAAGAAGACCAAGGTTGACCGCGACGGCATTGCGAAATTTCCGCAGCTGTTTGTGAAAGATCCAGACGGGAATGTGATTGAGATCAACGCCGCTTCGTTGTGAGATCGCAATGAGTGCGAAATGATTTGCGGGATAACGCCATCAAATTCCCGCAGGCCGTTCACCCCCATACGCCCATTCGAGCAGTTCCACCGTGTGCACCACCGGCAGCCGTGAGATTGAACCAATCTGCGTCATGCAGCCGATGTTGCCTGCCGCTACGATGACTGCTCCGGTGGCTTCGATGTTCTTTACCTTGCGGTCGCGCAGGGTTTTGGCGATTTCTGGCTGCATGATGTTGTAGGTGCCGGCCGAGCCGCAGCAGAGATGGCCTTCCGCCGGTTCGCGCACCACGAAACCTGCCTTGGTGAGCAAGTCCTTGGGTTGTTTGGTTATTTTCTGGCCATGCTGGAGCGAGCAGGCAGAGTGATAGGCAACGGAAAGGCCGGTCCGAAGTTTGGGGGCGGGGAGATCGAGCGTTGCCAGATATTCGGTGATATCCTTGGCGAGGCCGGAGATTTTGGCCGCCCTTGCTGCGTAAGCTGGATCGCCTTTGAGCATGTGGCCGTAGTCCTTGACCGTCGTGCCGCAGCCGGATGTGGTGATGAGGATCGCGTCGAGCCCCTCGCCTTCAATCTCTGCCATCCACGCGTCGATGTTGGCCTTGGCAAAGCCGTGCGCGTCGTGTTCGCGACCCATGTGATGGACCAGCGCGCCGCAGCAGCCCTCCCCTTTTGGCTTCACGACTTCAATGCCGAAGCGCGCGAGCAGGCGCTCCGTGGTGGCGTTGATGCCGGGATCGAGCACGGATTGGGCGCAGCCTGCGAGGATGGCAACGCGGCCTTTGCGCTCGGTGATGGTGATGGGCTTTGAGGCTGATGGTTGCGGTAGCGACTTTGGCGCGAGGCGGAGCATTGCACCCAAAGGTTTGAAGGCGCTGACTTTTTCCAGCCACGACGCGAACGGACGGCCAAGTTTGGCGAGCTTCAACGCTGTGCGGAAGCGTGATGGATAGGGAAGGACGACGGCCAAAGTGTTGCGGATCAGCCGGTCAATGAGCGGGCGCTTGTAGGTGTTTTCGATGTGGGCGCGGGCGTGATCGACCAGATGCATGTAATCGACACCGGACGGGCAAGTGGTGGTGCAGGCGAGGCAGGACAGGCAACGGTCGATATGTGTCACGATCTCCTCGTCCGCCGCGCGGCCGTTTTCCAGCATGTCCTTGATGAGGTAGATCCGCCCGCGCGGGCTGTCGAGCTCATTGCCAAGCGTCACATAGGTCGGACACGTCGCTGTGCAAAAGCCGCAATGCACGCATTTGCGCAGGATCGATTCGGCTTCCGCGATCTTGGGGTCGGCGAGTTGCGCGAGGGTGAAGGAGGTTTGCATGTCAGCCTCTCACCCGATCTCGTCATTCCGGTGCCGCGCAGCGAAACCCGGAATCCAGAGCGCCGCGTTTTGAAATTTGTCAGTGAAAGCAATGTGATGTTGGCCAAGATGTCCCGTGTAGAGACAGGCTTT
>JANPGC010000253.1:0-37436 GCA_031423755.1 Phyllobacteriaceae bacterium | reverse complement strand
GGCCTGCACCGCGCGCCGGCAATCCGCGCGGCGACGTGAAGCCTGCGGCAGCCAAACCTGCTGGCGCAACACCTTCGCGTCGCCGCGACGAGGGCGAAATCCAGCCGGCCCGCCTGCATCCAGCATTCGCCCCAACCAAGGCCGACGCTGCCAAGGCAGGCCCGGAAAAGAAGAAGCGCCGCTTCCGCCCGAACCGCGCCAAATCCCGCGCGGCTTGATTGAAGATATAGGGCAGGGAAGCTGACGACATGGCCGGATATGCAGTGCTTGCGCTGGCCTATGTCATGTCGCAGTTCTTCCGCGCCTTTCTCGCCGTTCTGACGCCGGTATTGACCGCCGAGCTTGGCATGACCAAGCCGGAACTTGGCCTCGCATCCGGCATCTTCTTCATGACGTTCGCCTTCATGCAGTTTCCTGTCGGCCTGCTCCTGGACAGGCGCGGCCCGCGCTTCACGGCAGGCGTGATCTTCCCGCTGTTCGCGGGCGGCGGCGCATTCCTGTTCGCGCTGGCCCAAAGCGGCTGGATGGTCATTCTGGCCATGAGCCTGATCGGCATCGGCTGTTCGCCAGTGCTGATGGCTTCGTATTATCTGTTCGCACGAACCGGTTCACCAGCACGGTTTGCGCTCTTTACGACGGGGATCGTGGCGTTCGGCACCTTGGGCAACGTCGCAGGCACATCGCCGCTGGCCTATGCCGCCGGGGCCTTCGGGTGGCGGCCCACAATCGCGGCTCTTGGCTTGCTCGCCATCCTCATCGGCCTCGGTGTCGGTACGTTTGTCAAAAGCCAGCCACGCGTTGAAGGCATCAAGGGCTCCGGCTATTCCGGATACATCGCGCTGCTGCGCATGCCATTTCTGTGGCCGATGATCCCGCTGATGATCTTCGCCTACATGCCGCCAGCCGGCATTCGCGGCCTTTGGGCAGGCCCCTATCTCACCGAAACGTTCGGCGCAGACGCCGTCGCCATCGGCAATGTCACGTTTTTCATGGCGCTGTGCATGGCGTTTGGCAGTTTCCTGTATGGCCCGCTCGAAAAGCTGTTCGGCAGCGTCAAATGGGTCATTTTCACCGGCAATGTCGTTCAGGTCATCATGCTTGTCTGGCTGGCCTTCGCCGCGCCGGATACGCTTTCGCTGACAGGCGTCGTCTTCTCGGCCATCGGCCTGTTTGGCATGACCTACGGCCTGCAAATAGCGCATGGACGCGCGTTCCTGCCGCCTGATTTGCTGGGGCGCGGTGTCACCTTGATGAACTTCTTCAACATCATCGGCGTCGGGATCATGCAGATTGCAGGCGGCACAATCCTCAAATATGCAGTTGCCGAAGACGGCAGCGGCGCTTTTTCGAACCTGTTCCTGATCTATGCGATTCTGGTCGGCCTTTCACTTGCCGCGTTCGCTTTTGCAAAGAATTCCCCGAAGCATCCGGCATGAGCAATGCCGCGCAAGCGCCTCAAAAGCCTTGGCTTTTTGCCCAATCGATGATCATGCCCGCCACTTCGTCCGTCGGTCCCGGCGACAGCGCATCGCCCGCGATCACATGGCTTGAAGGGTCGTCATTCTTGGCGAGCGCCTTGACCGTCGCCCCGCCGCCCCAGCGTGCCGCCATGGATTTGACGAGATCAGGCCGGATCACCTTGTCTGTTTCCGAATAGATCATCAGCACCGGCTGCTTGATCGTCTCCACCGGCGTGTTGGCAGCCAGTTTGGTCAGTGCCCCCATCGGCAGCAGCGCCTTGGTCGGATAGCTCCATGTCCAGAAGCGCTTGTGCAGATCATTATGGGTCTCAAATGTGCGATCCTTGCCGACAACCAAATTCGCCAACTGCTCGCCGAATGGCATCGTCAGCAAAAACGATCCGCCCGCCTGCACGCCATAATTTGGCGAAATGAACACCAGCCCGTCAATTTCCTTGGAAAGGGCAGGGTCGCTTGCCGCCCAGGTGGCCAGCCCGGCACCAGTCGATACGCCAACCACGATCACCTTCTCGCCAATCATCTTGCCGATGGCGAGCGCCTCGGCCATGTCATTGACCCAGTAATTGACGGAAGCCTCCGCCAGAGCAGCGCCGTCTTGGCCATGCCCGGCAAGCCGCGTCAGGTAAAGGTTCGCGCCCAGCGCGGCGGCAACCTTGTCCGGCACTGGCCGTGTCTCGTTCTTTGACGCCGAAAATCCGTGGACGTAGACAATCGCCAGCGGCGTTTTTGCCTTGGATGCAGGAAAGGCCCAGACAATTTCCTTCTGCAAATTGTCATGAATGCCCGCCACAGCAGCTTCTGACTTTGCCAAATACGCATCAGGATCAGCCCCGATCTGCTTGGCGTCAAAACGGACAACCGTATCGGTCTTCACGCGCGGCCCGAACAGAAACGCCGCGCCTGTGGCGATTGCCAGCAAAACTATCCCGTAAAGCATCTTGCGCAATTTCCCCTCCCAAGGCGTGTCAGACAGAGACCTATCGAAAGCCGGGATATTTGCAAGCTGGCGGGTTCGGCAGTTATTTCAGCGGCTTGTCCGCGCCCGTACCCTTGGCGACGAGCCAGAAATAGAGCGGGTGCGGCAACATGCTGATCAGCCGAAGCGGCCAGGCCAACCGGCGCGGATAGCGGATTTCAAACCCGCCGCGCTCCAACCCGTCAGCATAGCGCTTGGCCGCATCGCTGGTCTCCATCAGAGCAGGCATCGTAAAATCGTTCTTCTTGGTGAGTTCCGAAACAACAAACCCCGGATTGCAAATCTGGATGCGGATATTCATCCGGTCGAGATCAAACTTCAGGCTTTGCGCCATGGAGTTCAATGCGGCTTTGGAAGCGCCGTAGGCCGCAGCAGTCGGCAAGCCGCCGTAGGACGTCACAGAGCCGGTGATCGCAATCTGTCCGCGACCGTTCGCGCGCATATGCGAAATTGCCGGAACAAGACCATTCACCACGCCAAGGAAATTCACGTCAAACGTCTTGCGGAACGCCTCCACCGAAAGCGCGTCGCCGTTTAGCGGGATGTAATTGCCGGCATTGAACACCGCCAACACCAATGGCCCGAGATCTCTCACGATCTTCCCCATGGTCATGGCAACATCGTCCTGGCGGGTAACATCACAGGGATACGCGAAGATATTTTTGCCAAGCTCAGGATTTTCAAGCGTCGCGGCATGGAAATGGTCAAAATTGCGTGCCGATATCGCAACCCTGTATCCCCGCCGTGCCAATTCCTGCGCCAAGGCCAAGCCAATGCCTGACGAGCCGCCGGTTATCCAGACGCATCCATCAGCTGGCAGCGCGCGATAGACTGTCATCGGCCGAGGAAGTCGCTGAAAAACTGGCGATACGATCCAGTCAACCGCAACGGCGCATCGGTGACCGCAAAGCAGATGCAGGCGCGCTCGTCTTCGGCAATTGGACGATGATCCACATTCTCATCCGCCAGCGAAATGTCGCCGCGTCCGTAGCGACCGTTCGCATCCCGAAATGCGCCGTCCAAAACCAGCGTGATCTCTGAACCCTCGTGGGTGTGCGAGGGCATTTTGCGCCCTGACTTGATCCACAACATATTGGCCTCGCAGCCATCGATCTCGCCGAGCGAAAACTCGCGGTATCCCGGCATCTTGGTCTTCCACGGAATGGTTTCGACATCGAAGCCGATAAAATCGCGCAGCACGACTGGCAGAATTCCACCGCCCGGCTTGGCCGGTTTGACGGCAAGCGGCGCGGAACCAAAAATAGTCCGAAGCTTCGCATCGCGGTCGTTCATCGGCAAAGGCTCTGTCGCATCAAGCGCATCTCCCGCCACGCATTCAAGCGCATCGACGAAGGAACGCCGCTCCGGACGAAGCGTCAAATGCGCAGAAACCAGCACACGCACAGGCTCGGGCAGGGCGCCAGCGGCATAGCGGGCCATCAGCCCGTCAAGGGATTCAATTTCGGCAGATCGCATGAGAAGTCTCAAACTCCGTAGCCATTATTCCTCATCCTTACGCGAAATCGTTCTGCCCGGATTACCAACCAAGAGACAATTTCACTGGATTGTGCTCAAATCGCCCAAACTATTCCCCAAATCGCAGTCCCTGCGCCGCCATGCGCCTTGCGAAACCCTCCACGCCTTTCTACCCTCCGCCTAAAATTGGCAAGGACATTTTCATGACGTCTGTGATCGACCTGATCGGCAACACACCGCTGATAAAGCTCAAAAAGGCGTCTGAAATCACCGGGTGCACGATTTTGGGCAAGGCGGAGTTCATGAATCCCGGCCAGTCAGTCAAAGACCGGGCGGGTCTGTTCATCATCCGCGATGCCGAACAGCGTGGCGCTTTAGGGCCGGGCGGCACCATCGTCGAAGGCACGGCAGGCAACACCGGCATCGGCCTGACGCTGGTTGCCAAGGCGCTTGGCTATAAAACGGTCATTGTGATCCCCGACACGCAGAGTCAGGAAAAGAAGGACGCCCTGCGCCTGATGGGCGCGGAGCTGATAGAAGTTCCGGCGGTGCCGTACAAGAACTCCAACAATTACGTGAAACTGTCAGGCCGTTTGGCGGCGCAGCTCGCCAAAACTGAAGCTGGTGGTGCTATCTGGGCCAACCAGTTCGACAATCTTGCCAATCGCGAAGGACACATGCGCACGACGGCTGAGGAAATCTGGGCGCAGACAAACGGCAAGGTGGATGGCTTTGTCTCCGCTGTCGGCACGGGTGGAACGTTGGCGGGCGTCGCCATGGGTCTGAAGGCCAAGAGCAAGGCGGTCAAAATCGCGCTCGCCGATCCGGATGGCGCGGCGCTGCACAGTTTCTACAGTGATGGCGAGTTGAAGATGACGGGCTCTTCGATCACGGAAGGCATTGGACAAGGCCGCATCACGGCGAACCTTGACGGCTTCCGGCCGGATTTCTCGTTCAACGTCCCGGACGCCGAAGCGCTGCCCATTGTCTTCGATCTCGTGCAGGAAGAGGGGCTGATCCTCGGCGGCTCGTCGGGCATCAACATCGCCGGCGCCATCCGCCTTGCCCGCGAGCTCGGCCCCGGCCACACGATTGTGACCATCCTCTGCGACCTCGGCACCCGCTACCAGTCCAAGCTTTTCAACCCGGATTTCCTGCGCGGCAAGGGCCTGCCGACACCCAAGTGGCTGGAAGACCAGCGCAATTTTGCTGTGCCATTTGAGCCTGCCTCATGACAGAACTGCTCTTTCGCAACGACGCCTATGTCAAAAGCTGCGAGGCTGTCGTCACGAGTGTCGACGGGCGCGGCATTCAGTTTGACAGGACAGTCTTTTACGCGACTTCAGGCGGCCAGCCGGGCGATTGCGGAACGTTGACGTTGGCAGACGGGACCTTGATCCGCATTGCAGAGACTGTGACCGGGGCGACAAAGGATGAGATCATCCACGTGCCGGAGCACGGGGCTGAACAACTGCAGGTCGGCGTAATGGTAACGCTTTCAATTGATTGGCAGCGTCGCTTGAACCTGATGAAGATGCACACCGCCTGCCATATTCTCTCGGTTGTTTGCCCGTTCCCAATCACCGGAGCGGCTGTGAACGAGGATGATAGCAGGGTCGATTTTGATCTGCCGGACCCGGCTTACACCCGCGATTTCGTCACCGCCGAAATGCGAAAGATCATTGACGCCGATCATCCGGTAACGATCCGCTGGATCGATGAGGCCGAGCTGGACGCCAATCCCTCAATCATCCGGTCCAAAAACGTCCGTCCGCCGCGCGGCCTCGGCAGGATCCGCCTCGTGCTGATCGGTGAAAGCGGCACAATCGACAGCCAGCCTTGCGGCGGAACACATGTTGCATCCACTGGCGAAATCGGGTTGATTCACATTTCGAAAATCGAGAAAAAGGGTCGCGAGAACCGCCGTTTTCGCATCCGGTTCGGGGCGTCTCCCGATCCATCCTGATCGGAAGAAAAATGTCAGCCAAAAGTCCGTTTGTCGTCACCCCGCAATGGCTTGCCGAACAGCTGGAAAGACCCGACATCGCCATCGTCGATGCGTCTTGGTATTTGCCGGACATGAAGCGCGACGCCAAAGCCGAGTATGTCGCAGAGCATATTCCAGGCGCAATGTTCTTCGACATTGATGCCATTGCCGACAAATCAAGCGCCCTGCCGCACATGTTGCCATCTGCCGAAGAGTTCGCGCGGATTGCCGGTGATATGGGCATTTCAGATCAGGACACCATCATTGTCTACGACGGGCTTGGCCTCTTCTCGTCAGCGCGGGTCTGGTGGACCTTTCGCACCTTTGGCGCAGAGCATGTGTTCGTCCTCGACGGCGGCTTGCCTGCCTGGAAAGCAGCCGGACTGCCCGTGACGGATGCGCTCTCGAAACCCGTGCGAAAGAGATTCGAATCCCGCCTGGATTCTGCCCGGGTTCTCGCCAGGCCGCAAATGCTTGAAGTCGTCAACAGCGGCAGTGCCGCCATCGCCGACGCGCGTTCCGCCGCGCGTTTTGCTGGCACTGCGCCCGAGCCCCGGGCGGGTCTTCGCGGCGGTCACATGCCCGGCGCAGCTTCAGTGCCGTTCAACCTGCTGGTAGACAATGGCCGGCTGAAGTCACCTTCTGAGATCGAGGACGTATTCAAACAGCAGCGGCTGGACCTGACGGGCGACGTTGTGACCACCTGCGGCTCCGGCGTCACCGCTGCCGTGATATCGCTGGCGTTGGAAAGCATAGGCCACAAGGATCATGCACTCTACGATGGTGCGTGGGCGGAATGGGGGATGCCCGGCGACACGCCGGTGGTGCTGGGAGCAATCGAGCCACTGCCTTCCAAATCCGGCCAGCGCCGTTTTTTGAAGGCGCACATTACCGAGCTTGAGATGAAGGGCCGTCCGACCCACCGCGTGCCTCTGCCCATTGGTCACAAGATATCGCTCGTCAAAGCAGTCGGCATCGCCCCGTCCTTTTACCGCTACCTGTATGAACAGGTCGGCAAACCGCACCATTGGTTCGTCCGGCGCGGTATGAGTGACGCTCAGTTGACGGCGGTCCTCAATTCCGGCAACGCTGATGTCTGGGTGATGTATGTCGATGGTGGCCCGGCAGGCTTTTTCGAGATTGACACCAGCCAGACGCCGCAGATCGCCGACATCCCGTATTTCGGTCTCATTTCACATTATCAGGGCAGGGGCCTTTCCAAATTTCTGTTGTCGGAAGCCATCGCCGCCGCGTGGGACAAGCAGCCGACAAGCGTGACCATCCAGACCAACACGCTCGATAGCCCGCGCGCGCTGGTGCTCTATCAAAAGGCTGGATTTGAACCCGTAGGCGCTTATGACGAGTTGATTGAAGCCTGGGATTGACGGATGAACAGTTGGACTTGATTCTCTCACTAAACGGCGCGTTCGGTCTTCAATGATCGAACTGGCAGCACGACAGGGCAATACAGGCATGAGCGGCAATCCCAGAGCCATACGGCGCAGCGAGGTCCTGCCTGACACGCAAACGCCGCAGCTGGAATTTGGCGCGTTCAAACCGACCGCTTCGCAATCAAGACTGATAGCCCTGACGCGGAACACATTTTTGCATCGCGGTCTTTTCCGTGATTTCATGACCCGGCTGATCATGGGCGACGAAGGCCGCCCGATTGACGTCAGCTTCCGCGGCTGTTCCTTCAGGCTGCTTGGCCAGAACAATCTGATTGAGTACGGCATTCTCCTGCACCCGAAATACAATTCCGCCGACATTGATTTCCTGCTCGATGGAGCGCCGCGCGGTGCCAACTTCATCGATATCGGATCAAACATCGGCCTCTATTGCCTGCCTCTGGCAAAGGCGGCGCAAGCCGGCGGTGTTGTGATCGCCATTGATGCCAACCCTTTGATGGCGCACACGCTGATGTGGAACGCCGCAGCCACAAACCTTTCCAACATTCAGATGTTTGCCTGTGCCGTCAGCGACCGTGAAGGGCGCGGTGAACTTGTTGTGCAAGACGATGACATTGCCATTGTCCATCTGGTGGAATCTGAAGTTGGCTCGATACCGGTGCGGACATTGGCGTCCATCGTGGCCGAGGCTGGCATCCAAACCATGCACGGCCTGAAAATCGACATTGAGCGCCATGAAGACAAGGCATTGGTGCCGTTCTTTGAGCAAGCGCCTGACACGATGCTGCCAAAGCGGATTGTTATCGAACATCCCAAACCAGATCAGGACTATCCGGGTTGCGCACGGGTTTTCGCCGAACGCGGCTATGAGTTGAAAGGCCGGAGCCGCCAAAATTCCTTTTATGCGTTGAAATGAGCGATCTGATCGCGCCATAATATTTACACAGACGTCCTGTTCGTTCGTATCGGACCAATTGGCCAAGGGAGACCATCCATGATTTCGAGAAGATCATTTGCTGCCAGCCTTTTGGGCGCTGCCATCATCGTTGCAATTCCGCTCGAGTTTGCCGCAGCGCAGGAAGCGCCATCTTCCGAAATGATCTTGCGCAAACTCCAGCGCGCGCCTTCGGCACAAATTGCGCCTGAAAAGAAGGTGTCGCGGCAAGCCCTGAAGCGCCGCCCGGATTTGCGCCGCGTTGCGCCGTCGATCGACATTCAGGCAATCAACTTCGCCTTCGCATCAGCCGCCATTCCGCGCAGCGAGCGCTGGAAAGTCCAGGAGATAGCCGAGGCGCTCAACCAGCTTATGGATAGCAATCCGGACGAAGTGTTCCTGCTTGAAGGCCACACCGACGCCGTCGGCACGCGTGCCGCCAACCAGAGCCTGTCGCAAGCCCGCGCAGGTCAGCTGAAGCGCGATCTTGTCCGTTATTTCGGCGTGCCTGGCTACAATCTCGACACTGTCGGCTACGGCGAGGATTACCTCTTGGTGCCAACGCAAAATGAAAACTGGCGCAACCGCCGCGTGACCATCCGCCGCGTGACGGATGTGATTTCGCCTTACTGACACGATCGAAAGGGTGAGTGGGGCTTCCAGTGCGACTTGACTGAAGTTTCGCAGCTATGTTTCCTCCACTTTTTTGGAGTTCAGCAACCACAATGACAGGTAATTTGCCTACCGGTTTTGACAATCAAATGGCAAATCCGCCGCTTACGCTTCATTTCGGGCCCTGATACTGTCAACCGGACTCGTTCGGGGGCAAGACATGGCGGCTATCAATCGCGGACCACTGACAATCGACAGCGCAGAACTCCGCATCGTGAAACTGCCGCTCCTCAATCCGTTCACCATCTCCACAGGCACGATGCATGCGAAAACATTCCCGCTGCTCATCCTGCGCAGCGGCGACATTGAAGGCTATGCCGAAGGCGTGGTCGATCCGTTGCCGGACTATCTGGATGAAACGATAGCCAGTTCCATGATGCTGCTGCGCGATGGCATTTTGCCGGCTTTGGTTGGCAACGCCTTTGAAAATCCCGCCGCCGTCGAACAAACCATGTCCCATTGGCGCGGCCACCAGATGACCAAGGCGCTGGTCGAGATGGCGTTCTGGGATCTGTGGGCCAAATGGCTCGGGCTGCCTCTGAAGATGGCGCTCGGAGGGATGGGCGACAAGGTCGATGTCGGTGTGTCACTTGGCATCGGCGACATTCCCGCCACCATCGAAAAGGCCAAGGCCCATCATGCGCTCGGCTACAAGCGGATCAAGTTGAAAATCATGCCCGGCCACGACGTCGAACTGGTCGCAGCCGTCCGCGCGGCAATGCCAAATGTCCGGCTCAGCGTTGACGCCAATGCGGCCTATTCGCTCTCCGACATGGCTGTGATGCGGGCGCTGGATACGTTCGACCTCGAATACATCGAACAGCCTTTGGCCTGGAATGACCTGCACGACCATGCGGTTCTGCAGAGCCGGATAACCACCGCGATATGTCTTGATGAAAGCATTCGCTCATCCGTCGATGCGCGCAAGGCGCTGCAAACGGATGCCACGCGCGTTATCAACATCAAGGTTGGCCGCGTCGGAGGCCATCAGGAGGCGCGGCGTATTCATGATCTGTGCGCATCTTATGGCCTGCCGGTCTGGTGCGGTGGTATGCTGGAGGCCGGCATCGGGCGGGCTCACAACATTCATCTGTCCACACTGCCCAACTTCCGCAAGCCGGGCGACACGTCAAGTTCCAGCCGCTACTTCGCCCGCGACATCATCAAGGAGCCGCTGGAAGCGATTGACGGAACAATGGCTGTCCCTGTGGGGTTGGGCATCGGCGTTCATCTGGACTGGGATTTCCTCAATACTATGACCCTCTCAAAAGAGGAGTTTACCCGTTGAGCGGTTTCGAATTCCGCGATCTTTCCGGAATTGCCGAGATGAACGCGGCGGAGGAATTGCAGCGCCTTGTCTGGGGCAGGGACGACACGCCTGACCCTGCCGACCTGATGATGGTCATCCAGCATGAGGGTGGGCTGGTGGCCGGGGCGTTTCAGGACGGACGTTTGATGGGCTATGTTTTTGGCTTCCCGACGCGGGAACCTGGCGTTCAGCACTCGCATCGCCTCGCCGTCCATCCTGAAGCGCGCGGTTCCGGCCTTGGATTGAAACTCAAGTGGCATCAGCGCGACTGGTGCCTGGCGCGAGGCATCAATCTGGTGCGTTGGACCTACGATCCTCTGCGCGTCGTCAATGCCAATCTGAACATCAACAGGCTCGGCGGCGTCGCCTCGACTTACCTGAAAGACTATTACGGCGAAATGTCCGGCATAAACCAAGGCGCGCCGTCGGACCGGCTGCTGGTCAATTGGCTGCTGGATTCCGAGCGGGTTTCGAACCGCATTCGGGCGGATTTCGAGCAGGGAGATTCGGTGCGGATTGCGATCCCCGAGAACTTTGACATGTTGCTGAAGACAAACCGCGATGTGGCGATCAGCGCGCGCATGAGGGTGCGGGACCTGATGATGTGTCATTTTCAAGATGGCTATGAAGTCCGGGATTTTGACAACACAACGCGCGAATACATACTTGTGCGTCGCTGATCAGTTTCCTTGTGTCTGTGCCAACCAGAAATCGCGCCAACGTTCAAGCAGCATGCGGTAATGGCCGTCTGGCGGTGTGATTGTTTCCGAAATTTGCTTGAACTTATGGTCTTTGCCCATGGCCAGAATCGCCGAGCCGATGCTGGTCCCCGTCGATGATGTGCTGATCAGGACTGGCCTTCCAGTGGCCACGCAAAGCATGTCTAGATAGGCTTGGTTCTTGGCAAACGGACCTTCGACGATGATCTCGCCCTTGGCACCTGTGAGCGCCAGCAACGTCGCTGTCATCATGCCAAGGTAAAGCGATGCGGTTGCTGCAACCAGATTTGGCGCAGGCGCTTCCGGCAGCCACTTTGCCTCACGTCCGGGGAACGGCCCTGAGCCGGATTCTACCGAGGGCAGCAAAAAGACAGGTTTTTCCAGCACTTCATTGAGCGCAGAGCTGGCATATTCAGCGTTGACAGCTGTCAACATCTCAAACTCGCGTCCGCCCATGAAACGGGCCGAAGCGACCGGATGACCGAATGCGTCGCTGTTGGCCAGAGTGTCTCGAGCCGGGTCAAGATGCTGAACGTCGCCACCCGATGCGAGGACGACCACCCAGGTCCCCGTTGAGACCACCGAAAATGGCGGTCTGCGCGACATCAGATGCGGCAGCAGCGAAGCGTTGGAATCGTGGATGCCGCAATGGACCGGCGTGCCTGGTTTGACGCCTGTTTGTGCGCAAATGTCCGGGTGCAAGGGGCCGAGCGCATCAAAGGCGGAACGCACTTCCGGGAAAAGGTGCTTCCAGCCACGTTCGCCGACCATGGAAGAGAAATTGCCAGTGGCAGGGTTCCACAGATCCGTATGGCAGCCGAGCGATGTGGCTTCACTTGCAGCAATGCCGGTCATGCGCATCGCCCAATATTGCGGCAGTGCAAGGATATGCGCTGCGCCGTTGAATTGTTCCGGAAAGCGCATCTGTTGCCAGAATAACTGTGCGCCTAGGTTCAAACCATTGGGCAGCCGCGGGGAGAAGGTCTCGCTGAATGGCGGTCGCATCGCATTGTATTCATTGCGGGTTTCCTCAGGTCCGGCGTGCTCGTAGTCCAGCACGGGCAGGGCAAGCGAGCCGTCCCGCTTTACCAGTGCGGCGCTGGCTCCGTGCGTGGTGATGGAGATTGCACTGACCGGAAATTCGGCATTGAGCTCCCTCAGCGAAGCAAGGAAAAACGACCAAAGCCCATCCATGTCAAAATGCGGATACAGGCTGTTGCGCAGCACCGTGTTGACCGTCTTGCGCACCGCGCGTTCGGTCATGGTGTCCGTATCGACAATCGCCAGCTTGGCGTTGGTCTTGCCGACATCGAAAACGGCGACGTATCGCGGAGCGCTGGTCATTTCATGTGAAAAACGGTTTCAAGCGGAATGGCAACCGGTTCATTCGCCGCATTGGTGCGCATGACATCGGCCATGTGCGCCCACCAGCGTTTCATCACCGGGCTGTCAGGCAGGGAGTCCATGCCGTGCCGCTCCGTGCGCCAGAGGACGCCGAACAGTGTGTTGGTCTCCGCATCAAGGTGAATGGAGTAATCCGAGACGCCGGCCTCCTGCAAAAGCCTGACCAGTTCCGGCCAGATATCGTCATGGCGGCGCTTGTATTCGTCAGCTTTGCCCGGGTTCAGAAACATCTTGAATGCGTATTTCTGCATCGCTCATCTCTTGCGCTGGGAAATGCGACGATAGACGATCGGCGCGGCGATGACGAGGATCAGTAATAGGCCGACAAAGATCGACATGACGATGCCGGGGACATTCAGAAGCCCGAAGCCGAAGGTGACAAGGCACATGATGAAGGCGGCGATAATGACGCCCGGAATTGTGCCCGAGCCACCAAGAATCGAAACCCCGCCAAGCACGACCATTGTGATGGCTTCCAACTCCCAACCCATGGCGATTGACGGGCGGGTCGAGCCGAGACGTGACGTCAGCATTACGGCGGCAATGCCGGACATAAGACCCGTCAGCAAAAACAGTATGAACTTGACCCTTCCAACTCGAATGCCGGAAAACAGCGCGGCTGTCTGGTTGTTTCCAATCGCAAAGACCGTTCTGCCGAAGGACGTCTTGTGGAGCAGGATTGCGTAGGCCAATGCGGCCGCGAGGAAGAAAATGAACTCAAACGAGAACACCCACCAGACATAGCCCTGACCAAACCACGCGAACTCCGGCGGGTAACCTTTGAAGACCCCATCACCCAAAACAATAAATGAGATGCCGCGAAAAAGGCTCATCGTGCCGATTGTCACAACAATCGATGGCAATTTGAACCGGGTAACGAGAATGCCGTTGAATGCGCCGCAAAGAAGCCCTGTAAGGACACCTGTCAGAACCATCGCGAAAGTGCCGCCGCCGAGACTTGCGACATAACCCATCGCAGTGGACGCAAGGGCGACGATAGCCGCCACGGACAGGTCGATCTCGCCGGAGATGATCAGCAATGCCATCGCAAGCGCAATCAGCGCCTTTTCGGTAAAGTTGAAGGTTGCGTCGGAGAGGTTCCACGGATCTAGAAAATACGGCGAAGCGAATGAGTTGATCGTGAAAACCGCCGCAAGGACGACCAGCAGCAGGGTCTCCCAAGAATAGATCAATTCCTTGGCGCGGCTACCGAGCCGCTCTGGCAGGTGGCGTGTGGTGGCGCTGTCGCTCATGCTTTTGCCTCCGCAGACTTGAGGATGATGCGGCCCTTCTTGCGCTCGGCGCGGGCATTGAAGGCAACGGCGATGATGATGACGATACCGGATATTGCCATCTGCCAGAAGGGTGAGACATGGATGACGGGCAGCGCATTTTTCACAATTCCGAGGAAGAGCGCGCCAAGAATCGCGCCTCCGACTGTGCCTATGCCGCCCGAGATTGATATGCCGCCGATGACGCACGCTGCGACGACATCCAGCTCAAAGCCTGAAGCGATATCGACATAGGCGACGGCATAACGCGAAATCCACAGATAGCCGGAAAGGCCAGCCAAGGCGCCGGACAGGACGAACGCCCAAAACCGGGTCTTGCCAACATCAATGCCGACATAGACGGCTGCCACCGGATTGCCGCCGATGGCATAGAGCGAACGGCCAAATGCAGTGCGGGTCATGACGAGCCAGATGATGCCGATAATGATGATTGCAAACCAGGAGAGGATCGGCAGGCTTAGCAAAGTGCTGCGCGGGAACGCCTTGAACGCGTCGCTCATCTGGTGCGCATTGACCCACGCGCCGTTGGTCAGAAGGAAAATCGTGCCGCGGAAGATTGTCATCGTGCCGAGCGTGGCGACAATCGATGGAATATCCAGTTTCCACACCAAAAGACCGTTGATAGCGCCGAACAGCGCGCCCGAAAGGATGACAGCTGACAAGACCACGAACAGCGACAAATCTGGAAAGGCGACATTGATCAAGGCTGCAATCATGCCGCAAAGCGCGAGATTGGCGGCAATTGAAAGGTCAATACAGCGGGTGAGGATGACTGCCATCTGGCCGAATGCCAGGATAATGAGAATTGACGTGTCGTTGAAAACCGATGCAAGGTTCGTCGGTGTCACGAAAGCAGGGAAACGCAAGGCAATCGCGGCGACCATGACCAGCATCGCGGCGATCAATTGAGCTTCTCGGGAACGGAGAAAAATCTTCATGCCGCCTGCTCCGATATCCCTGCCGCTGCGCGGACCAGTAATTCGGGCGTTGCCTCCTGCCTTCTGAACTCGCCAACCATCCGGCCCTCGCGCATGACAATGATGCGGTCGGACATGCCGAGCACTTCTGGAAGCTCCGAGGACACCATGATGACGGCAAGACCCTCACGGGCAAGTTCGCTCATGAAAGCGTGGACGGCGGCTTTTGAGCCGATGTCGATGCCTTTGGTCGGTTCATCAAGAATGATGACTTTGGGTTTGGTGGCAAGCCACTTGGCGATCACGACCTTTTGCTGGTTGCCACCCGAAAGCGTCGCGACATCCTGACTGAGCGAGGATGCGCGCAGATCGAGCCGCTGTGTGTATTGGCGGGCCAGTGCAAATTCATTGGCAAGTTTCAGAAAGCCGGAGCGGGATGTGACATGAAGCGAGGGCAGGGTGACATTCATGAAAATTGGCAAGCCGGCCACCGCACCCTGACGTCCGCGCTCCTCCGGAACGTACACAATGCCATGCTCCACCGCCTGCGCGGCGTTACTCACAACAATTGGTTTTCCGTTGAGCTCAACTGTGCCCCTGGAAGGCTTGGTCATCCCAAAGAGAGATTGCATGATCTCAGACCGGCCGGCCCCCACCAAACCATAGAAGCCAAGAATTTCGCCTGCACGCAGATAAAGACTGATCGAATCAAATTCGGTTGGATGGCAGAAATTGCGGACTTTCAGGACAACTTCACCGAACTTGCTCTCGCCCTTGGGAAACACCTGACCGATATCCCGGCCGACCATCAGTTTAACGAGCTTGTCGTGGTTCGTCTCCTTGACCAGTCCTGCGCCGACCATTTCGCCATCGCGGAAGACTGTGTAGCGGTCTGCAACCCGGAATATCTCATCGAACTTGTGGCTGATGAACAGGATGGCTTTGCCCTGCGATTTCAGTTGGTCGATTAGCGTGAAAAGTTCGGCAATCTCCTTGTGGCTGAGCGCAGCAGTTGGCTCATCCATGATGACCACACGCGCGTCAATCGATAGGGCACGGGCAATGGCAACCAGATGCTTTGAGGCGATGCCGAGATCGCGCAACAGCACTTCCGGATCAACCTCGGCTCCAATCCCGAAAAGCAACGCTCTTGCTTTGGCGCGCATGGCCGGATGGTCGATGAGGCCGAAGCGGTTTCTTGGCGCATGGCCGAGGAAGATGTTTTCTGCAACCGTCAACTCGTCGAAGAGAACGGTTTCCTGATGGATGGCAGTGACACCAGCAATGCTGGCGTCATGTGCTGCGGGAAACGTGACGACGGAACCGTTGACGCGGATCTCGCCGCTGTCAGGCTGATAGATTCCGGTCATGATTTTGACGAGGGTTGATTTGCCTGCACCATTTTCGCCAATCAGGGCAGTGACTTGGCCTGGATACAGATCGAGCGCGACATTGTGCAGCGCGCGCACACCGGGAAAACTTTTGGAAATGCCAGAGAGCGAGAAGACCGGTGCACTTCTGGAAATGTCATCGTGCTGCGTGTCCATGCGCGTGGCTAACCTTTGGGTAAAGCAGGGTCGTGAAATGATATGGAAAAGACCGGCGGCGCGCGGCCGCCGGTCATCCGGAAAGTTGCCAGATCAGAAAATCTTGGCAAATTCCTCGACGTTCTTGGCGTCATAAACAAACGGGTCGGCCATCGCGCCTTCCTTGTTGTCATCAAGCTTGACCGAACCCATGCGGCCCATCGGGATTTCCGCGCCGGCTTCTGCCTTCGCCTTGCCGGTGGCAAGATTGTAGGCAATCGTGGTTGCGGCGTAGCCGAGGTCAATGGGGTTCCAGATGGCAAAGGACGCAGACGATCCGGCTTTGACATGACCAGCCATTTCAGATGGCAGGCCAAGGCCCGTGACATTGATCTTGCCCGTCATCTTGGCGTCTTCAACGGCCTGAGCTGCCGCGACAATGCCGACGGACGTCGGGGCAATGATCGCCTTCAGGTTCGGATATTTCTGGATGAGGCCCTGCGTCTCGCGATAGGATTTGTCGGCAAGGTCATCGCCGTACACAGTATCGACAACGTTGATGCCCTTGTAGTTTGGCAGCACCTTCTTCATCTCTTCGATCCAGGTGTTCTGGTTGGTCGAAGTCGCGGTTGCCGAGAGTATTGCCACGTCGCCGCCTTCCGGCAGGTTATCAGCAGCCATCTTGACGCACATGTTGCCAATCAATGCATTGGATGAAGGGTTGAGGTGCATGGAGCGGCCTTCAGGGGCAACGCCAGAGTCCCATGAAATGACGGTGATGCCACGTTCCTGCGCCTTTTTCAGAACGGGAACGAGCGCGTCCTTGTCGTTTGCTGAAACGGCAATTGCGTTGACCTTCTGTGCGATAAGCGCGTCGATAACTTCGATCTGGCCCTCAGCCGTGGTCTTGGTCGGGCCTGTGTAGATCACTTCGACGTCGCCAAGTTCCTTCGCCGCTTCCTGCGCGCCCTTGTTTGCCGCGTCAAAGAAGCCGATGCCGAGCGCCTTGACGACCAGTGCGATCTTGACGGTTTCAGCTTGTGCGGCTGCCGTCATTGCTGAGAATGCAAATGCCGCGCTTGCCAACAGTATATTCATCTTGCCCATGGTATTTCCTCCCTAAGAGCGTTTCTTGTCTGTGTTAAGTTTATCAGCGCCGGTCATGCCGCCGACATTGATCTTTCCTCCGTGCTCATGCAACGGCGGTTTCTTTGTCCAGCGCTTGCGCGCCGACGTTCGCAATGATCAGCTTCACGCCGGCCTCTTCCAGCATGTGCTGCTCGCTTTGTGTAATCCCGTCATCGGTGATGATGGTTGAAATGCGGTCCAGACGGCACAGGATCAGGCTGGAGCGCTGTCTGAATTTTGATGAGTCGACGAGCACGATCAACTCGTCCGCCTGATTGATGAGCTTCTGCTCAGCTTGGATGAGCAGGGGGTCTGCCTCCATCAGCCCGAGGGTGCCGATGCCTTGAGCGCCCATGAACATTTTCTGGGCGTAAAAATTGCGCGTCACGTCGTTGTCGAATGGCGACAGGATGATGTTCTGCTCGCGGTAAATCATGCCGCCCGGCAGCATCACTGTGTTTTTGGTGTGGTGGAGCAGATGTTCGGCGATCGGGAACGAATTGGTGAAAACCTGAAGCCGCGACTGGCCGAGGAAATGCACCATTTGCCATGTTGTCGTGCCACCATTGATGATGATCGCCTCGCCGTCCTTGCACAGGCTTGCCGCCTCGCGGGCAATGGCGCGCTTTTGAGAAGCATGAATGGTCTCGTTGACCCGGAAGGGGCGGCCCGCAAGCCCGACAAACTGCGGCGGGGTTATCGCTTCGGCGCCGCCGCGAACCCGGCGCAGGCGCTTTTGCAAATGTAGTGCAGCAATGTCGCGACGTATGGTCGCCTCGGAGGATTCGGTCAGCTCCACAAGTTCCTGAACCGTCACAACAGGCTTTTCCTGGACGGTGGACAGAATAATCCTGTGGCGCTCTTTTTCGTGCATGGTTCCTCCCCTTGCATCGACATAACTTCCATTCAATTCGAGCATTGTCAATCAGGTTCGCTCAAAAATAATCATTGTGCAGTGCAATATGATTGATAATGATCGAAACTGATTGACATTCGTTTGGACCCGGCTAATTCTTGCGGATAATTGTTGCCCGACTGCGGGCGTGTTTTTATCTGCCGGACGGGTATGGCGTCCGGTCTTCGGGAGGAAGATCATGACGGTTCAGCGCAATTCAGGGCGCCTCGATAGTCTTTGGGATGATGCCAAGGCTGCTGCGATGAACGAGGCTGAGCGCCTTGTGTATCGGTCCAATCTCTTGGGCTCCGACAAGCGCATCACCAATTATGGCGGTGGCAATACGTCTTCCAAGATCATGGAAAAAGACCCGTTGACCGGGCAGATGGCCGAAGTCTTGTGGGTGAAGGGCTCCGGCGGCGATGTCGGCACCATCAAGCTGGACGGGTTTTCGACCCTTTACATGAATAAGCTGAATGACCTGAAAAAACTTTATCGAGGCGTGGAATTTGAAGATGAAATGGTTGGCTACTTGCCACACTGCACCTTCAATCTGAACCCGCGCGCCGCGTCTATCGACACGCCGCTGCATGCCTATGTGCCCCGCAAATTTGTCGATCATATGCACCCGGATGCAATCATCGTCATTGCCGCGTCTGTGGAGTCAAAGGCGCTTACTCAAGAGATATTCGGCGGCGAGATCGGCTGGTTGCCGTGGAAAAAGCCGGGGTATGAACTGGGTTTGTGGCTATCGAAATTCTGCGAAGAGAACCCGAACGCCAACGGCGTCGTGCTGGAAAGCCATGGCCTGTTCACATGGGGCGACACGCCAAAGTCCTGTTATGAAATGACCATTCGCATCATCAGCCGCGCGATGGAATGGTTGGACGAAAAGACGGCCGGAAAGCCCGTGTTTGGCGGCCAGAAAGTCAAGGCGCTGGATGCTGAGACACGCAAAGCTGTGGCGCAAAGGCTGATGCCGGTGATTCGCGGCATGATCAGCGCGACCGAAAAGAAAGCCGGGCATTTCGACGACAGCGCGGCAGTACTTGAGTTTGTCGGCTCCAACAAGCTGGAGGAACTGGCGGCTCTCGGGACTTCGTGTCCGGACCATTTTCTGCGCACCAAGATCCGCCCGCTGGTGGTGGATTTTGATCCATCCAATCCAGCCATTGACGCAACGATTGCGGGACTGCCTCAGGCGGTTTCAGACTACCGCGACGGCTATGCTGCCTACTATGATCAGTGCAAACACGCGAACTCCCCCGCGATGCGTGACCCTAATGCAGTGGTTTATCTCGTGCCGGGTGTGGGCATGATCACTTTTGCCAAAGACAAAGCGACAGCCCGCATCTCTGGTGAGTTTTATGTCAATGCAATCAATGTGATGTGCGGTGCTTCTACAGTATCAACTTATCAAGGTCTTCCAGCACAAGAGGCGTTTGACATTGAATATTGGCTGCTTGAAGAAGCCAAGCTGCAACGCATGCCCAAGGCCAAATCTCTCGCCGGCCGTATCGCGCTGGTGACAGGCGGAGCAGGCGGCATTGGCTCTGCCACCGCCGAACGCTTCCTTCAAGAAGGAGCTTGCGTCGTCATCGCGGACATCGACGACAAGGCACTGGCTGATACGGCCGCCAACCTTTCATCGCGCCACGGCAAGGACGTCGTGCGCACCGTGAAAATGAATGTTACGAGCGAAGATGAGATCGCGGCGGCCTATGCTTTTGCGTCTGTAGAGTTTGGCGGGCTCGACATTCTGGTTTCCAACGCGGGCATTGCGTCCTCTGCGCCAATAGAGGAGACGACGCTGGAGCTTTGGAACAAGAACATGGACATCCTGTCCACCGGCTATTTCCTTGTCAGCCGCGAGGCGTTCAAGCTGTTCCGCGCACAAAATATTGGGGGCTCCATTATCTTCGTAGCCTCCAAGAACGGCCTTGCGGCAAGCCCGAACGCGGCTGCTTACTGCACGGCCAAGGCGGCCGAAATCCATCTCGCCCGCTGCCTGGCGCTCGAAGGGGCCGAAGCACAGATCCGCGTGAATGTGGTCAATCCTGATGCGGTGCTGCGCGGATCCAAAATCTGGTCGGGCGAGTGGCTCACCCAGCGTGCCTCGACCTACAAGACGGACAAGGAGGGGCTTGAGGAAATGTACCGCAGCCGCTCCATGCTCAAGCGCTCGGTCTATCCGGAAGATATCGCCGAGGCCGCCTATTTCTTTGCCTCGGATCTGTCGGCCAAATCCACGGGCAACATCATCAATGTGGACGCGGGCAACGCCCAGTCCTTCACACGCTAAGGATCAAGGCAATGATGATCGAGAAATCCGTAATCGAAGCCGAGAACGCCAAATCCGCCACAGCGTTGAAGGAAGACTATCAATCGCTTGGGACAAGGCTCGCCCGGCGCGGCATCGATATTGACGCAGTGAAAGCCAAGGTCGCGGCCTATTCTGTTGCCGTTCCATCATGGGGTGTCGGCACCGGCGGCACGCGCTTTGCCCGCTTTCCCGGCACGGGCGAGCCGCGCCATATCTTTGACAAGCTGGAAGATTGTTCGGTCATCAACCAACTGACCCGCGCCACGCCGACCGTTTCGTTACACATTCCGTGGGACAAGACCAAAGATCCAAACGAACTGGTGCAGAAGGGCAAAGCGCTTGGCCTTGGCTTTGACGCCATGAACTCCAACACGTTCCAGGATCAGCCGGGTCAGAGGCACTCCTACAAGTTCGGCTCGCTGTCGAATGAGAAGAAGGCGACTCGCAGTCAGGCCATCGAGCACAACATTGAGTGCATCGAGATTGGCAAGGCCATAGGATCAAAGGCACTGACGGTATGGATTGGCGACGGCTCGAACTTTCCCGGCCAGATCAATTTCACCAAAAGCTTCGAGCGCTATCTCGACGCAATGAAGGAAATTGTCAAAGCACTGCCGAAAGATTGGCGCATCTTATCCGAACACAAGATGTATGAGCCGGCGTTCTATTCCACGGTCGTGCAGGATTGGGGCACCAATTTGATGATTGCACAGGAGCTTGGGCCACAGGCCTATTGCCTCGTCGATCTTGGGCACCATGCGCCGAACGTCAACATCGAGATGATCGTGGCTCGGCTGGCGCAGGCGGGTAAACTCGGCGGCTTCCACTTCAATGACAGCAAATACGGAGACGATGATTTGGACACGGGTTCGGTTGATCCCTACCGGCTGTTCCTTGTTTTCAATGAATTGGTCGATGCTGAGACGCGCAAGGCGAAGGGTTTCAAGCCTGCCCACATGCTCGACCAGTCGCACAATGTTACCGACCCGATTGAAAGCCTCATGCGCTCGGCAAATGAGGTTCGGCGCGCCTATGCGCAAGCGTTGCTGGTGAATCGCAAGGCGTTGGCTGGTTTTCAGAGTGACAATGACGCCCTCATGGCCTCCGAGACGCTGAAGGATGCGTTCCGCACGGATGTCGAGCCAATACTGGCAATGGCGCGTATGGAGAATGGCGGGGCGATTGATCCCGTTGAGGCATATCGGGCGTCGGGCTATCGGCAAAAGGTGGCGGGCGTCCGGCCTGCCGTGACGGGCGCGGGCGGTGGCATAGTCTGACGGCCATTACGTCGCATTGACCAATTGTCAGCATCATCCTAATTTGGAATCATTCCAAAGAAGGATTTCTCATGATTGCCCGCTTTTTCGGCCCGTCGAAACGTTCGTTTGAAGACCTTGGCGAACAAGAGATACTGGCACTCGCCATCTCGTCTGAAGAAGACGATGCGCGGATATATTTGGCTTATGCCGATGGTTTGCGTGAGCAATATCCACAATCGGCCAAAGTTTTTGAAGAGATGGCCGCCGAGGAGAATGAACATCGCGGACGCCTGATCGCAGCGCATCAACGGAAATTCGGCGAAACAATTCCATTGATTCGTCGCGAGCATGTTCGCGGTTATTTTGAGCGGAAGCCAGATTGGCTGGTGCGCCCGTTGGGTATTGAGAAAGTGCGGGACGCCGCCGAGCAGATGGAGCGGAGCGCGCAACGCTTTTACATCGAAGCTGCACAGCGTTCGACCGATGCCTCCATCCGCAAATTGCTGGGTGATCTGGCGATTGCCGAACAAAGTCACGTGTCGCTCGCCAAGAAACTTGGCATCAAGCATGTGACGGGCGACGCAAAGGCCGAAGAGGCCGAGACGGAACGCCGGCAATTCATTTTGACGTATGTGCAGCCCGGCCTTGCCGGCCTTATGGATGGCTCGGTTTCAACACTTGCGCCAATATTTGCAACGGCGTTTGCCACGCAGAACACTTGGACGACGTTTCTGGTGGGCCTGTCCGCTTCAGTCGGCGCCGGCATTTCCATGGGCTTCACGGAGGCTGCACATGACGACGGCAAAATATCCGGGCGCGGCTCGCCGTTGAAGCGGGGCCTGGCTTCCGGAATAATGACAGCCGTCGGTGGCTTGGGACACGCCTTGCCTTATCTCATCCCGCAATTCTGGACTGCGACAACCATCGCGGCCATTGTCGTCGTTATTGAACTGTTTGCCATCACCTGGATCCAGAACCGCTACATGGAAACGCCATGGCTGCGCGCCGCCACGCAGGTGCTGCTCGGCGGCGCATTGGTGTTCGCGGCGGGCGTCTTGATCGGTAACGCCTGAATCAGCCCGTATCGCCCATGAGGTTGCAGTCTCCATTGCGCCGAATATTGACGGTTTTCGATGAGTTCACGTCAGTATTATAGAAGCGGTAGTTTTCCCACGATCCGCCAGCGTTCTCGCAGGAGCCGCGATTGTCATTCGCACCGGTAAAGTTGAACTTGCTGCCGTGCATGACGCAGATCGGCGCCTTGGCATTGTTCAGGATGTTGCCTTGGGTTCCTACCCACTTGGCATAGACGAAGAACTCTGTCGCGCGCAGGTTCGCGTTCAAGATGGTCCGGCACGTGCAGGCGGATGTTTTGAACCAACCCTTGGATGTCAGACCGGACTGGCCCTCGAAATCAGCCGCTATGGAGACGGTGACATCGGTGGTCGTGCGGTTGCAAAAGGTGACGGAACGTTCAAAAGCAGATGCGGGCAAAGCCGCAAGCAAACAGGTTGAAAGCACTGCGATTTTTGAAATGCTGGTCATAATCGCCTCCAAAAGTTACGGATGCGCCCCACAAAATTATACATCCCTTCTGATAAAATGTGCATCCCTCAAACGGGTGATCAAAGTTTTGGCGAATTGCTTGGACGACATCGGAAATATGAAAAAGGGCGGATGAACCGCCCTTTGGGGGAATTCATGTGACGGATGTCAGGCGTCGAGGCCGTCGAAAAGAGCGGTCGAAAGATAACGTTCGGCAAAGGACGGAATGATGACAACCATTGTCTTGCCCTTGTTTTCAGGGCGTGATCCAACTTTGATTGCCGCGCCGAGCGCAGCACCGGACGAAATGCCGACCGGTACGCCTTCAAGACGGGCAACCAAGCGCGCATTTGCAAAAGCCTCGTCGTTGGAGACCTGAACCACTTCATCATAGATTTTGGTATCAAGAATAGCCGGGGCGAAGCCTGCGCCGATGCCTTGAATCTTGTGTGGGCCGGGGGCTCCGCCTGACAAAACAGGTGATGCCTCTGGCTCAACGGCAATAACCTGCAGGCCTGGCTTGCGGGCTTTCAAAACTTGGCCGACGCCAGTGATCGTGCCGCCGGTGCCGATGCCGGAGATGAAAATATCAACGCCGCCGTCGGTGTCGTTCCAGATTTCTTCGGCGGTTGTCTTGCGGTGGATTTCCGGGTTGGCAGGATTTTCGAATTGCTGTGGAATGACAGCGCCGTCGATCTCGGCGGCCAGCTCCTGCGCCCGCGCTATGGCACCCTTCATGCCCTTGGGGCCTTCAGTAAGCACCAGCTCAGCGCCCAGAAGCTTGAGCATTTTGCGACGCTCGATGGACATGGTTTCGGGCATCGTGAGGATAAGCCGGTAGCCTTTGGCCGCCGCAGCAAAGGCGAGCGCAATGCCGGTGTTGCCGGATGTCGGCTCAATCAGCGTTGTCTTTCCCGGCATGATCTTGCCTTGTTTTTCCAGGCTCTCGATCATGGCGACACCGATGCGGTCTTTAACCGAGGCGATCGGGTTGAAGAATTCCAGCTTGGCAAGGAGGTGTGCGACAACGCCCTTTTGCTCGGCAAATTTGTCAAGCCGGACCAGCGGCGTGTCGCCGATGGTGTCGACAATGGAGTCATAGATACGGCCACGGCCCGGTTTTCTGGTCTCTGACATGAAGTCTCTCCCTTAGATTTGCACACAGACTAGCGGGTGCTGCGAAAAAGACGAGACCGAAATACGATCAGCCAACATTCCGGACAGAATTTCATTCCGTAAACGACCGTTATGCAGCAATATTCCACTTACGCGCGCGCTGCGATGGCGACTGCTGCTGCCCCAATAAAGCCAGCTGCAATCCGGCTTAACCGCTTCAGAGCGGCAGGTGTCTGCAAGAGCGCCCGTGTTTTGGTCGCCAACGCCAGATATGGCAGCAATACCGTCAGCAAGATCGCTAGCGTCAGTGCAGCCAGGGCCAGATAATCATGGAGACTGACCGTTCTAAGGTCAACAATTGCGGGGAGAATTGCTAGGTAAAAGACCATGACCTTTGGATTGCCGAGCGTGACCAGAAGGCCGGACAGAAATGTGGCGAGCGGGCCGCCGGCGCGCCGTGACTCGACCTTTTCGATGCCAACACCAGCTGTCCAGAATTTCCATGCGAGATAGAGCAGATACGCAGCGCCTGCATATTTGAAGGCGAGAAATATCAGACCGAATGATTTGGCAACAACGGCGAGGCCCAAGACGGCTGCCGTCAGATAGACCAGGTCTCCGAGAGCGATGCCGATGGCCATCGGCAACGTTGCGCGGAAGCCGGAGCCGAGACCCCGCGCGACCATGGCGACAATGCCGGGTCCAGGAACAGCAACGGCGAGGGCAAGCGCGGCGGAATAGGCGAAAAATCCGGTGAGGGTCATATTGTCGGCCTGCGTTCAGAGATAGCTGCTTCCTCTCACGGGCTTCGAGGCTTGTGAAGCCGCATCGTCGCAATTGCGTGAATTACCGCTCCAAATGCGTGACGCCAACGTGACTTGCATTTGGCAGCCGCAGCGTTATTGCCGGAGAGCAAGTACAAGGAGCCGCAATGGCGATTGATATTTCCTACGCAAGCGCGCTGGGCGCTGGAGCGCTGTCGTTTCTGTCGCCCTGCGTCTTGCCGCTTGTACCGCCGTATCTGTGCTACATGGCTGGCGTCAGCATGGAGCAGTTTACAGATGAGGAACGCAATGTCTCGGGAGAACGCCGTGCGTTGGTGACTGCGGCGCTGTCGTTTGTCTTGGGATTTTCGACTGTTTTTATACTGCTTGGCGCGGGCGCGACCGGCGTTGGCCAATTTCTGCGCACTTGGCAGGACGTCATCGGCAAGATAGCAGGTGTCGTCATCATTGCGATGGGATTGAACTTCCTCGGCATTTTGAAGCTTCCGTTCCTGAGTATGGAGGCCCGCTTTTCGCCTGAGAAGGCAGCGGAGAATCCGTTTTCCGCCTACATAATGGGGCTAGCGTTCGCGTTCGGCTGGACGCCCTGCATCGGGCCCGTGCTGGGGCCTATCCTGACATTGGCGGGCGGTCGGGATACTGTTGCGCAAGGGGCAGGGTTGCTTGCTGTTTACTCTGCCGGGCTTGGTATTCCGTTCCTGATCGCTGCAATGTTTTCGCAGCGCTTCATGCGCTTTGCCAGACGTTTCCGAACCAGGCTGGGCACAGTGGAAAAGGTGATTGGGGTGCTGCTGGTCGTTTCGGGTGTCCTCTTCCTCAGCGGCGGCATGCAGATATTTGCCTACTGGCTATTGGAAACCTTTCCCGTCTTTCAACGCATTGGTTGAAACTTTACCCCATTTTTGCGCTAGGTTGGTGCAAGACGAACAGATTCGCGCCTGAGCGCACACCAGCGAGTTTCCCAAATGAGCGAACGCAGTTGCCTTGCAGTCATCCTTGCAGCCGGTGAGGGCACACGTATGAAGTCTTCAGTGCCGAAGGTGTTGCATCCTGTTGGCGGGCTGCCGATGGTGGCGCATGTGGTGCGCGCCGCCTCATCTGCCGGCGTTGGTTCGGTTGCATTGGTTGTCGGACGTGGCGCGCAAGATGTTGAAGCGGCAGTGCGGCCCTTTGCACAACATGTCTCCATCCATGTGCAGACCGAACGCCTCGGAACTGCGCATGCTGTTCTTGCTGCGCGCAGCGCGATTGCCAGCGGCTTTGACGACGTGGTTGTCATGTTTGGTGATACGCCGCTGGTGGACGCGGCGGCGTTGGGCAAGGCCAGGGCAAAGCTTTCCGCCGGTGCGGATATCGTCGTCATGGGTTTCCACCCAGCAGACCCTGCGGGATATGGCCGCCTCGTTGAGCATGACCACAAGCTTTTCGCGATTGTCGAGGACAAGGATGCAAATCCCGACCAGAAAAAGATCGGCTATTGCAACGGCGGGCTGATGGCGATTTCCGGAAAGCATGCGTTATCGCTGCTTGAAGCGGTCAGTAATATGAATGCCAAGGGTGAATATTATCTGACCGATATCGTGTCGATTGGCCATGCGCGCGGTTTGCACGCCGTCAGCGTTGAAGTTGATGCCGCGAGTGTTCTTGGTGTGAACACCCGCGTCGAACTGGCTGAAGCCGAAGCGCTGTTTCAAGCTCAAACCCGCAAGTCGATGATGCTGGCCGGTGTCTCAATGATTGCGCCGGAAACAGTGTTCTTCACATGGGACACCGAAGTCGGGACAGAAACCACCCTTGAGCCAAATGTGTTCTTTGGACCTGGCGTAAAAATTGAGGGCGGCGTCACAATCAAGGCATTCTGCCACATCGAAGGCGCTTCTGTTGCTGCGGGTGCTGAGATCGGCCCTTATGCGCGGCTCCGTCCTGGTGCTGATTTGCGTGCAAAATCAAAGGCTGGCAATTTCGTCGAGATCAAGAAGGCGGTGATCGGCGAGGGCGCAAAGGTCAATCATCTGACTTATATCGGTGATGCGGACATCGGCGCTGGAGCAAACATCGGAGCAGGGACCATCACCTGCAATTATGACGGCTACAACAAGCACATGACGCAGATCGGTGCCGGGGCGTTCATCGGGTCGAATACGGCGCTGGTTGCGCCGGTTTCGGTCGGGGCGAACGCTATCGTCGCTGCGGGCAGCGTCATCACGAGAAATGTGCCTGATGACGCCATTGCTTATGGACGGGCGCGGCAGGAAATGCGCGAAGGCGGCGCTCTGCATTTGCACGCGCGCAACAAGGCAATCAAGGACAACAAGAAGTCGAAGTAATCATAATTTCAACCCGGACACTCTTGTGCCTTTTTCAGTGGTAACAGAGTGCAACGCAATTTGAGTTTTTGATCTCCGCATTGCATCCTAAAGGAGCGGCGGGGCAGGCAGGGGAATAAATCCATGTGCGGAATTGTCGGCATCGTTGGTCGCGAACCAGTCGCGCCGTTGCTCGTGGAGGCGCTGAAGCGGCTGGAATACCGCGGCTATGACTCCGCAGGCGTTGCGACACTTGAAGAGGGAAAGCTTGACCGCCGCCGCGCCGAGGGCAAGCTGATCAACCTCGACCGCAAGCTGCGGCAGGAGCCTCTCGACGGTTTCATCGGCATCGGCCACACGCGCTGGGCAACGCATGGCGTTCCCAACGAGGCCAATGCGCATCCGCATTTCTCCAATGGTGTGGCCATCGTCCACAATGGAATTATCGAGAATTTCGCTGAGCTCCGCAAAGAACTGCAGGCGGACGGTTATGTATTCACCTCGCAGACCGATACAGAAGTCGTCGCCCATCTCGTCGCCCGTGAACTCAAGAACAACAAACCCCCGGTCGAAGCCGCGCATAATTCCTTGAAGCGGCTGCACGGCGCCTTTGCGTTGGCGATGTTGTTTGAGCAGGACCCCGACTTGATTATCGGCGCCCGCAATGGCCCGCCGTTGGCAGTCGGCCACGGCGATGGAGAGATGTATCTTGGATCGGACGCGATCGCGCTCGCGCCGTTCACCAGTACGATCACCTATCTGGAAGACGGCGACTGGGCGACGCTGCGGCGCAGCGGCGTTGAGATTTTCGACATCGGTGGAAAGTCCGTCGCCCGCAAGACTGTCAAGTCGAGTGGCAATGCGTTTCTGGTCGAAAAGGGCAATCACCGGCATTTCATGGAGAAGGAAATCCATGAACAGCCGGAAGTGATCTCGCATACAATGTCGCACTATATCGACTTCGCAGACGGTTCGACCAAGGATCTTGGCCTGCCTTTTGACTTTGCCAAGATCAACCGCGTCGCAATTTCTGCCTGTGGCACTGCCTCTTATGCCGGACAGATCGCCAAATACTGGTTCGAGCGCTTTGCGCGGCTGCCCGTTGACATCGATTTTGCGTCCGAGTTCCGCTATCGCGAAATGCCGCTTTCAGCCGATGACGCGGCCATCTTTATCTCGCAGTCCGGCGAAACAGCCGATACGCTTGCTTCGCTGCGCTATTGCAAGGCGCTGGGCATGAAAATCGGCGCGGTCGTGAACGTCAAGGAATCGACAATCGCGCGGGAATCCGATGTGATTTTCCCGACCCTGGCAGGGCCTGAAATCGGTGTCGCCTCAACCAAGGCATTCACATGCCAATTGTCAGTTCTCGCCTGTCTTGCGCTGAACGCAGCTCGTGCGCGCGGAAAAATAACGGCCGAGGAAGAGCAGGACCACGTAAGGCACCTTGCGGAAGCGCCGCGCTATGCTTCGCAGGTTCTCAAACTGAACAAACAGATTGAAAAGGTTGCGCACAAGCTTTCGAAGGTCAACCATGCGCTCTACCTTGGTCGAGACACCAGCTATCCGCTGGCAATGGAAGGTGCACTGAAGCTCAAGGAAATTTCCTACATTCACGCCGAAGGCTACGCTGCCGGCGAATTGAAGCATGGTCCGATTGCGCTGATTGATGAAAACATGCCCGTTATTGTCATCGCGCCACATGACCGGATTTTCGAAAAGACGGTTTCCAACATGCAGGAAGTGGCGGCGCGCGGCGGCAAGATCATCTTGATCACTGACGCCAAGGGCGCTGCGGCCGCCAGCATTGAAACGCTGGACACGATCATCATGCCGGACGTTCCGGAGATTATCGCGCCGATCATTTATGCGCTGCCAATACAGCTATTGGCGTATCACACCGCGGTTTTGATGGGCACAGACGTGGACCAGCCGCGAAATCTGGCGAAGTCGGTGACCGTCGAATAGAGATTATCCGGCTTTGAGGAGCCGGATCGCTTGGTCGCGTTCGAACAAATAGAGCAACAGGCGCAAAGCCTGCCCGCGCGCGCTCGCCAGTTCAGGATCACGCTCCAACACAAGCCTCGAGTCCTGCCGGGCGGTTTCCAAAAGGTCGGCATGATCGAACAGGCTCGCTATCCGGAAGCCGGGAGTGCCGGACTGACGTGTGCCAAGGATTTCGCCCTCGCCGCGCAGTCTCAGATCTTCCTCGGCGATGCGGAAACCATCTTCGGTTTCGCGCATGATTTCAATGCGCTTTTTTGCAGTCTCGCCGAGCGGTCCTTTGTAGAGCAGCAGACAAACCGAGGCTTCCGTGCCGCGCCCGATTCGCCCGCGCAGCTGGTGCAGCTGCGACAGACCGAAGCGCTCGGCATGCTCAATGACCATTATTGTCGCATCCGGCACATTGACGCCGACCTCAACGACGGTGGTGGCAACAAGAATGCGCGCTGCGCCGGTCTTGAATGCCGCCATCGCCGCGTCTTTTTCGGAGCCACCCATGCGGCCATGCACCAGTTCGACTTGATTGCCAAACCGGTCAGCCAGCTCGCGGTGCCTGTCAATTGCCGCCGTAGCGTCCGTCTCTTCGGTCTCTTCGACCAGCGGGCAAATCCAATAGGCCTTCTTGCCATTTGATAGAGCCGAACCGATGCGTTCGATCACATCTTCGATCCGCTCGAAGGGAATCGACACGGTCTTTATCGGCAACCGCCCTACAGGCTTTTCAGTGAGGCGCGAGACATCCATATCGCCGAATGTGGTGAGCACCAATGTGCGCGGAATGGGCGTCGCGGTCATGACCAGCAGGTCCGCGGCCTCGCCCTTGTTGGTGAGCGCGAGGCGCTGGTGGACGCCGAAGCGGTGCTGCTCGTCTACGATTGCAAGGCCAAGCTTGTGGTAGTCGACCGCGTCTTGGAACAGCGCGTGCGTGCCGACTATTGCGTGGATTGACCCGTCCGCAAGTCCCTCCAGAACCTCGCGGCGCAGGCTGCCTTTCTCGCGCCCCGTCAGGATGGCGAGCGTCAAACCGGCGGCGCGGGCGAGGGGCTCCAAGGTGGAGAAATGCTGGCGTGCGAGCACTTCTGTTGGTGCCATCAGCGCCGACTGAAATCCGCTCTCGGCGGCCTGCGCCATCGCCATCAGAGCCACCACGGTCTTGCCCGAACCGACGTCGCCCTGCAGGAGGCGGATCATCTTGTCGGGGGAGGCCATGTCGGCACTGATCTCCCGGACGGCGACTTCCTGCGCCTTGGTCAATTGGTAGGGCAGCGCCGAACGAATGGCTGTTTGCAGGCTTCCATTGCCTGGCATCGCCACACCTTGCGTCCTGCGAATGCGGCGGCGCACGAGCGCGATTGCGAGCTGACCCGCAAGAAATTCGTCATAGGCAAGACGGCGAACCAGCGCCGATTGATTATCCAGATCAATGGGATCAGTCACATTGTGAATGTCTCTCAGGGACTCGTTGAAGCCCTTGAAGCCATTCCTGACCATGAAGGTCGGATCGTCCCACTCCGGCAGCTCCGGCACATCCTTGAGTGCAGCGTGGATTGCCTTGGAGACCAGCCGCTGACCGAGGCCCGAGGTCAGCGGGTAGACGGGTTCGACCAGCGGGAACTTGTCGAGATCGGCCAGCGACATGACCTGATCGGGATGAACCATCGTCGGGCGGCCATTGAACCATTCCATCTTGCCGGAGACGAGCACCGTTTCGCCGATGGGAAACAGCTTCTCCAGCCAAGCGGATTTTGCGCGGAAATAGACCAGCCCGATCTCGCCGGTTTCGTCATGGCAGAACACGCGATGTGGCTTGTTTGAACGCCCCGGTGGCGCCGGCTGATGACGATCCACGCGCACCTTCAAGGTGACGATTGCGCCTTCTGCTGCGTAGGCGATTTCAGGCATGTTGCGCCGGTCAATCACACCGGATGGAATATGCGTCAAAAGCCGGATCAACTTCGGCTCTTCGCCTTCTGCCATGCCAAACAATGTCGCGAAAAGCTTGGAGGTTTTTGCGCCAATGCCGTCAATGGTCGACAGGGGGCTGAAATAACGGTTGAGGATTTCGGGGCGCATCGGCGAGTTCCTGTTGGGCGTAGAATGCGATGCGCGCAGCGCTGGTTCAAGGCTGACAATCCATTCATCCCGCGCTATATGCGCGCCAGCCACACAATCCAGAGCAAGCATCATGACCGGCAGCACGATCAGCAGCGAAAAACTTGATCCACGCCGACGTAAGCTTTTGTTCCGCGCCTGGCATCGCGGCATCAAAGAAATGGATCTGATTCTGGGCGGGTATGCGGACGCTTTCATCGCCACGATGCCGGACGGGGATCTGGATGAATTTGAAATGTTGCTGGAGACAAGCGACCGCGATCTGGTGAAGTGGTTCACAAACGAAGAGGCTGTGCCCGACACCGCTGATACGCTGCTTTTCCGGCAAATTCAGGCGCACGCCTTGGCGCTTCGGGCGTGACCGGAATGTCGGCATTTGGAAAGCTTGGACTGAAGGCCGGCACTGGCAATATCGTCATCGACGGTGTGCCTGATGGGTATGAGGCGTTTGTCCTTGCCCGTATCTCCGAGGAGCTTTCGCCAAGCGGCCCGATCATCCATGTAATGCGCGATGGCCAGAGGCTGACGGACCTCGAGCAGGCCCTGAAGTTTGTGGCACCGGACCTGCCGGTGTTGAGCTTTCCGGGATGGGACTGCCTGCCATACGACCGGGTTTCGCCAAGCGCCGACACAGCGGCGCGGCGGCTGGCGGCGCTGACATCGCTGATGGCGTTCCGTGGCAGTCCGCATCGAGCGGTGATCCTGACGACCGTCAATGCAATCCTGCAGAAGCTGCCGCCGCAATCGGTACTCGCATCGCAGGCATTTTCCGCCAGGCCGGGCAACCGGATTGACATGAATGATCTTGCCCGGCGGCTGGAGAACCACGGCTTTGACCGGGTGCCGACAGTGCGCGAGGTCGGCGAGTTCGCCGTGCGTGGCGGTATTCTGGATGTGTTTGTGCCCGGTTCGCCAGAACCGCTGCGGCTTGATTTCTTTGGTGACACGCTGGAATCGATACGCGCCTTTGATGCGGCCACGCAGCGCACGACCAGCCAACGCAAGGCATTTGAACTCTCGCCAATGAGCGAAGTGGTGCTCAACCCAGAGACTGTCAGCCGCTTCCGCACCCGCTATGTGCAGAATTTCGGCGCGGCGCGGCGGGACGACGCGCTTTATGCCGCCGTGTCCGAAAGCCGCCGTTTTGCTGGCATGGAACACTGGCTGCCGCTGTTTTACGAACGGCTAGAAACGCTGTTTGATTATGTTCCCGGCGCGCCCGTGGTTTACGAGCATCTGGTACGGGAGGCCATTGCCGAGCGGCGCAAGCTGATTATCGACCATTTCGACGCGCGGCGCAGGCAGGCGGACGGCACCCACACAGCCGAATCGTTGCCCTACATGCCGGTGGCGCCAGACCTTTTGTACATGGATGGCGAGAGCGTCGACACCGCGTCGGCGGGGAGGATGCGCGTACAACTTTCGGCCTTCCGTACGGTTGAGACCGGACGATCTACAATCATTGATGCGGGCGCCATGCGTGGGCGCAACTTTGCAGCCGAGCGTCAAGATACGTCATCAAGCGTATTCGACGCTGCGGTCTCGCACATTGGCGATTTGCGCAAGGCGGGGCGCAAGGTGCTGCTCAGCGCCTGGACCGAAGGCTCGATGGACCGGCTGTTGCAGGTGCTGACGGAGCACGGACTAGGCAACATTGAGACGGTTTCCGAACTGCGCATGGTCAAGGCGCTGTCGCGCGACAAGATCACCGCTTCTGTGCTGCCGATTGAGGACGGGTTTGAAACGTCCGATTTGGTGGTGGTCACTGAGCAGGACATTCTCGGCGACCGCCTTATCCGCCGTTCGAAGCGTTCGAAACGCAACGCAAATGTCATCACCGAGGCAACAGGCTTGGCGGCCGGCGATATCGTGGTTCATGTCGATCATGGCATCGGGCGCTTCATTGGTTTGCGCACGATTGAGGCGGCGGGCGCGCCGCATGATTGCGTTGAGCTGCATTACGCGGGCGATGCGAAACTCTTCCTGCCGGTTGAAAACATTGAGCTGTTATCGCGCTTCGGATCGGAGGGTTCAGAGGCCGTGCTTGACCGGCTGGGCGGCGGAGCTTGGCAGGCGCGCAAGGCGAAGCTGAAGAAGAAGCTGCTCGATATGGCCGGGCAGCTGATCCGAATTGCTGCCGAGCGGCAGATGCGTGGCGCGCCGATATTGCTTCCGCCGGACGGGCTTTACGGCGAGTTCGCCGCCCGCTTCCCATACGAAGAAACAGATGACCAGCTGACCGCCATTGAATCGGTGATTGACGATCTGGGCCAAGGACGTCCAATGGACCGGCTGATATGCGGCGATGTCGGCTTTGGCAAGACCGAGGTTGCAATCCGCGCCGCATTCATTGCCGCGCTCAATGGCTTGCAGGTGGCCGTCGTTGTGCCGACCACTTTGCTGTCGCGCCAGCATTTCAAGACGTTTTCGCAGCGCTTTCACGGCTTGCCCATCAGAGTGGCGCAGGCTTCTCGACTTGTCGGCGCGAAGGAGTTGGCGCTGAACAAGAAAGAAATTGGCGAAGGCACTGTTGATATCGTTGTCGGAACGCATGCGCTGCTCGGCTCAGGTATCTCGTTCAAGAACCTTGGCTTGCTGATTATTGACGAGGAGCAGCATTTCGGGGTCAAGCACAAGGAACGTTTGAAAGAGCTGAAAAGCGATGTGCATGTGTTGACGCTTTCTGCAACGCCCATACCGCGCACGCTGCAACTGGCCTTGACCGGCGTTCGCGAACTGTCGCTGATCACCACGGCGCCGGTGGACCGGATGGCAGTTCGCACTTTCATCTCGCCGTTTGACGGGCTGGTGATCCGCGAGAGTCTGTTGCGGGAGCGATATCGTGGCGGGCAGAGCTTTTATGTGGTGCCGCGCATTGCCGACCTTGCAGATATTCACGCGTTTCTCCAGTCAGAAGTGCCGGAGCTGAAAGTGGCAGTCGCGCACGGGCAGATGCCGCCGGGGGAATTGGACGATATCATGAATGCGTTTTACGAGGGCCAGTATGATGTGCTGCTTTCGACAACGATTGTTGAATCCGGGCTTGATATTCCGACGGCCAATACATTGATTGTGCACCGCGCCGATATGTTTGGCCTTGCCCAGCTCTACCAATTGCGCGGGCGGGTGGGGCGCTCGAAGCAGCGGGCTTTTGCGCTGTTCACTTTGCCGGTGAACCGCACGCTGACGACAACTGCAGAGCGGCGACTGAAAGTTTTGCAGTCGCTCGACACGCTTGGCGCTGGATTTCAGCTTGCGAGTCACGATCTTGACCTTCGCGGCGCGGGCAACATGCTGGGTGAGGAACAGTCCGGCCACATCAAGGAAGTCGGTTTCGAGCTTTATCAGCAAATGCTGGAAGAGGCGGTCGCCGAGACCAAGGGCGAGGCGCATGCAGACGACGGGCAATGGTCGCCGCAGATCACCATCGGCACTGCGGTCATGATCCCGGAAAGTTTCGTGCCGGATCTGCAATTGCGGCTTGGACTATACCGACGCCTTGCCGACATTACGGATGCAACCGAGATTGATGGTTTTGGCGCAGAATTGATTGATCGCTTCGGGCCCTTGCCGGAAGAGGTGAAACATCTTTTGAAAGTGGTCTACATCAAGACTTTGTGCCGCAAGGCCAATGTCGAGAAACTGGACGCCGGTCCGCGCGGGGTGGTGATCAACTTCCGCCGCAAGGAATTTCCAAATCCGGGCGCTCTGGTCAAATATATCGGCGAGCAGGGAATATTGGCCAAGATCCGGCCCGATCAGTCGGTTTTCCTGACCCGCGACTGGCCTGACCCGGAAAAGCGGTTGAATGGTTCAGCGGTGGTGATGACGCAGCTCGCCCGGATGGTGGACGCGAAAGCGTAGAACATTTTTGGCAAGGTTGCTTTAAGTTTTAGTTGCCGTCCAAAACTGCGAAACTCCTTATTGGTCGATAGGCACGCCCTCTGGTGACAGGTGTTGACCTGCCAGCGGCTTTTCTTCGCGGGAGGCGTGTCCAATTCGAGCTGCGGATTTCGCGTCGCTTCAGCGTGCTGGCAAAACATATGTGGTTAAACCAGGCTGCCCTCTCTGATCCTGGCGTTGCAAGCGGCGAGGGGAAGTGATCAGCGATTCCAAATGGGATACTCAATCGCTGGGCACCGCTTCCCCAAATCTACCGCCCGCCCTATGTCCGGTTTGTTAAGGGAGACAGACATGGCGCACTATCTCATATTCGGGGGCTCTGGCGGTATCGGCGCGGCGCTTGCCCGCAGGCTATCCGCTGGCGGCCATACTTTGCATCTTACCGGCCGCGACGAAGCCAAGCTAAAGGCCGTAGCGGTTGCCACTGGGGCCAAGTTTACAGCCGGCGATGTTTTGGATGTTGATTTTCTTGCAAAGGCCGTGTCCGAGGCCGGCCCCACTCTCAACGGCTTGGCTTATGCCGTCGGCACCATCAATCTGAAACCGCTGGCGCGGTTGACCGACGCTGATTTTCACAATGATTACGCAGTCAACGCGCTGGGCGCAGTCAAGGCGGTGCAGGCCGCACTGCCAGCGCTGAAGGGGTCTGTCGGGGCAGCTTCAGTGTTGCTCTTCTCTTCCATAGCCGTCGCGCAAGGTTTTGCCAGTCATGCGTCAATATCGATGGCAAAAGGCGCTATCGAGGGCCTGACGCGTGCTTTGTCGGCCGAACTTGCTCCCAAAATCCGGGTCAACGCGATTGCGCCAAGTCTCACCGACACGCCGCTTGCCAAAGCCATCACCGCCAACGCCGCAATCGCACAGGGGGTCGCGGCGTTGCACGCGCTGCCGAGGCTTGGCGAGGCTGACGACATTGCGGCGCTTGGCGAACTTTTGCTCACAGACAAGGGCGGCTGGATCACGGGCCAGGTCATGGCGGTTGACGGCGGGCGCTCGCGCTCTCGCACGAAGGGTTGAGCAGTGAGCGGCGCACTGCGTCTCATTCTTGGCGATCAGCTTACTCAGACTATCTCGAGTCTTGATGGTGCAGACAGGGCTTGCGACACAATCCTCATCGCTGAAGTCATGGAGGAGGCGCGCTATGTCCCCCATCACAAGAAGAAGATCGCGTTTCTCTTTTCTGCCATGCGCCATTTTGCAGAAGACTTGCGCGGGCAGGGCTGGCGGGTCCGCTACGTCAAACTGGATGATGCTGACAATTCCGGCAGCTTCACAGGCGAAGTTGCGCGCGAGATTGCAGACTTGAAGTCCGACCGGATAGTGGTCACGGAGCCCGGCGAATACCGGGTGCTCGCCATGATGCGTGACTGGCAGGAACTGTTTGGAATACCGGTTGAAATCCGTAACGACACCCGGTTCCTTTGTTCCACAGAGCAGTTTTCCCGCTGGGCGGATGGCAAGAAGTCGCTGCGCATGGAGTATTTTTACCGCGAGATGCGCCGCGGACATGGCGTGCTCATGCGCGGCGACGGACCGGAAGGTGGCAAGTGGAACTTTGACGCTGAAAACCGCGAGCGGCTGCCCGTAGATGTTGATCTGCCGCAGCATCCCGCTTTCGCTGCTGATCATATTACGTCAGAGGTTCTGCGACTTGTCGAGGCGCGCTTTCCGCATCATCCCGGTTCATTGCTGCCCTTTGCCATGCCCGTCTCGCGCGCTGATGCGCTCGAAGTCCTTGATCGTTTCATCGGACAGCGCCTTCCGCAGTTCGGCGCATATCAGGACGCGATGAAGCAGGGCGAGCCAAAACTGTTCCATTCAATGGTCTCTGCTGTTCTCAATTGCGGCCTGTTGGAACCGATGGAAATCATCCGCCGTGCCGAACACGCGTATCATTCTGGCCACGCCCCGCTGAACGCTGTGGAAGGGTTTATTCGCCAAATTCTCGGCTGGCGCGA
>JANPGC010000252.1:0-3187 GCA_031423755.1 Phyllobacteriaceae bacterium | reverse complement strand
CAACTTCGATGCCGGACGGCCGTGCAGTGAAATGCAATCAACGTCCTGCAGCGCCCAGCCGAGCCGCGCCGCTGCCAACGAATACGCCGACAGCGACGGCAATATTCGCATCTCGTCGAGACCAAAATACCGTGTCAATGTCGCGCCGATGCCATAGTGCATCGGATCGCCCGTCGCCAAAAGACAGACCGGTGTGCCGCGCCGCTCCTGAATCAAGTCCAGCACCGGCTGGAAACCCTCGCTCCAGAAGCGCACTTCGGTTCCCGGATAGTCAGTCGTTCTGATCAAACGATCCGGCGCAACGATCATTTGCGAATGCCGCAACAATATTTGCGAGCTTTCCGGCAAACCTTCCAGCCCGTCGTCGCCGATGCCAATAATTGTCAGCCAAGCGCTCATGTCAGCCACCCGGTACAAAGCGCATTCACCGCCGCTGCTGCCATTGCACTTCCTCCACGCCGGCCTTTGACCGAGATGAACGGAATGCCACGCGCATTGGCAGCAAGCTCGGCTTTGGATTCCGCCGCGCCGACAAATCCGACCGGCAGGCCCAAAATCAGCGCGGGCTTGTCAGCCCCTGCGTCAATATTTTCCAAAAGCCTGTAAAGCGCTGTCGGAGCATTGCCGATGGCAACAATGCTGCCGCCAAGCCCGCCGACCCAATAGTCAACTTGCGCTGCCGAGCGCGTGTTGGAAATAACTTGGGCATGCGCCGCAACGCTCTCGTCCCCGATCAGGCAAATGAGGTCGTTTGCCTTCGGCAATAACCGCCTGATAATTCCATGCCGCACCATCTCGGCATCACAATAAACCGTTGCGCCGCCAAGCAATGCCGCACGGCCCGCTTCCGCTGCACCCATCGAAAAAACGATATCGTCTGCAAGGTCTGTCATCCCGCAAGCGTGAATCATTCGCTCGGCAACATGTGCAATCGACACCGGAAACCGCTCAAGTCCAGCTTCGGCGCGTATGGTGGCAAAGGATGCCGCGTATATGGCGTCTGGGTTGCGGATATAGTTCATGACTGTCTACTGTTTCGCCTTCATGGACGCAGGCCCAAGCGGATGGTCAGCATGCGGATATGGCGCGTGCGAATGGCCATGATCGTGCCCGTGTGAATGATCGTGCCCGTGCGAATGATCGTGATGGTCATGAGAATGATCATGATGCTCGTGCCCGAAATCCTTCGCAACTTTCAGCGGTGCAGCTTCCGCGTGGCTGTGGATGGGCGTCCACGGCAAACCGTGCTTCTTGCAGAATTCTTCGTCGCGACATGAAGCATCACAGTCGCCCTTGCACGGGCAGTTTTCCAGACCGCCACCGATACCCTCGACATGGTGGTGATGACTCTTTTGCGCACGGCCGACATCAGCTTCAAAGCCAAGCACCTGTTCGCGGTACTTGCACATCTGGCAATTCATATTGTTTGTGCCTTCGAGGATCTCATTGACCCGCTCGGCCATGGCGTCGATCACCAGCGGATGGTCGTTCAGATAGTCGGCCTTGATATATTCAATTTCCGGATGGCGCGCGGCAACATCGTCGGTCTGGGAATAGATACGCTTCACCAACACGCCGGTGAACAGGAAGTATGGAAACACCACAATGCGCTTGAAGCCAAGCTTGGAAACATGCTCAAGCGCAGGCTCCACCAGCGGAAAAGTCACGCCGGAATAGGCCGTCTCGCCCCAACCAAAACCAAGACCTTCCCACAACATGCGCATGACTTTGGAGACATTGGAGTTGGCATCCGGGTCAGACGAACCGCGCCCGACCACAACCAGCATCGTGTCATGCAGCGGCTCGCCCTCTTTCCATCCTGCGTTCGTCAGTGACTGCTTGATCCGGTCGCCAGCCGCGCGGATCATCTTCAGATCAATGCCAAGCTCGCGGCCATAATCCAGTTTCACCTCAGGGTTCTGCGCCGCCCAAGTGTTCAGCACGGATGGAATGTCGTTCTTGGCGTGCCCTGCGGCAAACAGCATGCCCGGCACGGCGAGGATGTGGTTCACGCCCTTTGCCTTCAGCGCATCAAGTCCGTACGTGATTACCGGATTGGCAAACTCCAGATAGCCATAATCCACCATCCAGTGCGGAAAGCGCTCCTTCATCCGCTCGGAGAGGACGGCAAATTCACGCACGGCATTCTGGTTGCGGCTGCCGTGGCCGCAGATCATCAACCCGTATCGCTTGAACATGGCGCGCCTCGCATTCAATCAGGTGCAGGCGCCAGACCCGCAATCTGCGGGCAGCATGACAGCCCTGCTTCAAGCCCCCGGAATGGGTCAGCCGCCGCAGGATCATCAGAGCCTTTCGGTGAAGGCGCCGTCGTTGCCTTGTCGTTAAAGAGCCCGCAGCCAAAGGTCAAACAGGAACACGCCTTTTGCCATGCCGAAAGCGACGCACCACTCTTGTCACATGGCAATCCACCATTTACGCACCGGAGGTAATGGACATCTCCCCTGAAACGCTTCTCATCATCCTCGCCGTCACGGCTTTTGTGGCAGGCTTCGTTGATTCCATCGCCGGTGGCGGCGGGTTGATCACTGTGCCTGCCCTCCTCCTTGCCGGTCTGCCGCCGGTCACGGCGCTCGGCACCAACAAGCTGCAATCCCTGTTCGGTTCCGGCAGCGCGACTTGGGCCTATGCTTCCAAGGGCCATGTCAACCTCAAGAGCCAGTCAGGGTCCGCCCTGCTTTCAGCGCTTGGCTCGGCGCTCGGCGCCTATGTGGCAACGCTTGTGTCCAGTGAGTGGCTTCGCGCCTTCCTGCCCGTGCTGATGATCGCCATCGCACTCTACTTCCTGTTCAAGCCCAACATATCAGACGAGGACCGGGCGCAGCGCATGACGCCGGTCCTGTTTGCCGCGACGATTGTTCCGGCCATCGGTTTTTATGACGGCATCTTCGGCCCCGGCACTGGTTCCTTCTTCATGCTTGCCTTTGTCACATTGTCCGGCTTCGGCCTGCTGAAGGCAACCGCCCACACGAAACTCTTGAATTTCGCGTCGAATATCGGGGCATTTTTTGTTTTTGCACTGTCAGGCGCGATTGATTGGAAGATCGGTCTCATCATGGGCGCAGCGCAGTTTGCCGGCGGGCGGACAGGCGCGCATTTCGCCATGCGAAACGGCTCGCGCATCATCAAACCACTCTTGGTGACAGTGTGTTTCGCCCTCGCCGCCAAG
>JANPGC010000251.1:0-5240 GCA_031423755.1 Phyllobacteriaceae bacterium | reverse complement strand
GAGGACATTGACGATCCGGACGCCGAGGAAGTCCCGGCCTACGACGAAACCAAGCCGATGCGCGTTGCCATCGTTGGTCGCCCGAACGCAGGCAAATCAACGCTGATCAACACGCTGCTCGGCGAGGACCGGCTCCTGACCGGACCTGAAGCCGGCATCACCCGTGATTCCATCTCCGTTGAATGGCAGTGGCGTGGCCGCGAGATCAAGCTGTTTGACACGGCAGGCCTTCGCCGCAAGGCGCGCGTTCAGGAAAAGCTGGAAAAACTCTCTGTCGGCGACGCACTGCGCGCCATCCGCTTTGCCGAAGTGGTCGTCATTGTTCTCGACGCAACGATTCCATTCGAGAAACAGGACCTGCAAATCATCGACTTGATCGCCCGCGAAGGCCGCGCGCCGGTCATCGCCTTCAACAAGTGGGACTTGATCGAAGATCGCCAGAAAACGCTGTCAGTGCTCTACGAGGAAATGGCCCGCCTGTTGCCGCAGGTGCGCGGCATCCGCGCCATTCCCGTGTCCGGCGAACTCGGCCAAGGCCTCGACAAACTGTTCGACGCCGTCGTCGAAACCCATCGCATCTGGAACAGCCGCATCTCCACCGCCAAGCTGAACCGCTGGCTGGAAAGCGTTATCGAACGCCACCCGCCCCCCGCCGTGTCTGGCCGTCGGTTGAAAATCAAATACATGACGCAGGCAAAAACGCGGCCCCCTGGTTTCGTGCTCGCCTGCTCGCGCCCGGAATCGCTGCCGGAATCCTACAGCCGCTATTTGACCAACTCACTGCGTGAAACCTTCAAGCTCGACGGCGTCCCAATCCGCATCATGCCGCGCGGCTCGGACAACCCGTTCGCGGGCCGAAAGAAAAAGTACGAGCCGAAGCGCTGATTTCCTTCCCGGATTAACCCTCCATCAAGGTTAATGCTTCACTTTCGCGATAACAGTCGGTTGTGTTGCGTGCGTGGAGTAGCTCAGTGCGTCAGGGTTCAAAAAGCCGTTTCAGCGGCCGTTCCAACATTGTGTTCATCGCCGGGCTTCTGTTCCTCGCCACCACCACCACCGTCGCCTATCAGGATATCGCCAGCCTCATTTCGGGCGGCGACAGCGCCAGCCGATGGCAGTCGGTGCTCAAACCCTCTGCGGCAGGTTCCATCCAGCAGGCTGAAATGCCGTTCGACTCCAGCCTCACGACCGGCGCCATTGACGGGGCAGGGATCGATGCGCCGGGCATCGGCAAGGTCGCCTTTACCGCCAAGGGCGGCCAGTCAAACACTGTGCCCGATGAAGACCGCATCAACCGCGCCGAAAAGAAGGGCCGCATTGTTGGCGTCACCAAAGTCTCCCCGCCGAGAGCCTTCAACGCCGGCAGCATTCTGCAGCGAACATCTTCGCTTCTGCGCCCGACGCTCTCGTCGGACTTGAAAATGGCCTTCGTCAAACCGAACCTCAAAGGCAGGGAAATCCAGCTGGCACTCGCGTTCCACGTCAAAACGGCAAAGAAGCAGCCAAAGGCCGTGCTTCCGGCAATGATCGCCGAGCTTGCCGACGACAAGTCGATCACCATCTCCGCCAATGCCTATGCGCCCGCCGAGCCGGACTATGCCCGCGAATCGCCATTTGAAAGCCTGCTGAAGGTTGACCCGGAAAAGCTGGTGAGCACCGTGCCCTTCGCGCCGGGTGATCATGACTGGGCCAAGAAGCCGATTCCGCAATCGGTGCTGTCAGAAAAAGAGCAGCGCTGCCTCGCCACCGGCATCTATTTCGAGGCCCGCGGCGAATCCACCAAGGGCCAGGCCGCCGTGGCGCAGGTCATCCTCAACCGCGTCAAGAATCCCGCCTATCCCAACACCGTCTGCGGCGTCGTCTACCAGAATGACAATTGGCGCAACCGCTGCCAGTTCTCCTTCGCCTGCGACGGCATCAAGGACCGCGTCACCGAGCCATTCCATTGGCGAAAGGCCCAGCAAGTGGCGCTCGCCGTCTCCACCGGCGAGATTTATCTGCCCGAAATCGGCGCTTCAACCCACTATTACGCCACCTATGTCAGCCCGCGCTGGGCCCGCTCCATGCAGAAGATGAAAAAGATCGGCGCCCACATCTTCTACCGCACCTATGGCGGCGGCTGGAGCTGACCTGCGGCGGATTCGCCGCACACATTCAATACGACCGCAACTACATCACCAAGTCATTGATTACAATAGATAAAATTGCTGTCCGAGAATCCCCCTTGCCGCCTTGACTAGCAGGGTCCGCAAAACTATGTTGCCCGCGACTTATGTGCGGAAAACCATGTCTTCCGCCGGACCGGAAGGATCGCGCCGTGGCTACCGGAAAGAGACCGGACAAACCCGCGCCATCCGGCAGGGACGGGGGACCGGAAGACAGGTTCAAGGACCCAGCGCTCGACAAGCGCCGCGACCAGCTTGCAGACGCCATCGCGGCCAAGCAGGCGGAACGGAAGCTCGAAGCAGCCAAATCCGACGTCAACAAGTCAGACGGAATGGCCGGCATGGCCTATGCGCTCAAGCTGTCCAGCGAGTTCATCGCCGGAATTCTGGTTGGGATCGCGTTAGGCTGGCTGCTAGACCGTGTCGCTGGAACATCGCCTTGGGGGATAATAATTTTCCTCTTTTTGGGCTTTACCGCCGGTGTTTTGAATGTTTTGCGCTCGGCGGGCTTGATTGCCGTGAGCAAATCGGAGAGAGGGTCTGATTACAAGCCTTCTCCAAAAGACTCGACTCCCCCCGGCAATGCGTGGCCGGACGACAAAGAGGACGAATAACGTGGCCGGTACAGACCCCATCCACCAGTTCCATTTGCAAAAATGGATTCCGCTCGAACTCGGCGGATATGACGTCTCTTTCACCAATTCGTCCGCCTTCATGGTGGCAACCGTCGTTGCCGCCGCCGGACTTTTGTATTTTTCGACAGCCGGACGCAGCCTGATCCCGGGCCGCCTTCAGTCTGTTTCCGAGATCGCCTACGAATTCGTCGCCAACATGTTGCGCGACAGCGCCGGCACGTCCGGCATGAAATTCTTCCCGTTTGTCTTTTCGCTGTTCATGTTCGTGCTGGTGGCAAACCTGTTTGGCATGTTCCCCTACTTTTTCACCATCACCAGCCATCTGATAGTGACAGTCGCACTCGCGTTGTTGGTCATGGCGGTGGTCGTTGGCTACGGCTTCTACAAGAACGGACTGGGCTTCTTGAAGCTGTTCGTTCCGTCTGGCGTGCCGGGCGCCCTTGTGCCGATTGTCGTGATTATCGAGGTGATTTCGTTCCTCTCCCGCCCGATCAGCCTGTCCATTCGTCTTTTCGCCAACATGCTTGCCGGGCACATTACGCTGAAAGTGTTCGCAGGCTTCGTTGTCACGCTTTCCGGCATGGGCGCGCTCGGCATCGGCGGCTCGCTTTTGCCGCTTGCCATGACCGTCGCTTTGACTGGTCTTGAATTTCTGGTGGCTTTCCTTCAGGCATATGTGTTCACGGTCTTGACCTGCATGTATCTGAACGACGCCATACATCCCGGCCACTAGGAAAATCTTGTACGGCGGGATGGTCCGCCACAAACACACTCTCGCAATCCATAAGGAGCTTAAAAATGGACGCAGAAGCAGCAAAGTACATCGGCGCAGGCATCGCATGCTTGGGCATGGGCGGCGTGGGCATTGGCCTTGGCACAATGTTCGGCAACTTTTTGGCTGGTGCCTTGCGCAACCCGTCAGCAGCTGACGGCCAGTTCAGCCGTTTGATTTTCGGCTTTGCCGTGACCGAAGCTCTGGGCATCTTCTCGCTGCTCGTCGCGCTTCTGCTGCTGTTCGTCGTCTAAGACGGTTGAGCCAAAGCTTTGACCGGCCGCTGATGTTGGCGGCCGGACCCGTATCCAAAAGGTGATCGCATGTTTGTGACCGAGGCATTGGCCGAGGAAACCACGACGGCTCCGGCTGCTGCCGGAACTGCGGGTGAGGCCGGGCATACGCCAGCCGTTGCTGGTGAAACCGTTCACACCGAAACCGGTGTTCCCGGTGAAGGCGGCCACAGCGAAGTGTTTCCGCCATTTGACCCTGCGTCATTTGCCTCGCAGCTGCTTTGGCTGGCGATCACGTTTGGCCTCTTCTACATGTTCATTTCGCGGCTCGCATCGCCGCGTATCGCCTCCATTTTGGAAACCCGCCGTGACCGCATAACCCGCGATCTGGCAGACGCCGCCAAGATGAAGGACGAGGCGGACACCGCTGTCGCGGCCTATGAGCAGGAGCTGGCAACTGCCCGAAAGAACGCCGTCGACATCGGCAACAAGGCGCGCGACGAGGCGAAAGCGGTCGTCGAAGCTGATCGCAAGGCAAGCGAAGCCGTGCTTGAAGCCAAAATCGCCGAATCCGAAAAGCAGATTGCCGCTGTCCGTGCCTCCGGCATGAAGGAAGTCGGCAAGATTGCCGAAGAAACGGTATCTGCCATTCTTGCGCAATTGACCGGAGGCAAGGCTTCCGCAACCGACATCGCTGCGGCGATCAAGTCTGTGAAGGGCTGAGGGTAACGCCATGATGGACAACACATTCTGGGCCTTCGCCGCCCTCGTCATCTTCCTCGGCATCGTCGTTTATTTGAAAGTGCCGGGCATGATCACCAAGGCGCTCGACGACAGGGCGGACAAGATCAAGGCCGACCACGACGAGGCCCGCCGTCTGCGCGAAGAGGCCAAGGGCCTGCTTGCCGAATATCAGGCCAAGCGCAAGGATGCCGAGAAAGAAGCAGTCGAAATCCTCGCCGCCGCCAAGCGCGAAGCCGAAATCCTGCGCGCCGATGCACAGGCAAAGTCAGAAGACTATGTCCGCCGCCGGACCATCGTTGCCGAGCAGAAGATCGCCCAAGCTGAATCAGACGCAGTGAACGCCGTCCGCGCCTCCGCCGTAGACCTCGCCATCGCCGCCTCGTCCAAGCTCCTAGAAAGCCGCGACGCAGCGTCCAACGCCGACCTGTTTAAACAGGCGCTGGCGGATGTGAAGGCAAAGCTGAACTGAGGTTTGAACTAATCGAAATTTTGGAAGCGCCGTCCTTCTGGGCGGCGTTATTGTTTTTGGGATCAAGGGGTTGCGTAGCTTTCGGCAATCACTGATACGCTCCCCTCATCTGCCTGTCGGCATCTTCTCCCCGCAAGAGATGCGGGGGGTAGACGGCAAATCACAAAACTTATGAGATAAGCCATCTTATCCCCGCAACATCTGCGGGGGGAAGATGCCGAC
>JANPGC010000250.1:0-10024 GCA_031423755.1 Phyllobacteriaceae bacterium | reverse complement strand
CCGGCTTTTCGTCCTTGACGCATCTGAAGGACATGCCTCTGGACGAGGTCAAGATCGACGGCAAGTTTGTCCGGGTGATGCAGGACCGGCCGAAAGACATGGCTCTGGTCAAGACAATTATTGCCATGGCCGGAGCGCTTGGCCTTTCGACCGTTGCCGAGCATGTGGAGACCCCCGAGCAGGAGAAATTCCTGCTGGCGCAGGGCTGTGATGCATTTCAGGGTTTCCTCTATTCGGGCGCAATGACACGCGATGATTTTGAAGAGGCGGTCAGACGAGGCGCCAGCGATGCGGACCTGCAAATGGCAAACGTTGCCTGACGTTGATTTTGCAATTGTAATCCGGTTCGAAGCCTGCAAACTGTTGCCGTAAACCGGACAGGCTGCACATGCTCGATTTTGCGATTTTCTGGGAATGGCTGGCATTTGCCGTGCGCTGGCTGCATGTGATTACCGCCATCGCCTGGATTGGCTCTTCCTTCTATTTCGTCGCACTCGATCTCGGCCTGCGGCAAGCGCCTAACCTTCCCGCCGGGGCGCATGGCGAGGAATGGCAGGTGCATGGCGGCGGGTTTTACCACATTCGCAAATACCTCGTCGCACCCGCCGAAATGCCCGAGCATCTGACCTGGTTCAAATGGGAATCCTACGCGACCTGGCTTTCGGGCTTCGCGCTTCTGTGTGTGGTTTATTATGCCGGGGCAGGGCTGTTCCTGATCGACAAGACAGTGCTCGATATCTCGCCACTGCAGGGGATCGGCATATCGCTGGTGTCGATATTCCTTGGCTGGTTGCTTTATGATTTCCTGTGCAAATCGCCGCTGGGCGAGAACGACTGGCTGCTTCTGGTTTTGCTCTATGTATTCATGATTGCGATGGCTTGGGGCTATGTGCAGGTATTTTCAGGCCGCGCCGCACTTTTGCATCTTGGTGTCATCACCGCGACCATCATGTCGGCCAACGTGTTCGCGGTAATAATTCCAAACCAGAAAATTGTGGTGTCGGATTTGATTGCGGGGCGCAAGCCCGATCCGAAGTATGGCAAGATTGCCAAGCAGCGCTCGCTGCACAACAATTACCTGACGCTTCCCGTCCTGTTCTTCATGTTGTCAAACCACTATCCGCTGGCGTTCGGCACGGAGTTCAATTGGGTGATTGCCTCGCTGGTTTTCCCGATCGGCGCGCTGATCCGGCACTATTTCAACAGCGTTCATGCCCGCAAGGGCGAGCCGCACTGGACTTGGGCAGTGTCGGCGATCCTGTTGATCATCATCATCTGGTTGTCGACCACGCCGAAGGTGTTGACCGGCGATCAGGCTCAGGTTTTTTCGCCCGAGCTGGTTGAAGTCGAGGAATTTGCCGCGGCGAAGGATGTGGTGATGGGGCGATGTTCGATGTGTCATGCCGCCGAGCCGGTATGGGAAGGCATTTATCATGCGCCCAAGGGCGTGAAGCTGGACGACGACAACCGTATTGCGTCGCATGCACGGGAGATTTACCTGCAATCGGGCCGCTCCCACGCGATGCCGCCCGGCAATGTCACCGAGATTACCGCAGATGAGCGCAAGGCGATTGTCGCCTGGTATGAGGCGGCGACGGGTGCGAGCAACCAATGACCGTCAAGATCTTTCGCGGGCGGCTGCTCGATTTCACAGATGAGCCGATGGATGGCGAGGGCGGCGGCGGTTACCGCTATATCGAGGACGGGGCGCTGGCGGTTGTTGACGGCGTGATTGCCGCACAGGGTGATTTTGCCAGCGTCACGCGCGGGTTTCATGAGGCCGCCCATGTCGATCACCGGCCCCATCTCATAGTTGCCGGCTTCATCGACACGCACCTCCATTTTCCGCAAATGCAGGTGGTCGGCTCCTATGCCGGGGCTTTGCTGGAATGGCTCAACAAATACACTTTTGTCGAGGAGCAGAAGTTCAGGGATGTCAGCCACGCCGAACGGATCGCGCGGTTCTTCTTCGACGAACTGACCAACCACGGCACGACGACGGCGGTGGCCTATTGCTCGGTCCACAAGGAGAGCGCAGAGGCGTTTTTTGCCGAGAGCGAGCGGCGCAACATGCGCATGGCTGGCGGCAAGGTGATGATGGACCGCAACGCGCCGCCCGGTCTGCTGGACACGGCGCAGAGCGGCTATGACGACACCAAGGCGCTGATCGAAAAGTGGCACGGGCGCGGGCGGCAGGTCTATGCGATCTCACCGCGCTTTGCGATCACGTCATCGCCGGAGCAGTTGGAGGCTGCGGGGGCGCTGGCGCTCGAGCATCCGGATTGTCTGGTGCAGACTCATTTGGCTGAAAACCACGCCGAAATTGCGTTCACGCGCGAGCTTTACCCGGACTCGCTCGACTATACGGATGTGTATGCGAAGTATGGGTTGCTGGGGCCAAAGAGCCTGTTTGGGCATTGCATCCATCTGTCTGAACGCGAGGCGGGGGCGATGAGTGAAACGGGTTCGGTGGCGGTATTCTGCCCGACGTCCAATTTGTTTTTGGGCTCCGGCCTGTTCGACATGGCGCGGCTGCGCGATGCGAATGTGCGTGTAGCCATCGCAACGGATATCGGCGGTGGCACGAGCTATTCAATGCTGAAGACGCTGGACGAGGCCTACAAGGTTTTGAACCTGCAAGGCCAGCGCTACCATCCGCTGCGCTCGTTTTATCAGATGACGCTGGGCAACGCCCGCGCGCTTTCCATGGAAGACAAGATCGGCACGCTGGCGGCAGGGACCGAAGCGGATTTCGTGGTGCTTGATGCGCGGGCGACCTCGGCGATGGCGCTCAGGATGGAGACGGTGACCACGCTGTCTGAGGAGCTGTTCCTGATGCAGACGATGGGCGATGACCGGGCGGTGGCGCAGACTTATGTGGCGGGGGTGGCACAGAAAGCGTGATCAACCACCGAACTATATTTTTGTGCGAGGTGTTTACACCGCACCAATCGAAACAGTCGTAGCCTTAGACTTCCTGTCTGCCATACGCGGAAGACTGGATATCTTGCCGCCGACAGAGTTCTCCGCAACGCGCAACTCAAAAAGTTGCTGCAGGTTCATCCAAAAAGCAGGCGACGTGCCGAACCAATGGCCAAGGCGAAGCGCGGTATCGGCCGTAATGCTGCGCTGGCCGTTGATTATACCGGTAACTCGATTGACCGGCACTTCAATGTTGCGTGCCAGCTCCGCAGCAGACATGCCAAGTTCCCGCAATTCCTCTGCAAGGTGTTCACCGGGATGAATGGGAGTGCGTGCCATTTTAGGTTCCTTCAATGATAGTCTACGATTTCGACATTGACCGGACCGGGGGACCCATCCGGCCATTCAAAACAAATGCGCCATTGATCATTGATGAGGATCGAGAATTGGCCTGCAAGGTTACCTCGCAGCGCCTCAAGCCGGTTGCCCGGCAGTGCACGCAAATCGTTCAAGTTTGACGCCGCATCCAGCCGGTCGAGCCGAATTTCGGCATGCCGCGCAAATCCGGAAAAGTCCCGAACATGCACGCCGACCGCAAAACGTTCTGTGCGCCTTTCCCGATAGCTGACGATCATGAGAGCGTGTCTTTAGACGAAATTATGCGTTACGTAAAGAGTAATTCAAACCACCTCAAACCCCGTCTCCTCCGCCGCCCGTTGCACCGAGTGCCAGAATGAGCGGGCGAGGGAGCGGAAGACGAAAAGGTCGAAGGTCTCGCCATCGTGCCGGTAGATTTGCGTGAAGATGGCATGATGCGTCGTTGATAGTCCGGTTCCTGTCGCGAAGGCGGTGAGGCCGAAGTCGATGGCGTAGAGTTTGGACAGAACCCATTCCACCTTGGGTCCGGAGATGCGCAGGCAAGTGCGGCCATGGCTTAGGTCGATCAGTGTACCATCGGATGGTTTCAGTTTCGCCTTCACCGGCTCGTCCATGCCTTCCTGGCCGGCAAGGAACCAGCGGTTGGCGGCGATGGGAAACGATACGGCACCGGGCTGTCCGGCAGCGTTGCGTACCAACTTGAGGATTGCTTCCCCTGAACCCGCAAACGCAGCCAACTCGCCGAGATAGCCATACTGCGGCTCTGAGAGGCGCACGCCGATGCCGCGCGCAACATTGCCGAATTGTCCCGGCTTGAAGTCTGCTCCCAGGGGCGATGCGTGGTCAGACATGCATGCGCCTCCCTTCGGGGTCGAACATATGGCAATCGACGATCTCGACCGGAAGGTGCTGGCCGGTGAGCGGGGCGGTGACGTAAGCGATCGTTCCGATACGGCTCTTGCCGTTTTTGACCAAGGCAAGCGCGATGTATTTCTCCAGCGCCGGTGAATAGCAGGCGGCGGTGACGTGGCCGAGGCTGTCTGCCGGTTCGGTCAGTTCATCTTCGTCGACAATGTGGCTACCGCCGGAAACCGGCTTGCCGCTCGTAGAAATGATGCCGACGAGGCTCAGCCGGTTTTCGTCCGTCATGCCGGGGCGGTTCATCATGGCTTGGCCGATGAATGGCTTCTTCTTCGACAGCATCCATTCCAGATGCAGATCATGCGCTGTGGTGCGGCCATCGATTTCAGCGCCGGTGACGTGGCCTTTTTCGATGCGAAGGGTGCCGAGGGCCTCAAGGCCATAGGGCGTGATGTTGAATGGTTTGCCGGCCCCCATCAGCGCGTCCCAGACTTGTTGGCCGTGGCCAGCGCCGGAATAGACTTCGTAGGCCAGTTCGCCGGAGAAGGAGAGGCGGCAGATCATGACGGGTTTGTCCGCGATGGTGCCGTGAACGATGCCCATGAAGGGCACGGCATCGTTGTCCACTTGCGCGCCTTCGACGCAGTTTTCGAGCACCTTTCGTGCGAACGGGCCGCCGACTGCGGCACCGGCCCATTGGTCGGTGACGGAGGTGAGATGTACTTTCAAGTCTGGCCACAGGCAGTCGAGACAATAGTCGAGATGCTGCATGACCTTGCCTGCGTTGGCTGTGGTGGTGGTCATGAGAAAATGTATGTCGCCTATGCGCCATGTCGTGCCGTCGTCCATGACGAGGCCGTCTTCGCGCAGCATCAGGCCGTAGCGCGCCTTGCCGACGGCGAGGTTTGAGAACATGTTGGTGTAGACGCGGTCAAGGAATTTGGCGGAGTCGGGGCCCTGAATATCGATTTTCCCGAGCGTCGAGACATCAAAAATGCCGACACCCATGCGCACCGCGCGCGCCTCGCGGACATAGGCCTGCTCGATGGTTTCGCCTGCGCGGCCATAGATCATCGGACGGTGCCATAGCCCTGCGGCATAGAGCGTTGCGCCGTTTGCCAGATGCCAGTCGTGCATCGGTGTCAATCTGCCCGGCTGGAGATCGCCGTAGCGCTCGGCTGCCAGTACGCCAAATGATACGCCGGAGGCCGGCGGGCGGAAGCGTGTTGTGCCGGTTTCGGCAATGGACCTGCCTTGTTCGCCGCCGAGGATGGCAAGTGCGGGGATTGCCGAGTTGCGGCCTTGTTCGGTCGCCATGCCGAGCGTTGTGTAGCGCTTCATGTGTTCGGGCGATGAAAAGCCTTCGAGCGCGGCGAGGCGGATATCGGCTGCTGTGACGTCGTGCTGGAAATCGACGAACGCCTTTTGAGATTTTTTTGTGCCCCGGATTTCGTGGACGGGGGCGGCGAAATAGGCGTGGTAGCAGTCCGGCCTTGGCGCAACTTTCAGTTTTTTGCCGGAGAGTTTGGCGACAGCGATTCCGGCAGCCCGATTGGCGTCGGCTTTGGCCTCGTCGCGTCCGAACACCCCGGCAGCGGAACCGCAGACGTGAAAATCCTGTCCCGGCGCGGGTTCGGGAGGCAGGAAGGCTTGCAGCGGCTCGCTCCATTGAGGGTTGCCACCTGCCTGGCTGGCAAGCTGGATGGAGGGCGACCAGCCGCCGGAGACAGCGACCGTGGAACACTGGACTGAAACCGGTTCGCCCGAGATTTCGCCCGTCGCCGCATCGAATTGCTGCACGGTGACCGCCTTCAGCGCCGACTTTCCCTCACTGCCGGTGACGGCGCGGCCAATGTGAATCTCGGCGTTGCAGAGGTCGGCGAGGGCGCGAGCAGAAGCCGAAACTTCGACGCGGGCGTCGATAATGGCGGCGATGGTCGCGCCTGAGCCCGCAAGGTCGGCAGCGGTCTGGTAGGCGGCGTCATTGTTGGTGAAGAAGGCGACCGGGCCATCCGGGATCACGCCGCGCTTTGCGAGGTCGCCAAACATTGAGGCCAGCATCACACCCGGAACGTCATTGCCAGGAAAAACGATGGGCCGTTCCGTGGCGCCGGTCGCGTGGATCGCGGTTCTGGCGCGGATTACCCAGTGGCGCTGGCGCGGCTCGCCCGGCGCACGGGCGGATTTGTGGTCGGCAACGCGCTCGGTTGCGGCATAGGTGTTGCCGTCGTAGACGCCCCAGACCATGGTGCGGGAGAGCGTTTGCGCGCCATCGATGTCGACGCCCTTGGGCGGATTGGCATCTGCGAGGATGACGCGCAGGCCTGCATTGGTAGCGGCTTCAGCCGCGGTGCGGCCAGCGTCGCCGCCTCCGATCACCAGCACGTCGCAGAAGGCGTTGATGCGGTCGTAGCGGTCAGGGTCGGGCGCGAGGCCGGCGCGGCCAAGGCCTGCAGCGCGGCGGATGAAGCGTTCGGCCAGCATCCAGAATTTGGTCGAGCGCAGCGGGCCGATGCCGGGTCCCATGAATGTTTTGTAGTAGAAGCCGGCAGACAAGAGCTTGCCCGCCAAACCGTTCACGGCGCCGATATCAATATTCAGCGACGGAAAGCGGTTCTGGCTTTCGGCACGCATGCCTTCGAAGATTTCAACTTCGGTGGCGCGCAGGTTCGGTTCGCGAAACTTGCCGCGAAGCAGCGTGACCAGCGCATTGGGTTCGGCGCTGCCGGGCGCAAATGCGCCGCGCGGGCGGTGGTATTTGAACGAGCGGCCCATCACCATCTGGCCACTTGCGAGCAGGGCTGCAGCGAGCGTGTCGCCCTCGTAGCCGGTGACGCGCGTGCCGTCGAAAATGAAGCTGACCGGTCTTTTGCCTTTACCCGACGGGTCGATGCGGTGGAAGCTCATTTAGTGGCCTCCCTAGCGGTATCGCGGGCGAAGATTACGCTGAATATTTCGTGGGTTGCGGTGTCGCGCTCAACCATGAGATAGGCGCGGCAGCCGCCGAGATGCTGCCAATGCTCACTGTGGCGGCCGCGCGGGTTGGGGCGGTTGTAAACATGCGAGAGCCATGCTGCTTCGTCCTTAGATCCGAGCTCGGGCATTGTGCGGGTGGCATCGCCCCAATAGTAGAATTCGGCGAGGTCGCGGGGTCCGCAATGGGGGCAGGTGATACGCATCTCAATGCCAGCGGGGCGTTGCGCCCTGTCCCTTGTCATCGATCATGCGGCCGGTCTTGAAGCGGTCGAGCGCGAACGGCTTGATCAGCGGGTGCGGCTCATCTTTGGCGATGGTGTGGGCAAAGCAGAGGCCAGATGCGGGAGTGGCCTTGAAGCCGCCGTAACACCAGCCGCAGTTCAGATACATGCCGGGCAGCGGGCCGATATCGATGATGGGCGAGCCGTCCATTGACATGTCCATGATGCCGCCCCATGAGCGAAGCATCCGAACGCCGCCAAGGTTGGGGAACAGTGCCATGAACTCGGACATCACGTCCTCGACCACCGGCAGATTGCCGCGCGAGGCGTAGCTGTTGTAGCCGTCGATATCGCCGCCGAAGACGAGGCCGCCCTTGTCGGACTGGCCGAAATAAAGGTGCCCGCCGCCGAAGGTGGCGACCGTGTTGATGACGGGCTTCAATGCCTCGGAGACGAAGGCCTGGAGGACGTGGCTTTCAATCGGAAACCGGCTGATACCCGCCAGATTGAGAACGTGGCCGGTGGAACCCGCGACCGCGACGGCCACTTTTTTGGCGCGGATGTCGCCGCGCGCGGTCTGGACGCCCGTGATGGTTTCGCCATCGCGCAGAAAGCCTGTGACCTCACAGTTTTCAATGAGGTCGACGCCGCGCCGGTCTGCGCCGCGCGCATAACCCCAAGCGACCGCATCGTGGCGCGCGGTGCCGGCACGCCATTGCATCAGGCCCCCCTCAATCGGGAAGCGGGCGGTGCGGCTCATGTTGATGCCGGGAAGAATATGCTCGACTTCTTCACGCGAAAAGAGTTCGGCATCGATGCCGTTCAGCCGCATGGCATTGCCGCGTCTTGCATATGCATCCATTTGCGCCGGATTATGGCCAAGGTTGATGACACCGCGCTGCGAGAACATGACGTTGTAGTTCAGTTCGTGGGAAAGGGTTTCCCACATCTTCATCGACAATTCGTAGAAGTGCTGGTTTTCCGGCAGCAAATAATTGGAGCGGATCGCCGTGGTGTTGCGTCCGACATTGCCGGAGCCAAGCCAGCTCTTCTCGACCACTGCGACATTGGTGATGCCGAATTCCTTGGCCAGGTAAAAGGCGGTCGCCAGCCCGTGCCCGCCGCCGCCGATTATGACGACATCATACTCCGGTTTCGGCTCAGCCTTGCGCCATGCTTCTTTCCAGCCCCTGTTGCCAGAGAGCGCGTGTTTCAACAGTTGAAAAGCTGAATATTCGGCCAAAGCGGTGCTGCGGACTGTTCTTGTTGCAGATCGAAACTGGACCGGAACGGCACGCCTGTGAAGCCAAAAAAGCGACATGTGCGGGGTATTTCAAATGTTTCTGGCAGAAACTTCAAAGGCCGTCGCGCCTTGCCGTGGGGCGTTTGCTCTTCTAACAAGAATTCGGAGATTGGGAACGACGATGATTCCGGAGCGCATGCGGCGGGTTTGGCGATTGCTGGGAAGCGTGGCGCTGGCGCTCGCCGTCGTCGTCGCGGCGGCAGGCGCTTGCCGCGCCGACCTGCTTTCCGATCAGCGTCAACTGCTTGCAACGCTTGGCGCGAAGGCAAAGGCGGCAAGCGACAGAATTGATGGCGCGTCCGCCGACGATGCCAAACTTGTTCAAATCCGCACCGATCTTGATGCTTTGGTAAAATCGGTCCTCGATGTCGCGGTCGCGTTCCGTCCCCGCCTTAATGAAATCAACAAGCGTTTGACGGACATCGGACCCGCGCCGACCGACGCGGGAATTGTTGAACCTGAGGAAGTTGTCGCCGAACGGAAGCGGCTGACAACGGAAAAGGCTGCGATCAACGTCGCGCTGGGGGAGACCGAAGATCTTTCAGTTTCGATCAGCAAGGAAATTGACGACATCGCGGAGCGCCGACGCAACCTTTTTGCGGCCGATCTCACCAAGCAGGTGGATGTAACAACGGTCTTCAGCGCGGAGACTTTGAACGAGGCGTCGGACGAGGCCGCATCTCTGGGCAAGCTGGTCAAGTCATGGTTCAGCTTTGTCACGCGGTTCAAGTTCAATTCCATGCTTGGTGCCAGTTTCTTCGCACTGCTTTGCGCTGCAGTGATGTTCATTGGCGGGCGCCGGCTTTTCGGCTCTCTGTTCAGCGCTGACCCCGCGATTACCGAGCCGTCCTATCTCAGCCGCCTTTCGGTTGCGTTCTGGTCAACGCTCATTCCCTCTGCGTCTTTCGCAGTGTTTTTGGCAGTCACCTATTTCCTGTTCGACTATTTCAAGGTTCTGCGAACCGACATCCGCGAACTGATGTGGAGCGCGTTCTCCATGTCTGCGATGGTATTCTTTATCTACCGGCTTGCGGTGGCGGTGCTGTCGCCGTCCTTGCGGAGCTGGCGGCTGGTCCATGTCGAGGCAAAGCCGGCGCAGTTTCTGGTCTATCTGTTCACGGCGACTGCATTCGTAACCGGGCTGGACGGGTTTCTGGCGGTGGTCAATGAAACGCTTGGCTCGCCTCTGTCACTGACCATTGCCAAGAGCTTTGGAGCGACGGTGCTGGTGGGGCTGCTCGTCTTGATGATCAGCCTGGTGAGGCCATCGGGCAAAAGCGTTATCAAAAGCCCGTTCGACCGGGCGTCACGGACGATACTGTTTTTGCTGGGACTCTTGCCCCTTGTGGCGGTTGGATTTGGG
>JANPGC010000249.1:0-4860 GCA_031423755.1 Phyllobacteriaceae bacterium | reverse complement strand
CGGCTGGCCGACTCTGGGATTGCATTGGCGCGCGCATCAATCAGCGCAGCGGTAAGCGACACATGCGATTTGGCTTGGGAAATAAGAAAATCGCGTTGGTTGGTTAGAGTTACGAAGCGGACAGCGCCAATAATGACCAGAAAAATTATCGTCAGCACAGGGATGGCGCGGCGAAAAAAAGGTTCAGCTGCGAGAAATTTTTGATAGGCGGGTTCCGCCAGCAAGCGGGCAGGGCCAATCATTCCGTTACGCTGCAGCTCGGCGATGCGCTGATTCTGCGCAAAAACCTTCCCTGCCGGCGCGCTGCGCGCGTCCGCCTTTGACATATCTGGCTCCCCGAACCAATGATTTTACTGATGACTGACCCGGCAGACCGCACACCCGAATCGCAGTCAATGAATCATTGCTGATTCGCCTTGTCCAGCCCTTGATTCAGAAAAACACGCTGTGCGATTCACATCGTGTTGCAGGCATTTCAGGCAAGTGTGCGATCCACGATGTCTCGTACGTCGGCGGATAGTCCGGAAGTGCCGGCAATGGTGGCAAGCGATTCCCGCGCCTTTTCCTTGCGCATCGGTTCAAGAGATCGCCAAGACCTCATGGCTGTCAAAAGACGCGCCGCCGTTTGCGGGTTGGCCTTGTCGACACCGATGACAAAGTCGGCAAAGAACCGGTATCCAGCACCATCTGGCCGATTGAACCCAGTCGGATTCGAGGTAGCAAATGTGCCGATCAGCGAGCGCATCCGGTTTGGATTGTCGAACGAAAAAGCACGATGTTTCGTCAAATCGATGACACGTTCAAGCGTGGTGTTGCCTGGGATCATCGCTTGGACCGCAAACCATTTGTCCATGACCAGACTCTCGCCCCCAAACTTCGCCTCGAACGCCACAAGCGCCTTTGCAGTATCCTTGGTCTCAGGGAAACGCATACATAAAACACCAAGCGCGGCGAACCGGTCAGTCATATTGGTCGCTGTGGCGAAAGCATGGTGCGCGGCCGCAGACTCTCTGGAATTCACTGAAAGGCAATCCAATAGCGCATTCTTCAACGCGCGTTTGCCGGCAGATGCGGCATCGGGGCGGAACACGCCAATGTCCTGCATGTCCAGCATAACTGCCTCAAGGCCCACGCGGTTCGATTTTCCGATTTGAGCGATCATGCTGTTCCGAGCCACGAATATGGCATCGGGGTCGACATTTCTGCCGATATCACGCGCAATATCGCCCTCAAGCGGTAATGTCAGGGCCAGTGCGCGGAATGCCGGTTCTAACCGACTGTCTGCCGCAATCGTTCCGAAAATCTCGATCAGATCGGCGTCGTGCTGCAATTCGCCTTTGCCTCGAACGACGTTTGACGCAGAGATCAGCGCGTCACTCGCTGCTGCGTTCAATGCCTGCCAACGTGAGAACAAGTCATCATCGTATCGCGCAAGAAACAGCCGGTCTTCCGCTTTCTGCTCAAACGCCAAAGTGACAGGTGCTGAAAAACCGCGCAGCAACGACGGCACAGGGCGCTCAGTCACGCCATGAAAGACAACGCGCTGCCGCTTCTTGCGAACATGGATATCGCTGCCTATTACTCCCGTTCCTTCGGTCTTGGCAAAGTGAACCGGTTTTCCTTCAACCCCGAGCAGCGCGAAGCTCACAGGTATATGCATCAATTTCTTGCGCGTTTCGCTTGGCGTCGGCTTTGTCGCCTGCTCAAACTCCAGCGTGAATGTGGCAGCTGATTTGCTCCACTCCGCAGTCACCATCAATGTGGGTGTCCCGGCTTGGTGATACCAGAGGGAGAACTGGGACAAGTCTTTGCCGGATGCCTCCTCAAAGCATGTGATGAAGTCTTCAATGGTCACTGCTTGACCATCATGCCGGTCAAAATACAGATCCATGCCTTTCCGGAATGCAGCGGCACCGATGATCGTACGGAGCATGCGAACGACTTCCGAGCCTTTTTCGTAGACGGTTGATGTATAGAAGTTGTTGATTTCGCGATATTTTCTCGGGCGGACGGGATGAGCCAGCGGGCCTTGGTCTTCAGGGAACTGGTTGGCCTTCAACGCTCGCACTTCAGCAATTCTCTTCACGCCGCGCGAACGCATATCAGCGGAAAATTCATGATCCCGAAAGACAGTCAAACCTTCTTTCAGGCAAAGCTGAAACCAGTCGCGGCAAGTTATGCGATTGCCGGTCCAGTTGTGGAAATATTCATGGGCAATAACGGCTTCAATGCCAGCGTAGTCCACATCCGTCGCAGTATCGGGGTCTGCCAGAACATATTTGTCGTTGAAGATATTGAGGCCCTTGTTCTCCATTGCGCCCATGTTGAACGACGAAACCGCGACGATCATGAACAGATCCAGGTCATACTCACGCCCAAACGCGTCCTCATCCCACTTCATGGAGCGGATGAGTGAATCCATCGCATACGTCGCGCGCTGTTCCTTGCCGTGCTCGACATAGATCCGCAGATCAACCTTCCGCCCTGACATCGTGACAAATTCATCGGTGACAACGCCAAGGTCGCCGGCCACAAGCGCAAACAGATACGACGGTTTCGGGTGTGGATCGTGCCACTCGGAAAAATGCCAGCCTTCGGTCAACTCGCCGAAACCTAACGGATTGCCATTTGAAAGCAGAATTGGCGCTTCTGATTTCCTGGCCTCAATCCGCACCGAATAGATTGAAAGAATGTCAGGGCGGTCCTGGAAATACGTGATGCGGCGGAAGCCCTCGGCCTCGCATTGCGTGCAGTAAATGTTGCCGGAGCGATAAAGACCCATCAATGCCTTGTTGGTGTCCGGACTTATTTGCGTAACGATTTCAACGGTGAAGCGGCTGTCTTGCGGCAAGTTGCGAAATGAGAGCCGGTCTGGTGTGACCTCGTAGTCGCCATCGCCCAGCGGTCTGCCATTGATGGTGACCGCGAGCAGCTTCAGCCCGTCGCCGTCTAGTTCCAACGGTGCGGACACTGCCACCCCGGCGCGGCGTTCGACGAGAAGCCGCGAGGTGACGCGCGTTTCGGCGCCATCCAGCCTAAAGACGAGGTCCACCTGCGGAATGGCATAGTCGGTGGGGCGATAGTCTTCGAGCTTGAATGTCTTGCCGGTGTCAGTCCGCATTGTGCATCCAGGTTTAGATTTTCTTTGCAAGCCCATACACCGGGTTCCGGCTTGGGACAAACTTTCCACTGCAAACAGTTTACAAATCGCGTTCCCGCGCTAGAAATTGTACTGACACCTTCCGCTTTCTTCGCGATTTGATCCAAACAATTGACAGGAACTCCCATGCCAGTCGCCCGGCCAAAATTCGGTATTGGCGCTTCCGCCTTGCGCAAAGAGGACAAGGGCTTCCTCACGGGACAAGGTCAGTACACCGACGACATGAGGATTGAGGGCTGTTTGCACGGCTTTGTGCTGCGCTCGCAAACCGCTCGAAGTGTGTTCGAAATCCGCTCGATTTCGGAAGCGCTAGAAAGCCCTGGCGTCAAACTGGTTCTGACCGGCAAAGATGTCGCCCATCTCAAACCGCTGGCGACTTCCCATCGTCCTGACAATCTGGACGGCTCGCCCTTTGTCAGCCGCGACATTCCAATCCTCTGTTTGCACCAAACGCAATACAGCGGCGACGCCATTGCGTTCATTGTTGCGGAAACGCTTGAGCAGGCCGAGGATGCGGCGGATAAGATTGATGTGGATTTTGATCCGCAGGATGTCGTCGTTGAAACGTCGGCGGCAGTTAAGCCAGATGCGCCACTGGTGTGGCCGGAGCTTGGGACAAACATCGCTTATGTTTACAAACTTGGCGACGACAGAGCCACTGCGCAGGCGTTCTCAGCGGCCGCGAAAGTCACGCACGTCAAGTTCCACAACAACCGCCTTGCGTCGAACTATCTGGAGACCCGCGCTGCGGTCGCCGAATGGAACGCGGGCGAGTCACGCTTTGTTTTGACGCTTGGCACCCAAGGCGTTCATGGCATCCAGGCCAAACTGGCCGAAACGGTCTTTGGCATCTCAAAGGACAAATTGCGCGTCATCACAAAAGACGTCGGCGGCGGTTTTGGACCGAAGGCGCTTGCTTACCGCGAATATGCGCTGCTGATGGAGGCGGCGAAGCGGTTGGGCCGGCCTGTCAAATGGGTCGGCGGGCGCGGGGAGCATCTGTTGACCGATGCACACGGCCGCGACAATGTCGTCGATGCCCAAATGGCGATGGACAAGGATGGCCGCTTTCTTGGCCTGAAGGTGAATCTGATTGCCAACATGGGCGCGTATCTGTCTGAAAACGCGGTGTTTGTGACCGAACTTGGTGTGTCGATGACAACTGGGCTGTACGACATCCCGGCAATCGATGTGACGGTTCAGAATGTCTATACAAACACATGCCCGGTCGATGCCTATCGTGGAGCCGGGAGGCCGGAGGCGGCATTCCTGATCGAGCGATTGGCGGATGAGTGCGCGCGCGACATGGGCATGACGCCGGATGCTATTCGCAGGATCAACTTCATCCCCAAGGACAACTTTCCCTATCGCACGGTGGCGAACAGGACTTATGATGTCGGCGAGTTCGAGGGGCATCTCGATCAGGCATTGCAACAGTCCGGCTGGGCTGGTTTTGAAACGCGGCAGCAGGGGTCTGTCAGGGACGGAAAACTGCGCGGAATTGGCCTTTCTTCCTATGTCGAAATCTGTGCCTTTGACGGTGGCGAACCCGCCGTGGTTTCGCTCAAGCCCGATGGCATGATCGAACTTCGCATCGGCACCCAGTCAAACGGGCAAGGGCATGCGACAGCCTATGCGCAGATGGTGGCCGAGAAGCTCAATCTTTCGTTGGAACAGATCGACGTGCGGCAGGGCGACAC
>JANPGC010000248.1:0-4436 GCA_031423755.1 Phyllobacteriaceae bacterium | reverse complement strand
GCGCGTTTGCGCATTTTGCCCTTGTCATTGATGAAGCCGAAATTGGTGATTGAATTGCCAAGGAACATGTTCTGGGCAACATCCAGTTCCGGGATTTGCTGCAGTTCCTGATGTATGAGTGCGATGCCTGCCTGTTTTGCAGATTTCGGTGTGCGCAGATCAACAAGTTTGCCGTTGATGCGCATCTCGCCAGTGTCCGTACGATAAATTCCAGACAGGATTTTCAGCAAGGTGGATTTGCCGGCTCCATTCTCGCCAAGCAGTGCCCGAACCTCGCCCGCTCGTACTTCAAAGCCGACATTTTCCAGCGCTTGGACGCCAGTGAAACCCTTCGAGATTCCACTTAGGGATAGCGCGATATCATGGGTCTGCACTGGGTTTGACATGGAGGTTGACCACCGTCACGGCCATCGCCTTCCGCAACGCGGACCGGCAATGGAATGTTTATTTTCCAAGGAGAGGAGCTCCGGCGCACCACCCCGGGAGAGGGCAATGCGCCGGATGAGCCAGAATTACTTCGTGGCGTCTTCCATCAGGTTCTTGCGAACCGTCGCCTGATCGCCGGTGTAGCGATCCATATTGTCTTTGGTCACGAGGGCCTGCGGTGTGGCAACCACGCGCGGCAATTTCTGGCCGGCCTGCAGGCGCAACGCGACTTCAAGCGCTACTTCGCCGGTCAGGATCGGGAAACTGTCAACCGTTGCGGTCAGTTCACCGGCCTTGATTGATGCGTAGGCATCGGAGATGCCATCGGTGCCGATCACGGCGATTTTGTCAGCCAGGCCGGCAGCCTTGACTGCTTCCACAACGCCGAGCGCCATGCCGTCATTGTTGCAGTAGAAGCCGATGATGTCGGGGTTCTGCTGCATGATGTTGGTGGCGGCATCGTAGGACTTCTGACGATCCCAGTCGCCCGGAACGCTGGCGACGACTTCAAAACCCTTGCCGTCAGCGGCAATTGTTTCTTTGAAACCGGCGGTACGCTGCACAGCCGCATAGACACCCGCCATGCCTTCAATCACAGCCAGCTTGCCGCCGTCCTTGCGGTTCTCGATGAACCACTTGGCTGCGCGCACGCCGTTGTCCTTCTGCACGTTGCCGATGTAGTTCTTGGCGGTTGGGATGACGGCATCGTTGACGTTAATAACCGGAACGCCTGCCTTTTCGGCAGCCTCAACAGCCGGCTGCAGGTTGGAGTCCGTCTGCGGCGAGACGAGGAGGATCTTGTAACCCGACGACAGCATGTTCTCGGCAATGGCGAGCTGGGCAAGCTGGTCGTTTTCATTTTGGCCCGCCTGCAGATCGACGGCGACGCCAACCTTTTCGCCAAACTGCTTGTAGCCTTCACCGAGGCTGCGCCAGTACTCGTTGGTGAGTGCCTTGGCGACGGCGCCCACCTTCATGCCCTTTTCGACGGCCGGCATCGGACCGAACTTCGCTTCAAGCTGCGACCAGTCCATGCGGTCGGGCTCGATATCGGAGTTCAGCGGCGCCAGATCTGCAGCATAGACAGAAAACGAGAATGCAGCAGCGGCAACCGCGCCGAGCAGCATTGATTTCATGGATACGAATTTCATATTGGAAACCTCCCAGGGTTGTTCATCATCGGGTTTTGGAATTGGAGGCTCGATGAGCTGCGCACCAATTCATCTGCTAGCGAACTAGCAATGCTGATCATTCCCCTCCGTAGATGGCCTTGCGGATGATGGAATTGCTGGTGACCGCGTCTTGGCGGGCAATCGCTGCGCCAAGGCCGTTGTCGCTTTGCAGGCGCTTGACGACTTTGCGCATGGCCTCGACAGTCGCGATGTTGGCGCTGCATTCGGCGACAGGATCGAGACCCGTCACGTCCGGGAACGTGTCAAAGTAAATGATGCGCTCGTAGCCGATCTTCTCCAGCACATAGAGAAGCTCGATCGTCTGGACCGGATGCACAGTGCCGACCATCAAACCGTCATCGCGTTTGCCGTAGCCGTCATTGAGGTGGACGCCGAACAGCTTGTTGCTGCGGCCGGCGAGCGCGGCGGCATAGGCAGGCATTTCATCGGCATAGAGCACATGCGCGAAGTCGATTGTGACACCGACATTCTTGCGGCCGATCTGGTGGATTGCCAAAAGCGTCGTTCCGATGTCGGGCATCAGCGAAAAGCTGCGCGGCTCGTTTGGCTTATACTCAATGCTGATTTCAGCGCTCGGCACATGGTCGGCAACTTCCGCCATCGCTTCCAGCGTCCAGTCCCAAAGCTGGGCGTAGTCTGTCTGGAACGAATAGTCGAAACCGTCCTGCCCCATCCACAAAGTCATCAGCGAGCCGCCGAGTTCCAGCATTTCGTCGATTCCGCGCTTGGTCTGGTCAATTGCCGTGCGACGCAGATTGGCGTCCGGATTGGTGAACGCTCCCAGCTTGAAACCCGGCTCGCTGTAGTACCGCATCGCCAGACCATTCAATGTCAGGCCAAGGTCGGATAGGCGGCCTCGGAGGAGGCTCAGTTCCAGTCCGTCGACATGGTCTGGATAGTTGAGGTCAACCGCATTGAGACCGGGAACGCCAGCTGCGCGCTCCAGCAAGTCAAGCACGCCGATTTTGCGGCCACCTTCAGCAGCGCCGTTCTTGAACGAGTTCAAACGAGCTGCGTACTGGTGAGCTATCTGCGCGGTTTTCTTGTTCATGACTGAGCCTTTTGGATTTTCATTTTCTTCACATATTTTTATCTTTTTGTAAAGTGCATGCATGATAATTTCTTACTTTATATCAAATTCGTGCTAAATGTTGCGACTGCGAAGTAGCGAATTGCCAATTTGCGCGGCGTCAAGTGCGAAAATGGCATGAAATGCCTGCTTTCGTTTCGCGCCAACTTTACACACACCATAAGATTTGTGCATTGCACAACACAGTTAAAGACAATTTTGTGATTTTCAGACGTGCAGACAAAGACCGCTCTTGGCTGTCCGGCACGGTCATGCGCTGTTCGCGCGACTGTTATTTCTTGAAAAGCGCTCGCCGTTCAGACTCGGGAAACGTGCTCTGCAGCCGCGCGGTTGGCGGCGTGGCAAGCTTCAACTAGCGGCACGTCGCCAGCCAGCTTTGCAGCCAGAACGCCGACGAAGCAATCGCCTGCGCCGTGCGTAGAGGTTACCTTGACGGGCAGAGCGGGGATAAAGACAGGCGGACCGTCCTTTGGGGCTACCACAAGGCCGCCGCCGCCCAGCGTTATCACCACAGAGCGGGTGCTGCCTGTCAATTGAGGTAGCGCGTCCATAGCCGACTGTTGGTTTGTGACCGAAAGGCCCGACATGTCTTCAGCCTCGACCCGGTTGACGATCAACAGATCGACAGACTCAAGCAGATCGCCGTCCAATGGGCGGGCGGGTGCGGCGTTCAACAACACAGCCGCCCCATTTTTTTTGGCGGCCCGCGCTGCTGCGACGTTTACTGCGTGCGGCACCTCATTTTGCAGGATGAGCACTCTGCCCCCGCCCAAATCATTCCAAACCTGCTCAAGCCCGCCTGCGTCAAGTGAGAGATTGGACCCTGACACAATCACCGCGCCATAATCGCCGCTGTCCTGGACAATCGCAACACTCATGCCAGATCCGCGTGACGCGTCGGTCGATACCGTTGCAACGTCAACGCCAGATGATTGCAGGTGACCCAACAATCTCTTCCCGAAATCATCATTGCCAACGCTGCCAATCATGGCAGTCGTCGCGCCAGCGCGCGCCGCCTGAACCGCTTGATTGCCACCCTTGCCGCCACAGACCTGCTCCCAAGCGCTTCCCACAGCGGTTTCATCCAACTTGGGCAAAGCAACGGCGTGGACGATGATATCCAAATGCAAACTTCCGCAAACCACGACGTCGAACGCCGGCTCAAAACCTGACTCATCGCGCATCTTCAATCACCTACTCCCACGGCAAAGCCAACAGCCTGCACGGTTCATTTTGACTTTTCCAAAAGTAGCATCGCAGTATGCGGCCATTCCATCGTTTACGCAATCGCAACGGCAGCAAAATTCACAATGTTCCTGACTTTCTTGAATTTAAATGTGGGCTCCCAATCCATTTTTCTGTTTTTCCAGCCATTTTTCACATTTTTGCATGGAATTGAGAGGGCTGCATGCCATCTAACTTCACTGACAGCATAACAGTCGTGAACACCTGATGCGATCGGTCGCTGCCTTAGGTAGGCCGGTTCCGGCCATGTCCCTCGCAAAGTAAAAGCAGCAGCGCGATGCGCAAAAGCTGACTTCGAACCTGACCTTGCCCCAAACTTCTATCCAGTTTTGAGTTTGCTTTGGCGGTTGATTATGCCCTTTTGGGCTGGTGATGCAAAGGCCGTGGGCGCGTAGACATCAAGTATCGCAGCGTCCATGGCCTTTGCTTGTGCGGACGCGGCGGTTTTGGCGAACTCGGATGGCGTCAGCCAGCCGAGCCCT
>JANPGC010000247.1:0-13318 GCA_031423755.1 Phyllobacteriaceae bacterium | reverse complement strand
CAGACGGTCGCGATCCAGCGGCTTTGCAATGAACCCGTCGGCCCCGTCGCGGTAAGCGCGGTGGCGCTCGTCAAGCACGCTTAGCATCAGCACTTTTGTTTCAGAGCAATTGCGGTCGGCACGGATTTCCCGCAGCAAATTCCATCCGTCACTGCCCGGCAGCATTATGTCGAGTATCACAAATGCCGGCTTTGTCGTGCGCACAACCTGAAGCCCGGTTTGGCCGTTGTCGACCAGCACGGTCTTGAAGCCTTCCTTGGTCAAAACGCGTTCGGCAAGTTCAAGCACGGAATGATCATCGTCAATCACGACAACAGTTTTGTCCGCATTGTGCGAGCGCGCCATCGGTGCGGGCGTGATCATGTCGAGTTCTTCCGCCGACAGATCATCAACTTCGCTGTCCGCCACCGCGGCCTTCGGCTCGGCAATTACGGGTGTGTTTTCCGTCGGCTTTGCCGTCGTTTTGCTTCGGTCCGCCATGCGCTCCATGACATTGCCGCCAACCTGAACTGCTGGCAGATTGATGATAAAGCAGGCGCCCTTGCCCGGGTCACTCTCGACAGTGATCTTGCCCTTCATCAGCTGGCAAAGGTTCTGGCTGAGCGAAAGCCCGAGGCCGGTGCCACCGAATTTCGCCGCGATTGCGGCGTTGGCCTGCTGGAAGTTCGAGAACAGCTTCAGCTGCTGCTCCTTGCTGATGCCCACGCCCGTGTCGATCACCTTGATGACAACCCAATCCATGTCTTCGCGGTGCTCGCGCTCGACGGACAGGGTGACCTTGCCATTTTGCGTGAACTTTGCCGCATTTGACAGGAGATTGAGCACTGCCTGGCGCAATTTGGTCGCATCGGCGTCGATGGTGCCGAGATTGTCTCCGCGCTCGACAATGAACTGGTTGGTGTTCTTGACGACCATTGGCCGACCGGTGAACTCGATTTCCTCGACAAACCTGTCCAGCGACATGCGCTCCAGATACAGATCCATCTTGCCGGCCTCGATCTTGGATATATCGAGAATGTCATTGACCATCGACAAGAGATGCTTGCCCGCCGCGCTGATCTTTTGAAGGTCGGCAATCTGCTCGCCACGACCGTCGATCTCGGCGTCTTCAAGCATGATTTCCGAGTAGCCAATCACGGCATTCAGCGGCGTGCGCAGTTCATGACTCATCTTGGCAAGGAATTCGGACTTGGCGCCGTTGGCAGCTTCCGCCTCTTCCTTGGCAGTCGTCAACGCAGTCATCGTCTCGCGGTGACGCGTCACCTCCTGCATCAGGCCGGACTGGGAGTCGATGATGGTTGCATAATATATGGCCATCATGAAGACGTAAGCCGAAGCCAGAACAGCCGACAAAATACCCGCAGAAGCTAGGTTTTCGACCGGAATATGAACGGGAAAGCCTCCTGTCACATATGATGCATAGAAGGCCACCATGCTCAGGCCGATTTCGGCAAGGATTGCCAATCGCGTAAATGGCGTGGAGCCGAGATAGAAGAACGCCAGCAGAGGCACAATCAAGAGCCACATCAGGAATGGCGATGAGCCGCCGCCGTAATGATATGAACCCCAGAGGATGGCGAAAATCAGGTTTTGAACAGACAGAAGCGCCAGCGTCTCATATTTTACCGGCATATACTTTACGGCAAAGAGGAACACCCAGAACAGGCTGATCGAAGCCCCGAGGATCGGCACATGCGGCCACGGGTTCGGATCAATGAACATCAGGAACAGCGTTATCGGATGGCTGATGACCGGTCCGAAAATGTGGCTGATGAGGAACATGCGCACGCGCCGCTCAGACAGCACATCACCGCGCAGCCTCGCAGGCATGAACCAGTCGATCACGGCATCGAGCGCAGACTGCAGACTCGGCATAAAATGCATAGCGTCGTTCCCCAAGGTCAGGGCCGCGATGATAATGCGGCTGCGCTTAAGGAAGCGTTAGCAGGCGCAGGACCGGCAAATGGTCAGAATTTGCCAACAATATTCAGGAAAACGCCGCCGTCGTCATGCGTCAAATCCGCGACATTGTCCGAGAAACTGCCGAAATTATACCCGATGCCGACCTTCATGTTGTCGCCAATGTGCCGGTAGGCCGCTGCGAGGAAGCCATATTGGGTCTGTTTTGCTTCCACTGCATGCAATACCCTGCCCTCGAGCAACAGATCCCAGTTTTTCACCAGCGCCACATCGGCGCGCAAGATGCCGAGATGCGCTGAACTGGTTTCAAATTCGTCAAGGCCGCGCGTCGTCGAGACTGCACCGGTGCGATAGCCATATTTGGCTCCCAGCGTCAGCCACTCATTGAGGTCATAGGTGGCATCAACTGAAAGGATGTGACTCTTTTGCGACGGGCCGAGAATGTTGCCGTCAACGTTCACTTGCTCGGCGCCAGGCAGGTCGTAAAGATAGGTGTACTTGAACAGCAGGTTCAGCCTGTCATTATCAATCGGTCTGAATGCTGCGCCGATTGAGGCCTCGATATAGCGGCCATCAAGAATGTCGCTTTGATCAGACTGCGAAATCACGGTGTCCAGATGTCCGACCAAGCGCCAGTTGTCGCCGGTCTTCACGCTGGCGTCCGCCTGCGCCAGCCATGTCGTTCGGTCACGAAGATTGTCAGCGGAATCTTCAAGGCGCACTTCGCCGTTGAGCGAAACCTTGACGACATCCGTGTTGTAGCCCAGCCGCGCCGTGAACGCCTTGCGGTCAAAATCGCTGGCGTAAGGGTCCTTCACTGTGCCGAACGCCATGCCGAGCGATGCGCTCCATACGTCATCAGGCGTGAACGTCAGGCCATAGGTCTGGCTGAGTTTGCGTGATTTGCCGAAGAGGTCGGCATTGGCTTCTGTGAATGCGGTTGTCCAATCATTGATCCGGATATTTGCCCCGGCGACCAACACGCCCTTGTCCGTGCCGATCAGGGTCGTTGACAGGTTCGGGTAGGACGCCCGATCCGGATCAATGCGGTATCCAAAGTAATAGTCGGAGTCAGCATCCTTCTTGTAAGTCAGTGTCGCTTCGCCGCCAACGCCGGTGGTGCCGTAAGATATCTCGGCGCCGACAGCGAGCCTCTCCGTCAGATTGGTCTCAGCGCCGACGCCAATGCGGTCATTGCGCAGCCTGTCCCCTTTCTTGCTCACAGTCGCCTGACCAAAGATGTAAACCTTCGTGTCCTCATCCACGGCATAGGCAAGCCGGGCCCCGATATCGACGCGATCACCGTTTGCATGCAGCTCTGCGGGCACTTCAAATCTCGTCCATGTGACACCCGCGACGAGTGACAAGTCGGTGGCAAGCCGGGCTTCAAACTCCGCGCTGGCCCGGTACTTGCGATCGGTAGGACCGGAATCCGTGCCCTCCGCCCCGAAACGCAGTTGCATGTCTTTCGTCATATCAAATGTCAGCCTGCCACCGAATATCTGTTTGTCGGTGCTGGTCTCACTGTCGAGCGCGCTGAAGCCCGCCTCGCGGAATTCATAGAAAGCGTCGGCCTTTCCTGCCAGCCTGTTGCCGGAGATTTCGCCAAGGTCTGCTTTGGCCTTTACCCTGTAGGCCCGCGCTGTTTTACCCTTTGATCCGGCAACTGTCTCATCGCGGAAAGTCAAACCGCCGTCGGTGGAGAAGGATTGCCCGGCGCTGCGCCCTTCAGACTGCGCAACCTCGAACTCAATGCTGGTCTTGTCTGACTTGCGCAGCAAGATATCGGCTTCAAGCTTTTGGCTGCGCTCATCACTAACCGTCTCGGACAGCGCGGTTGCGCCTACTCGGATTGTGTCGCCAAGCCATTGCTCGGCCCTGCCGCCATAGGTGCGGCCATTTTCCTTGCCGATGCCAGGCGTTGCTTCATAGTTGACGACAACATGCAATTGATCGTCGCCTGAATTGCCTCCGACAACGGACGAATTTGAGCTCGCAGTGCTGCCCACCGGTTCGGACAGGATGATCACTCCCTGAAAATAGTCGATCGTATAGTCTTTGCCTTCCACGAGCTGGACGCGGGAAACAACTGCGCCGGTCAGCGCATCGCGACGCTCGATGGTCACCTGCTCTGAGCCGGTGGTGATATCCTGATGCCTGAGGAAATAGGCCGATCCGCCCGTGCCCAGAAAATCATCGCGCTGCGGCAGCGTTGCTGACTGCGCCGCAAAGGCTTCCGCTTTCGTCTTGGGTTCGCCAAAGCTGGTCAGCTTTTCAGACTTGTAGATTGCGTGCGCGCCGTACAGCGCCCGTTCATTGCGTGCAAATTCGGTGCCGCTGATGGTGGTCTTGAAGTTGCCCCACATGACGTGGCTTTGGCCGCGCTCCAACCGGACATAGACCTTGCCGCTTGTCGGTGCGTCCTCGACAATTGTCGAGTCGTCACCATAGATAGGGTAATAGTCATCAGGGTCCAGCCGCCGCAGCAGTTGGCGCGGGTCCTTGTTGTTGCCACTGTCCAAAAGATCCTTGACCGGTCCGTCCTGCGTATCGGCAGCAGCGGTCAAAAGATATTTGCCCTTGATCTTGCCCTTCAGATAGAACGCAAGACGTCCCTTGGTATAAGTCTTGTCAAACTCGCCAGGGGTAGCGGCTTCCAGATAGTCACCAAACCGGCGACCAACGGTCAGGTCTGCGAGCGCCACATAGAACCAGTCATTCTTTGGAATGTTGACCTGACGCGTGAAGGCCAAGCCGTCGCTCTTGCCGCCGGAAACAGCGACATCGACATCGTGATCGCCCGGCGGGAGAATTTGCTGGAACAGGAATTTGTTTTCCGAGTCGGCGGGCACTTGCCAGCCCATGACGCGCACGTCGTAGCCAACGGGCACATTGCGCCCGAAAACAGTCACCGCACCGCCATAAACCGGAATGCCGCGCTTGCCCGTCAGATCCTCAGTCAGATCGCCCGCAGCGCCGCCATTTACTGAATCTAACACATCCACGCGCGGCGCGCGAGCGCCAAAATCCTGCATTGAGGTTTCGTCGTAGGCACCGTCGTCATTGTAGACCCGAAGCACATAGGTGTAATCGCGCAGATTGGCGGCACCTGGCTTCCAGCTTGCCCTTCCGTCTGCGTCCAACGCAATTGTCTCTATCAAATCGCCACGCGAGTCTTTGCCGGCCTTGAATATCCGGATTTCACCGCGCGACACGAAAGCAGCATAATTGGTTGCCGCCTGAAACTTGACAGCCGCGTTCCTGTCTTTGGAGCGTTCGGATTTCACTGACAATATCTGCTTGGTGTCGAGCCCGTCAAACTTGACCTGGATATCAACCGCATCCAGACCAACGTCCGTCTTGCGTTGCTCATCCGCTGAGATGCCTGCGCCGTCGACAGTTTCACCATCGACGCTGATCCGGAACGGAAGTCCTGCGCCATCGCCGGGCTTGTTTGCTTCCGTGTTGTTTCCGGGCAGCTTGGCGCTCGTCGAACAATCATCGACAACCGCTCCCCGCACCCGCTCAGCGCATGTGCGGTTGTCTGCATTTGCCGCTGGAACCGATAGCATGACTGCACAGGCAAGCATGGCAAAAAGCAATGCCGAAGTCAGGCTGGTGCAAGCCTGCTTCATCACATTTGCCCTGTTTGCCAAATACGGCATTCACGTCCCCACGGAATCCAATTTCCCTAACCACGGGTAAACAGACACGGTTAACAGAACGCTAATTCAGGCACGCAATGGCTTGGTTTCAGGCGGAATCACTCAAAAAAACTGAATCACTTCAGACTCTTAACGCTTTGACAGGCGGCCACGGGCCAGCGTGTCGGGTCGCGAGTCTTGTACAGACCGTCGACCCTCCATGCTGGGGCGCGTGCACTCGCAAACATGGACAAAAAACTCAAGCCAATGGTACCCAGAACCTTTCAGCTCGCAGGCACTTACTGCCGTTTCACAAACTCAACCTCAATCAGCAGTTTGTAGTCAGCGCCCTGGCGCTTCCACTTCGCCTCGATCATCTTCTTGACTGCCGCTGCCCTTTGCCTTGACAGGGCTCTCGGGTCGTCACCTTCGAAATAAGTCAGGCGCAGTATCGAGTTCTTCTGCGCAAGTGTCGCGATGAGCCCATCAAGTCCCGACTCCCACTCCGGCTTCAAGCGGGTTGAGGAGGCATCAAAGGCGTCGCCGCGCAGGTCGAGCCGGACCACACGCCCGATCGTCGCACCGAAATTCAACTTGGCGATCTTGCCTGCCGTCAGACGGATGACACGTGGATTTTCCGTGGTGATCCGGTAGCCGGTCGGCAACGTTCTGCTGTCCAGTTTCAGGATGAAATTCGAGCCGATCTTCTGGTCGGGTAGCATCGCGCACGGAACATGATACTGCCCATTTTTGTCAGTGGTGATCAGTTCGCCCTTTACCGTGGCGAGACGCACTCCGGCGATTCCGAGTTCACCTTCGTCCTGATAGCCATTCGAGTTGCGGTCATCGAACACCTTGCCGATCACATCGCCGCAATCGAACACGGCTTCAGTCATGATGCGGATCGTCGCGCTGCCGCCAGTGCCGACACGGTCGCCAGTCACGGCGTCGATCGCAAAAGCATTGTTGACATACTCGCCAGGCGAAGCGTTGACCGGAATGCGCAGTTGCAGCACAGCAATCACCCTTCCAGAGGCGGGGATCGTGACATCCGGCAGCCGGATTGACCTTCCGCTGACAACGGCCGCAACAGGCGCGCCGCCCAGTGTTGCCGAATTTTCAACAAGCGTGAAACCGGCTGGCATCTGATCAACCAGATTGAGTGTGCTCGTCACGGACCCGCCATTGTTGGTGGCTGTGATGGTGTAAGTCATTACGCCGCCACGAAGACCGATCTGGCTGCGCGCCGTCTTGGTGACGCTTACATCGCCGGGGATAACGACAATGGGATCGAGAGGAATGTGGTTGTGAACGACGTTCGGATCGCCCGCCTGCAAGAGGAATGCGAGGAAATAGGTCGTCGCGACACCGCCGGACGGAGCGGTATTCTGCGGCTGGACCGCACAAGAGCCACCTGAGGTGCTGTCAACCGGACAGATCGTTGCATCGAGTGCGCCTGTCTGCGGAAGAATGGAAGTGGACGGCGCGGCCAGATAACCTGCCGGTGCGACGATCCGCAGGCGGTACTCGCTCTGTCCTACAGGACACGCAGCGTTCATGCCCGCAAAGACGTCAAAACGGTATTCGCCATCCGCGCCCGTGGTTTGCGGCTGCTGGTCGGGAGAGGCAAAGCAGGCCGCAGGGAGCGCCGCGCCGGACGCATTGGTCAGTTCGAGCGTCGCCCCGGCAATCGGCGCGCGTGTCAGGGTGTCATAGACCACGCCGGATGGATCAATCGGCAAATTGACATCGACGATGATTGACGATGCGGTGACGTCAAATGTCCCTCTTCCGGATACTACATTTCCGGTTGCTGGATTGACGGCGGCAATTGAGTAACCGGTGCCCGAAATAATATCGTCGAACCCGTATGATCCATCCGGAGCGGATGTTGTCGTGGCGATGACAACGCCGTTCTGGACCAGCTGGACAGTGTAACCACCGGCGACAGCTTCACCGCCGTTGAGCACACCATTGCTGTTGCTGTCTTCATATATGACGCCGGAGACCCTGTTTGAGGGAACCTCAACCGTAATCACAACGTCGGCTGTGTCGCAGTTTGTTGGGTTCAATATCTCGCAGACTGTGTAGCTGACAGTGTAAACACCTTCCGGCGTGTTCGGGGCGACCGTCACGGTGCCATCAGCGTTGAGCGTCAGCGGACCCGTGGTGACTGGCGTGATCGTTACATCTGCAGGGTTAATCGCCACGCCATTCAGAAGGTCGTTGGCAAGAACGCTCAGCAAGGGCACAACACCGCCGGTCAGCCCATTTGCTGTGCCGATGTCATTGACTGCAACGACGGCCGGAGCGACGACCGTCACCGAGGCTATGGCAGTGTCACAGTTGGCAGGGTTCAGTTTCTCGCAAATGCGGTAAGTGATCGTGTAGACACCCGCCGCCGTATCCGGCGCCACCGAGACGACGCCCGTCAACAGGTTCATCGTCACGTTCGGATTTGTTGACGGCGTGACAATCGTTGCGGTGATGTTGGCCGGAACAACGGCGACGCCGTTCAGCGTGTCATTGGCAAATGCTGTCAGAGCAGTCGGCGCGCCCGTCAGACCGTTGACGTCCGTCACACTGTTGTCATTGGCAGCGATGGACGCGGCAACAACGGTGACAACGACATCGGCCGTGTCGCAGTTCGCCGGGTTCAATATTTCGCAGACGGTGTAGCTGACCGTGTATGGACCCGCCGACGTGTTCGGCGCAACATTCACGGTGCCATTGGCGTTGACCGTCAGGGGGCCGGTCGTCACTGGCGTGATCGTCACATCAGCGGGGATAATCGCCACACCGTTCAGAGTGTCGTTGGCCATAACATTCAGAGCCGGAACCACGCCACCTGTCAGACCGTTGGCCGTGCCCGCGTCGTCAGCCGCAACTATTGCCGAAGCAACAACCGTCACCGACACGATGGCCGTGTCGCAGTTCGTCGGGTTCAGGTTCTCACAAATCCGATAGGTAATCGTATAAGGACCCGCCGCTGTGTCCGGAGCCACCGAGACCACGCCCGTTGCCAGATCCATCGTGACGTTCGGGTTTGTTGATGGGGTGACAATTGTTGCCGTGACGTTGGCCGTGACTATGGCAACGCCATTGAGCGTATCGTTGGCAAAGGCGTTGATGGCACTCGGCGCGCCGGTCAGGCCGTTGATGCCAGTGGCGCTGTCATCATTGGCAACGATAGATGCTGCATAGACCGTTACCACAACATCCGCCGTGTCGCAGTTCGCCGGATTGAGGATCTCGCAAACTGTGTAGCTAACCGTGTAAGGCCCGGCCGGTGTGTTCGGCGCGACAGTTACGGTGCCGTCAGCGTTGACCGTCAACGGGCCGGTGGTGACGGGCGTGATTGTCACATCTGCAGGAACAATCGCCACGCCGATCAGCGTGTCATTTGTCAGGACGTTCAGCGCTGGAACCACACCGCCCGTCAGGCCGTTGGCCGAGCCGGTATCATCAACCGCGGCAATAGCGGGAGCAAAGACTGTGATCACGACATCGGCAGTGTCGCAGTTGGCCGGGTTTAGTATCTCGCAAACCGTATAGCTGACCGTGTACGGACCCGCCGGTGTGTTCGGCGCGACAGTTACGGTGCCGTCAGCGTTGACCGTCAACGGGCCGGTGGTGACGGGCGTGATTGTCACATCCGCAGGAACAATCGCCACGCCGCTCAGCGTGTCATTTGTCAGGACGTTCAGCGAGGGGATCACACCGCCGGTCAGGCCGTTGGCCGAGCCGGTGTCGTCAACCGCAACGATGGGTGCTGCCGTCACGGTCACAGTCACAACTGCTGTGCCGCAAGTTGGGGTCAGCACGGCGCATATGCTATACGTGATTGTATAGACCCCAGCCGGGACGCCGGGGGCAACAGAAACAATGCCCGTCGAGGTGTCCAGTGCAACCGCCGGGTCGGAGGCAGGCGTGACAACCGTCGTGACCACGTCAGCACTGTTGAGCGGGTTTAGGTTTAGCGTGTCATTGTTGAATACATTCACAACAGAAGGATTGCCGACCGCGCCGACAACCGGCGGAGGCGTATCGTCCACGGCTTCGACGACCAGAGGCTGGACGTCGATCACTTCGAAGGCCTGATCACAGTTCGCAGGGTTCAGAACCTCGCAAATTTCGTAGACAATCGTGTAGGGGCCGGATGGCGTCCCGGCAGGGAGGGAGACAAAGCCGGTTGCAGGATCGAGCACCGGAACCGGACCGCCGTTGATGGAGGCGGCTGGCGTTACGATGGACATTGTCACATTGCCCAGCGTCCCGACGGTTGGCTGAGTTCCGTTCAAAGTGTCGTTTGTCAGGACGTTGACCACATTTGTGCCGCCGTTAAGGCCGTCGAACCCTGGATTGGAATCATCTGCCGCAATGATCGGCGCCGCGCCAACCGTGATCACCACATCTGCGGTATCGCAGTTGGCCGGGTTCAAAACCTCACACACCGTGTAAGTGACGGTATACGGACCAGCGGGCGTGTTCGGCGCAACGGTCACCGTGCCGTCCGGGTTAACCGTCAGCGGGCCGGTCGTAACTTGAGTGATCGTTAGCTTAGCCGGATTGACGGGAATGCCGTTCAGCGTGTCATTGTCCAGGACGTTGAGCGCAGGCACTGTGCCGCCGGTCAGGCCATTCGCCGAACCCGCATCATCAGCAGCGAGGAGCGTGGGTGGCGAAACGGTGATGACGGCGTCGGCGGTATCACAATTTGCCGGGTTCAATATCTCGCAAACCGTATAGGCCACCGTGTAAATCCCGGCGACAGTGTCCGGCACGATGGCCACTGTTCCGTCGGCGTTGACCGTCAGCGGACCGGTGGTCACCGGAGTGATCGTCACTTCAGCGGGAACAATCGCCACGCCGTTCAGTGTGTCGTTGTCCAAGACGTTGAGCAATGGAACCGTGGTGGATATCGGGTCGTTGGTCGAGCCTGTATCGTCGCTGGTAAGGATGGTGGGAGCTGTGACTGTGATCACGACATCAGCCGTGTCGCAGTTTGCCGGGTTCAATATCTCGCAAGCTGTGTAGCTGACCGTGTATGGGCCTGCCGGTGTGTTCGGCGCGACATCTACCGTGCCATCGGCATTGACCGTCAGCGGTCCGGTGGTGACAGGCGTGATCGTCACGTCGGCGGGGTCGATCGCCACGCCGTTCAGCGTGTCATTGCCCAAGACGTTCAGCGAGGGAACCGTGCCGCCGGTAATGCCGCTGGCAGTTCCGGTGTCATCGACCGCGACAATGGCCGGCGCGTTCACCGTAATCACAACATCAGCCGTGTCGCAGTTCGCCGGGTTCAAGATCTCGCAGACGGTGTAGCTGACTGTATACGGACCTGCGGGTGTGTTCGGCGCGACGTTGACCGTACCGTTGGCGTTGACTGTCAGCGGGCCAGTGGTCACCGGCGTGATCACTACGTCGGCGGGGACAATCGCCACACCGTTCAACGTGTCATTGGTCAGGACATTGAGCGAAGGCACCACGCCGCCGGTGAAGCCATTGGCCGTGCCGGTGTCATCAGCGGCCACAATGGCCGGAGCAACGACCGTCACCGAGGCAATTGCCGTGTCGCAGTTGGCCGGGTTCAGGTTCTCGCATATACGGTAGGTGATCGTGTAAACGCCCGCTGCCGTCCCCGGAGCAACCGATACGACACCGGTCGCAAGGTTCATTGTCACGTTCGGGTTGGTGGAAGGGGAGACAATCGTCGCAGTTATGTTGGCAGGAACGACTGCCAAGCCATTCAGTGTGTCATTGACAAAGGCAGTGATGGCTGACGCCGCGCCGGTCAGTCCGTTGATGCCCGCCGCGCTGTCGTCATTTGCCAAAATGGAGGCGGCATATACCGTGACAACGACATCAGCTGTGTCGCAGTTCGCCGGGTTGATGGCATCGCAGACCGTATAGCTGACCGTATACGGGCCGGCCGGGGTGTTCGGCGCGACTGTCACCGTGCCATCAGCATTGACTGTCAGCGGACCTGTGGTCACCGGCGTGATGGTCACATTTGCCGGAACAACCGCCACGCCATTGAGCGTGTCATTGCCCAAAACATTCAGTGAAGGCACAACACCGCCCGTCAAGCCATTGGCCGAGCCAGCGTCGTCAACTGCGACGATGGCCGGGGCGGTCACCGTGATCACAACATCGGCGGTATCGCAGTTGGCCGGGTTGAGATTCTCGCAGACCGTATAGTTGACCGTATATGGACCCGCCGGTGTATTCGGCGCGACCGTGACCGTGCCGTCGGCGTTGACTGTCAGCGGGCCTGTGGTGATTGGTGTGATGGTGACATCCGCCGGAACAATGGCAACACCGTTCAGCGTGTCGTTGGTCAGGACGTTGAGCGCGGTAACCGTGCCGCCAGTCAGGCCGTTCGCAGAGCCGGTGTCATCAAACGCGACTATGGCGGGGGCAACGACCGTCACTGAAGCAACGGCTGTGTCACAGTTGGTCGGGTTCAGCGTCTCGCAAATCTGGTAGGTAATCGTGTAGACGCCAGCCGCCGTGTCCGGTGCCACCGAGACGGAGCCGGTCGCAAGGTTCATTGTCACATTCGGATTGGTTGCCGCCGTGACAATCGTCACCGTCAAGTCAGCCGGAACCACTGCCACACCATTGAGCGTGTCATTGGCAAATGCATTCAGCACAAACGGCGCACCGATCAGACCGTTGATGCCCGAGGCGCTGTCATTGTCCGCGACGATGGTTGGCGCATAGACTGACACGACAACATCGGCCGTATCGCAGTTTGCCGGGTTCAGTGTCTCGCAGACGGTGTAGGTGATAGTATACGGCCCTGCCGGTGTGTTCGGCGCGACATTGACCGTGCCGTCGGCATTGACCGTCAGCGGCCCTGTGGTGACCGGTGTGATGGTCACATCTGCGGGGACAACCGCAACGCCGTTCAGCGTGTCATTGGTCAAGACATTGAGAGCCGGAACCATAATGCCGATTGAGCCGTTGGCCGAGCCGGTGTCGTCAACTGCTACAATTGGCGCAGGTGTAATGCTGATCACGGTCGGATCGTTCGGACCGGGGCCATCGAGTGGATTTGAACTGTCTGAAAGATCTGTGACGCCGCCCGGTGGGGAACCGACAACTGCTGATGTTGCAGTGGCAGTGGCTTGATTGGAGTGGCTGCCAGAGGAAATATCCGCTGGCGCCAGAGTGTAGGTTGCCGAGAAGGTCGAGCTGTCGGTTGCTCCAGGCGCAAGCGTTGCAAGCGGGCCACCGCTCATCGTCGCGCTGGGGTCTGACAGGGATATATTGTTGAGAGTAACGTTGCCCGAGTTCGTTACGTTGAAAGTGTAGGTAAGCGTCTCGCCGACTTGGCCGTGACCGTCGCCGTTTTCGTCATTTGCAGTCACGGTCTTGACGACCGTGATTGCTGGCGTGGCGGCGGCAACTGGAATGCTGACTGTTGAAGTTGGAAGCGGCAAAGGAATGCTGCCTGCCACCGGTGTTCCATTGACCTGGCCCGTGTTCACCAATTGCGCCTGCGAGCCGGTGATGGCCGAAGCCATCACCATTGCTGAAAGCAGGGGTGCCGCAAGCCGACGCATAAAGGCCGAAACTATGGTTAGGCGATTGGTCAAATGTTCGCTCTTGGGTTTGTCTTGTGGACACCCGCGCCGCAGAAAGCGGCGCGGGGTAGCGATGCGGGTTACGGCTGTAGCGTGTTGATGTCGTTCTGCGTGACCGTGTAGTTGGCAGTGAACGTCGTCGACGCGCCAGGAGCGAGAGTT
>JANPGC010000246.1:0-7438 GCA_031423755.1 Phyllobacteriaceae bacterium | reverse complement strand
CCTTGTTCATGGGTTTGGGCATCGCCACCATGCACTATGTCGGCATGATGGCTCTGCATTCCAGTGCGCACATGGAGCATGACTATCGCTACGTTGCCGTGAGCGTACTGATTGCCATTGCAGCTTCAGGCCTTGCACTTTGGCTCGCTTTTCTGGCCAGTACCCGGTTTCCGAATTTTGTCGGCGCGATCATGTTCGGCCTTGCTGTATCCGGCATGCATTATATGGCGATGGCGGGAACGACCCTGCATTTCATGCCTGTGCCGATCCCAGCAGAGGCGCTGATCTCCAGCGATATTCTCGCGATGATTGTCAGCGTGATGGCATTTTCGATTTCCGGCATTTTCATGCTCGCCCTGATTCCGCGCGAACAGCAGGGACCAGCGGTTGACCAGAAGTGGAATGACCTGAGCGCGCCTGCGGCGCCATCAGGAATACAGACTGATTTCGTCCCCAAGGCCACGATGGATATGGGCTTGCCTGAAACGGTATCCGGCAGTGACAGCGCCGTTTTGCTTCCCATCGAAAAAAGCGGTCACCAGTTCCACATTTCGGCAAGCGACATCGTCTCAGTCCATGCCAATGGGCATTACACATTTGTCTTCAACGGCAGCGATGACCTGTTCTGCCCCTTGTCAATCAGTGAAGTAGACGAGCGGCTGCAGACAGGCCGGTTTTTTCGCACCCACCGCAGTTACATTGTAAATTTGAGCCATATCGTTCGTGTCAAGAAAGCAGGCGATGCCGCTTTGGCCGAACTCGATTCCTCGATCCGGCGCACGGTTCCGGTCAGCCGCACGCGTGTCGCCCAATTGCGCGACGAGTGGGCAGCCTTCAAGTCCAGGCATAGCAGTCAAACGAATTGAAATAATAGTCAGCAACACTGACGCATTTCGTGCCCGACTCCGCGTTTCGTGCATCCCGCCGCAATTCGTGTAGCAGCGCTTGCTCGGCGCACGCTCTTCGAACCCAATGAGCTTCGCATCGCGGTGGTTTTCGCAATCGTCTTCCACGCGTGATCTGTTTGCGCTTTGGGAGGAGCCAATAAATGATACCCGGTTCATTTGACTACCATCGACCAAATTCCGTCAGCGAGGCTGTTGGCCTGTTGACGAAGCTTGGCGAAGAAGCACGCGTGCTTGCGGGCGGCCACAGCCTTATCCCGATGATGAAAATGCGCATGGCCTCGCCCGAGCATTTGATTGATCTGTCAGCGATAGGCGATCTCAAAGGCATTTCCATCGAACGCGACACGATCAAGATCGGTGCGATGACGACCCAGTATGAGCTGATCCATTCAGATATTTTAACAAAGCATTTGCCGATCATCGCGGAAACCTCCCTTGTCATCGCTGACCCGCAAATCCGCTACAAGGGAACTTTCGGGGGCAACGTCGCAAATGGCGATCCGGGCAATGATATGCCCGCCCTGATGCAGTGCCTCAACGCATCGTATGAGCTGACCGGACCAGGCGGTGCCCGCCAGGTCGTTGCACGGGACTTTTACCAAGGCGCCTATTTCACTGCGCTGGAACCGGGCGAAATCCTGACGGCGGTGCTCATCCCGGTTCCGCATTCCGGCCATGGTTATGCCTACGAAAAGCTGAAGCGCAAGATTGGTGACTATGCAACGGCCGCTGCGGCTGTGATTGTCACCATGTCCGGCGGCAAATGCACCAGTGCTTCCATCGGCCTTACCAATGTCTCCGATACTCCGCTTTGGGCCGAGGAGGCTTCTTCCATCCTCGTCGGCTCATCCTTGGACAAGGTAACAGTGGACCGTGCTGTCGCCGCAGCTGAGGCCATCACCGATCCCGCATCCGATATGCGCGGTCCCGCCGAATATCGCACCAAAATGGCTGGCATCATGATGCGCCGTGCGCTTGAGCGCGCAGTATCACGCGCCAAAGGTTGAGGAAACAAAATGTCGAAATCACACATTCAACTGACCATCAACGGCAAGAAGGTTGAGGCGCTTGTGGAGCCTCGCACACTGCTAATCCACTTTCTGCGTGAGCAGCAAATGCTCACCGGCGCGCACATTGGCTGCGACACCGGCCACTGCGGCGCGTGCACGGTGGAAGTGGACAACATGTCCGTCAAAAGCTGCATGACATTTGCGTTGCAGGCCAACGGCGCGAATATTACGACCATCGAAGGCATGGCCAATCCGGACGGGACGCTGAGCGCCCTGCAGGAAGGTTTCCGCATGATGCACGGCCTTCAATGCGGCTATTGCACACCGGGCATGATCCTGCGGGCACATCGTCTGCTACAGGAAAATTCCAACCCGACCGAAGATGAAATCCGCTACGGCATTGCCGGCAATCTTTGCCGCTGCACCGGTTACGTCAATATCGTCAAGGCCATCCAATATGCGGCGGCCAAGATCAATGGAACTCCGTTTCAAGAGGCCGCAGAATGAATACGCAAGCCAAGATTGATGAAGACCGCGCAGAACGTGTCGAAAAGCTCCAGGGCATGGGCTGCAAGCGCAAGCGCGTCGAAGATGTGCGCTTCACGCAAGGCAAGGGCAACTATGTCGATGATCTGAAACTGCCCGGCATGGTGTTTGGTGATTTCGTCCGTTCGCCCCACGCTCATGCCCGTATCATCAGCATCGACACCAGCCGCGCCAAGGCGCTGCCGGGCGTGATCGCGGTGCTGACCGCTGCCGATCTGAAGCCGCTTGGCCTTCACTACATGCCAACGCTGGCAGGTGACGTTCAAGCCGTTTTGGCCGAAGAAAAAGTACTTTTCCAAAATCAGGAAGTAGCCTTCGTCATTGCCGAAGATCGCTACATTGCATCTGATGCAACAGAACTCGTCGATGTGGTTTACGAGGCGTTGCCGTGCATCGTTGATCCGTTCAAATCCATGCTGCCGGACGCGCCCATTTTGCGTGAGGACATCAAGGACAAGATGACCGGTGCACACGGCCCCCGCAAACATCCAAATCATATTTTCGAATGGCAGATTGGCGACAAAGACGCCACCGATGCGATCTTTGCTAATGCTGATGTGACCATCAAGGAAATGCTTGTTGACCACCGTACACATCCGTCACCACTGGAAACCTGCCAGTCCGTCGCCTCATTCGACAAGGTGAAGGGCGAGCTGACACTTTGGGGAACATTCCAGGCGCCACATGTGATCCGCACCGTCGTGTCGCTGATCTCAGGCCTGCCGGAACACAAGATCCACGTCATCGCGCCAGACATTGGCGGCGGCTTCGGCAACAAGGTTGGTGCTTATGCCGGCTATGTCTGCTCCGTCGTAGGTTCCATCGTGCTTGGCGTTCCGGTCAAATGGGTTGAGGACCGGATGGAAAATCTTTCCACTACGTCGTTTGCCCGCGACTATCACATGACCACAGAACTTGCCGCCACCAAGGAAGGCAAGATTACCGGCATGCGCGTGCATGTGCTGGCAGACCATGGTGCATTTGACGCATGTGCCGATCCTTCCAAATGGCCGGCCGGTTTCATGAACATCTGCACCGGGTCGTATGATATCCCGACCGCCCATCTGGTCGTCGACGGAGTCTACACCAACAAGGCCTCGGGCGGCGTCGCCTATCGCTGCTCATTCCGTGTCACCGAAGCCGTTTTCGCCATTGAACGTGCCATCGAAGTGCTGGCGCAAAAACTCGGCATGGATGCAGCCGAACTGCGCATCAAGAACTTCATCAAGGCCGAGCAGTTCCCGTATCACTCGGCGCTCGGTTGGGAATATGACAGCGGCGACTATCACACCGCCATGAAGAAGGCGATGGACACCATCGGCTACAAGGATCTACGCGCTGAGCAAGCCCAGAAACGCGAAGCGTTCCTGGCTGGCGAAACACGCGAAATCATGGGTGTCGGCATTTCTTTCTTCACGGAAATCGTCGGCGCGGGCCCGGCCAAGAACTGCGATATTCTCGGTATCGCGATGTTTGACAGCGCGGAAATCCGCATTCACCCGACAGGATCGGTTATTGCCCGCATGGGCACCAAAAGCCAAGGTCAGGGGCATGAGACCACCTATGCCCAGATCATCGCGACGGAAATAGGAATTCCGGCCGATGATATCATGATCGAAGAAGGCAATACCGATACTGCTCCATACGGCCTCGGCACGTATGGGTCGCGCTCCACGCCGGTTGCAGGAGCGGCAACCGCGGTGGCAGCACGTAAAATCAAGGCCAAGGCGCAGATGATCGCGGCCCATAAACTCGAAGTTCACGAAGGTGATCTCGAGTGGGACGTCGACCGCTTCCGCGTCAAGGGCCTTCCGGAAAAGTCGATGACCATGAAGGAAATCGCCTGGGCCGCCTACAATTCCCCACCCCCCAACATGGAGCCGGGTCTGGAAGCGGTGAACTATTACGAGCCGCCAAACATGACTTATCCGTTCGGCGCCTACTTCTGCGTGATGGACATTGACGTCGATACCGGTGTTGCCAAGACCCGCCGATTCTATGCGCTTGACGATTGCGGCACCCGCATCAATCCGATGATTATCGAGGGGCAGGTGCATGGTGGTTTGACCGAAGCCTTCGCCTGCGCGATGGGTCAGGAAATCCGCTATGACGAGATGGGCAACGTGATGGGCGCGTCCTTCATGGATTTCTTCCTGCCCACAGCCGTTGAGACCCCACATTGGGAAACCGACTTCACTGTTACGCCATCGCCGCACCATCCGATTGGTGCCAAGGGCGTGGGCGAAAGCCCGCATGTCGGCGGCGTGCCGTGCTTCTCGAATGCGGTCAACGATGCCTATGCGTTCCTCGATGCCGGGCATATCCAGATGCCGCATGATGCGTGGCGTCTTTGGAAAGTCGGCGAGCGACTTGGCCTTCACGGCTAAACGCAAGGCTTAGCGCAGTGAAAACACCGCAAGACAAAATCGCCGTGCAGTTGGCAGCGGTCGGGTATGTTCCCGACCGCGACCTTGCGACTGCCCTCTGGCTGATGGAGAGCCTCAAGCGGCCATTGCTCTTGGAAGGCGAGGCGGGCGTCGGCAAAACTGAAGTCGCCCGCGCGCTTTCGCTTGCCCACAACACCAAGCTGATCCGCCTGCAATGCTACGAGGGCCTCGACCAGAGCGCTGCGCTGTATGAGTGGAACTATCAGCGCCAGCTGCTCGCCATCAAGACCCGCGAGGGTGATGATTCAGATGCAGTTGAAGAACAGATTTTTTCCGAGAAATATCTCCTTGAACGCCCGCTGCTGGCAGCTATTCGTCAGCCCGTCGCGCCAGTGCTGTTGATCGACGAGGTTGACCGCGCTGACGAGGAGTTTGAAGCGTTCCTGCTCGAGCTTCTCTCTGATTTTCAGGTGTCCATTCCCGAACTTGGGACCATCACCGCCACGACCATTCCGATGGTTATTCTCACCTCCAACGGCACGCGCGAACTGTCCGATGCGCTGCGTCGACGCTGCCTGTTCCACTATGTTGATTTTCCCGAAGTGGACCGCGAAGCGCGCATCATCCAGTCGCGCTTGCCCAATATTGACGCGGCGCTCGCGCTTGAAATCGCCACCATGGTCAGCCATGTGCGCAAGGAAGAGCTGCGCAAGACGCCGGGCGTCGCCGAAACGCTGGATTGGGCCGCCACATTGGCCGGCCTCAATATCCGCCATTTGCGCGATGAGCCGGAAGCCGTGTTCGACACGCTGATGTGCCTAATTAAGACCGCTGAAGACAAATCGCGTATGAGCCGCGAAGTGGTGGACCGGCTAGTGGGTAAGGTGGCGTGAGATGAGTGTCTCCAGCCTTCCCTTGGCGAAAACCATGGAACTCGGCTCCGGGCTGCGCACCAAGCTCAGCCACTTCGTGCGGCTCTTGCGCGACAATGGCTTTATCATCGGTTTGGCAGAAACGCGAGATGCGTTGAAGATCATGGGCGAAGGACAGGCGCAGCGCCCGTCAATTCTGCGTCCGTCACTGAAGGCATTGTTTTGTTCGCGCCAATCGGATTGGACCAAATTCGACGAATTGTTTGACGCCTACTGGCTGCAACGCGGCATGAAATCGGCGACCCGCAGCTCCGGCGCACCGCAAAAAACGCCGGTTGGCATTCATGCGCTCGCCAATGGCCAGCGGGGGGAAAGCTTGAATGACAATCCGGATCGCGTCGAGCGCGGCGAGGGCAGTGAAGTCACGGAAGTTGGGCAGTCCAAGCGCGAAGGCGCGTCCCGCACCGAACTGTTGTCGCACACAGATTTCCGGCATCTGACCAATCCCGACGACATGATCGCCGCCCATGCGCTGGCCGAGCGCCTGTCCAAATCCATGCGCGCGCGGCTGACAAGACGGATGCGCGCGCGCCGGTCGGGTCAGAAGATCGACCTACGCCGCACCATCCACAAAAGCATCGCCCACGGCGGCACGCCGCTTGATCTGGTTTTGCGCAAGCGCAAGGACAAGCCGCTGCGCCTTGTGGTGCTGCTCGATGCCTCCGGCTCGATGAGCCTCTATTCGGCAGTTTTCCTGCGTTTCATGCATGGCGTTCTGGAAAACTTCCGCGAGGCTGAAGCCTTTGTGTTCCACACGCGTCTCATCCACATTTCACCTGCGCTGCGCGAAAAGAATGCCCAGCGCGCCATGGAGCGCATGTCGATTCTGGCGCAAGGCCATGGCGGTGGCACGCGCATTGGTGAAAGCCTTGCCACCTTCAACCGTTGGCACGCAAAACGCTGCATCACATCGCGCACCTGTGTTATGATTGTCTCTGATGGTTACGACACCGGAACCCCTGAAAATCTCGGTGCGGAAATGCAGGCACTGCGCCGCCGTTGCAAACGCATAGCTTGGCTGAACCCGATGATCGGCTGGCAGGATTATGCGCCGGAAGCAGCAGGCATGAAGGCCGCGCTGCCTTTCATCGATCTCTTTGCGCCCGCGCATAGTTTGCAAAGCCTGGAAGCGCTTGAACCCTATCTGGCGAGGATATAGCCATGAATAGCCCCATAGACATTCTTGATCTCGTCAATGACTACAAAGCCAAGGGCGAGCCTTTCGCGTTGGCGACAGTAGTGCGCACGGTGTCGGTCACGGCCGCCAAGGCGGGCGCAAAAGCTGTGATCCTCGGCGACGGCAGCATATCGGGCGGCTGGATCGGCGGAGGCTGCGCGCGCGGCGCGGTGCTTAAAGCAGCGCGTGAGGCCCTTGCCGACGGCCAGCCGCGCCTCATAAGCGTCCAGCCGGAAGATTTGCTGCAAGGCCAGCATGTTGCGCCGGGCGAACTGCGCGATGGTGTGTTCTACGCCAAAAACTCCTGCCCGAGCCAAGGCACCATGGACATTTTTGTGGAGGCGGTTTTGCCAAAACCAAGCCTTGCCATTCTTGGCTCGTCCCCAGTCGCTGTCGCCATTGCCGATCTTGGCCGGCGCATGGGCTTTTTCACCACGGTCTGCGCACCTGCGGCTGAACATGGTGTGTTTTACAGCGC
>JANPGC010000245.1:0-24144 GCA_031423755.1 Phyllobacteriaceae bacterium | reverse complement strand
CACTGGGTCGGCGTCCAGTCCGAGGAATTCGAACGCCTCGGCGTCACCGGCGATTTCAAAGACCCCTATCTGACCATGGCCTACAAATCCGAAGCCAAGATCGCGGGCGAGCTGATGAAGTTTGCGATGAGCGGGCAACTGTATCGCGGGTCCAAGCCGGTGATGTGGTCGGTGGTGGAACGGACGGCGCTGGCGGAGGCGGAGATTGAGTATGAGCTTTATGAGAGCGATACTGTTTGGGTGAAGTTTCCGGTGAGGAGTTTCTCTCCAAGTGCGTTTGAAGAGAGTCGGCTTTTTGCCGCTCAGTTGGACTTGACGATAAACGCCACTGATCCGACCCTTACGCTAATGGCACCAGCAAATGGAAGTTCTGGCGATGTTGCCGGCGCTTCTATAGTGATCTGGACGACCACCCCTTGGACCATGCCGGGGAACCGAGCGATCTCCTATTCCCCTAAAGTAGCCTACGGCCTCTATGAAGTCGTATCTGCCGCGAATACATTTGGCCCACAGCCCGGCGAAAAGCTAATCTTTGCAAATTCGCTTGCTGAAGCTAGTGCCGAAAAAGCCAAGGTCACGTTCAAATTGTTGCGCAAAGTGACAGCCAACGAACTCGCCGCGATCACCTGCGCCCACCCCCTCCGCGACCTCGGCTACACCTTCGACGTCCCCCTCCTCGACGGCGAGCACGTCACCGACGACGCGGGCACCGGCTTTGTCCACACGGCTCCCGGCCATGGCCGCGAGGACTTTGACTTGTGGATGAGCAGCGCCCGTGAACTCGAAGCGCGTGGCATTTCCTCCGCCATCCCTTTCACCGTCGATGACGCAGGCTTCCTGACAAAGGATGCGCCGGGCTTCGGGCCGGACCGCGAGGGAGGGCCCGCGCGAGTCATCGACGACAGCGGCAAAAAGGGTGATGCCAATGATGCCGTCATCAAGGCGCTGATTGCGGCCGGCAACCTGTTCGCCCGTGGCCGCCTCAAGCACGACTACCCGCACTCGTGGCGCTCGAAGAAGCCGGTGATTTTCCGTAACACGCCGCAGTGGTTCGTCCACATGGACAAGGACACTGCCTCAATCAACGGCACGCTCCGTGAAGTATCGCTCAAAGCCATTGAAGCCACGCGCTTCGTCCCCGCCGGTGGTCGCAACCGCCTCCATGCCATGATCGCGCAGCGGCCCGATTGGGTTCTCTCCCGCCAGCGCGCCTGGGGCGTGCCGATCTCGGTATTCCGCCACAAGGAAACCGGCCAGATCATCCCCGGCGAAGGCTTCAACGCCTCGCAAGAACTGGCAGACCGCATCATGGATGCCTTCACGTCGGAAGGCGCGGACGCCTGGTACAAGGAAGGCGCAAAGGAGCGCTTCCTCGGCGGTTTCGTCGACAAGCTCGACGATTGGGAGCAGGTCCGCGACATTCTCGACGTCTGGTTTGACTCTGGCTCCACCCACGCCTTCTGCCTCGAAGAACGCCCGGACCTGAAATGGCCAGCCGACCTCTACCTCGAAGGCTCCGACCAGCATCGCGGCTGGTTCCATTCGTCCCTGCTCGAAAGCTGCGGCACCCGTGGCCGCGCGCCCTACGATGCTGTGCTGACGCATGGTTTCGTTATGGCCGAAGACGGGCGCAAAATGTCAAAGTCCTTGGGCAATGTCGTCACGCCGCAGGAAGTCATCAAAAATTCGGGCGCTGATATCCTGCGTCTCTGGGTGGTCTCGTCAGACTATTCGGAAGACCTGCGCATCGGGCCGGAAATCCTGAAAACCTCGGTCGATGCCTACCGCAAATACCGCAACACGCTGCGCTGGATGCTCGGCACGCTGGCGCATGATCAGGGCGAAACGACGCCGGTCGCTGACATGCCGGAGCTTGAACAGCTGATGCTGCACCGGCTCTATGAGCTCGATGCACTGGTGCGATCTGGCTATGACGAGTTTGAATTCCGCAAGATCACCAAGGCCCTGATGGATTTCATGGTGGTCGAACTGTCGGCGTTTTACTTCGATATCCGCAAGGATGCGCTCTATTGCGACGCGCCGTCATCGCATAAGCGCAAGGCGGCGATTGAAGTCGTACGGCACCTGTTCAACTGCCTGATCAAATGGACAGCACCGCTGCTGCCCTTCACCACGGAAGAGGCTTGGACCGAGCGCTATCCGGACCAGACTTCGATCCATCTCGAACAGTTCCCGGATGTCCCGTCTGCGTGGCGCAATGACGCGCTGGCTGAGAAGTGGAAGAAGGTCAAAACCGTCCGCCGGGTTGTGACCGGCGCTCTCGAATTGGAACGTGCGGCCAAACGCATCGGCTCTTCGCTTGAGGCGGCGCCGTTTGTTCACATCACCGACCGCGATCTTTTGGATGCGGTGTCTGGTCTCGACATGGCCGAGATTTCGATCACGTCCGGCCTGTCGATCTCGGACATGGACGGTCCGCAAGCGGCGTTCCGGCTGGACGATGTATCCGGTGTTTCTGTTGTTTCGGCTTCGGCGGGCGGCAAGAAATGCGCGCGATCATGGCGCTACACTGACGATGTTGGCCTCGACGCGGCGTTTCCGGATGTGTCGGCGCGCGACGCGGCAGCTTTGCATGAGCTGCGGGCTTTGGGGCGGGTTTGATCAAAAGCCTGTGCGGCGGCGCAATGAATCCAAAAGCCTGTGCGGCAGCATAATGAATCATTGTCGCGCGCCGCGCCTTCGGGTTATATGCGGTCATCTTGTTGCCGGAATTGGCGTGGAAAGCCCGTTCTTCGGCACATTTTGTTTGTGCGGCGGAGTGGAATGTCGATGAGTTTGGCACAGGTGAAACCGGTTTTGCTGCAGGGCGCTGCAATTGCTGCGCTGTTTGTGGTCACAGGGTGCGTTTCCTCGCCGACCTATGGCACTGGCAAAACAGCGAACGCGCAGCTTGTCGAAGACGTCAGCTCGGCATTTTCGCTGAAGCCAAAACCGCCAACCGGCATCAAGTACGAACCGCGCCCGGATGTGCTGAAGACCGGAGTGGCGCAAAGCCTGCCCGCACCGCAGGAAACGGTGACCAAGCAACCCGGTGTTTGGCCGGAATCGCCGGAAGAAAAGCGCGCGCGTCTGCGCAAGGAAGCGACGATCGCACAAAATGACCCCAATTTCGAGCCCTCAATCATCGATGACGTCGGTTCGGGTCAGCCGGGCTACAAGCAGACGCTCAATCCAAATGACGACCGCGATGCGCGCAAGCGGGTCGAAGTGGACCGGTCCAATTTGAAAGAGCGAAAAATTGTCAACGCGGTCGGGTCGCCGACAAACCGCAAGCACCTCAGCGAGCCGCCGGTCGAATATCGCCAGCCGGTTGACAGCGCTGGCTACGGCGATCTTGGCGAAGATGAAGCCAAGAAGGAGCGCCGCCTGCGCGCGGAAGCCCGCAAAAAGAAGGGCAGCAAGTCTTTCAAGGACTATATCCCCTGGCTTTGAACGTGCTGTTGAGGCGCGATGAGCAACTTTTAAGATGAGACTCCTGCGCTGCTATTGTCCGCATCAATGCGTCCCCGTGTTTCCGGCTGTCGTCGATGCGCTTTTTTTGTCGCCACACTTTTTGAGTGTCTTTCGGCGAAACCGCCCGCTTCGCTTTTGACCTGCGAAGTGGTCCGGCACTGGTTTTCACGTCTTGAGAATTAATCTTGGAACCAGTTTGAATCGTCTGCGTTTCTCGAATGTCGCGGAGATCAACCGTGACACCGGTGATTGGCGGCGCGCGAACCGTTGGTCACTTCAATTGCTGCAGTGTGTGTTTTGCGCGGCCATGAGCTGTGGAAACTGACGCTGGCAGAGCGTGGCCAAAGGGGCTGCAAACAACAAGACCATCCGGAGTTACGGGTGACGTTTGGCGACTTTCGCCAGCGGCGTCCTTCGCTCGTTCCAATGAATTCTCAAACCAGCATCAAGGAAACTGTAAAATGAAAAATCTTCTTCTCGCTTCCGTTGTCCTGTCAACGTTTTCCCTTCCAGCATTCGCTCAGGATGCGCTTACAAATGCTGATATCGCATGCGTAATCACAAACAGCGATGGCACGAAGGTGTTGGACACCGTCAAGTGCAAGGACGGCAAGCCGCTGGCTGCATCGGAGACGACCAACAGCACCAAGACCACAACTGCCGTTGAAAGCCCGGCGACCACTGCATTGCCGACAATTGTGACCTCTGAAACCATCGCCGGTGCAAAGATCATGACCGCGAGCGATTTCATCGGCAAGACCGTGTATGCGCAGGACGGCACTTCGATTGGCGAAGTCAATGACTTCTTCGTCACCAATGACGGCAAGGTTCAGGCCGTTGTCGTCGGTGTCGGCGGCTTCCTCGGCATTGGCGAAAAGGACGTGGCCGTCTCCATGCCGTCCATTCAGATGCAGCCGGATGGCGACAACATCAAGCTGGTCATCAATGCCACCAAGGAAGAATTGACCGATGCGCCGACCTATGACCGCGTCAAGCGCGTCTACGTCCAGTAATCGGCACTTCTGGTTCCATGGCAGGGGCGGCTTCGGCCGCCCCTTGTCACATCCGCTTTGACTTGAAGAATTCTTTCAATATTTCAGACGCTTGGCCTTCGCCAATACCGGAATAAACGTCCGGTGCATGGTGGCAGGTGGGTTGCGAGAAAAACCGCCCCCCGTGCTCGACACCGCCGCCCTTGGGGTCGCTGGCTGCAAAATACAGCCGTTCCAACCGGGCAAACGAGATGGCTCCGGCACACATCGCGCAAGGCTCCAGCGTCACAAAGAGATCGCATCCGGTGAGCCGTTCGGACCGGAGTTTTGACGCCGCCTCGCGGATAACGAGCATCTCGGCATGGGCTGTCGGGTCGTTGAGTTCACGCGTGCGGTTCCCGCCCCTTGCGATAATTTCGCCATCGCGAACCACGGCAGCCCCGACGGGCACCTCGCCGCGCGCTGCCGCTGCGCGGGCTTCCTCCAGCGCGATGTCCATGATGTTGGTGCTGGCTTTGGCCAAGATGGCGATTTCCTGCTCGATTCCTCGTGGTCAACCTGATAGGGAACCGCCAGCAAAAGGCAACAACCGACATGAATGACGACAAAGACAAGCCGCGCGACGCACGGCCTCCACGAGGCGATTTCAAGCCTCGAACCGACAAACCGCGTACAGACTTTAAACCACGAGGCGACTTCAAGCCGCGCGCCGACGCGCCGTCGGGCGATGGCCCGCGCAAGTTCGTAAAAGACGGCTCTGCGCCGCGCTCACGTCCGCGCAGCGACGGCCCGGCACCCGCCGAATTTGGCGCTCCCGCTGGCGAACGCATTGCCAAACGTCTGGCCCGCGCCGGCATATCGTCTCGCCGCGACGCGGAAGTGCTGATCGCCGATGGGCGCGTGAGCGTCAACGGCAAGGTTTTGACCACACCGGCGACGCTTGTGACTCACGACGACCGGATCTCTGTAGACGGGCAGATGCTTCCGGCCATCGAGCGCACAAGGCTCTGGCTCTATCACAAGCCGGTTGGTCTGGTGACCACATCCAAGGATCCGGAAGGCCGCCGCACGGTGTTTGACGCGCTGCCGGAGGAACTGCCGCGCGTGGTTTCGGTCGGACGGCTGGACATAAACACCGAGGGCCTGCTGCTTTTGACCAATGATGGCGGTCTGGCGCGGATGCTTGAACTTCCCGCCACCGGCTGGCTGCGGCGCTATCGCGTCCGTGCGTTCGGCAAGGTGACCCAAGGCCAGCTTGATACGCTTAAGGAAGGCGTCATGGTTGAAGGCGTCTTTTATGGTGCCGTCGACGCGGTGATCGAGCGCGAGCAGGGGTCGAACGTCTGGCTGGTGATTGGCCTTCGCGAAGGCAAGAACCGCGAAGTGAAGAACATCCTCGGCTCTCTCGGTCTCAACGTGAACCGTCTGATTCGCATATCTTTTGGTCCTTTCCAGCTCGGCGACCTGCCCGAAGGCGCGGTGCAGGAGGTCAAGGGCCGGACGCTGCGCGAGCAGCTTGGCGAGCGCTTGATCGAAGAGGCGGGAGCGAATTTCGAGGCGCCGGTGGTCAACGCGTTTTCAAACGAGCCTGTGCAAGGCCGACGCGAGTTTGCGCCGCGCGAAACAGAAGACCGTCCGGAGCGCCCGGCAAACCGTCGCCAAGGCGAATGGGTCGGCGGTTTTGACAACCCGATCGTCAAGCGCCAGCGCAAGCCGAAATTCGTCAAGGGCGAAGACACGGAAAGCAAGGTGCCGCACCGCACGACGCGCGGCGCCAATGTCTGGGCCGCGCCCGGGGCAAAGCCCAAGCCCGCCAGCAAGCTTCACGACGGCTCCGAGACCGGTTCGCAAGAGCCGCCAAAACGCGCATTTTCCGCGCGCGGACCACGCACGCCAAGCACACGAAATGCGCCCGAAAAGCGCGCGGATTTCAAGCCACGCACGCCGCGAGAGGGTGATGAGCGTCCGAAGCGAGACTTCACACCGAGTGGAGACAAGCCCTATTCGCCCAAGCCATTTGGTGATCGACCCAAGCGGGCAGACGCACCAGTGGGTGAACGCCGCGAATACAAGCCGCGCACGCCCGCTGCCGACGGCGCTGAACACCCGAAGCGAGATTATGCGCCGCGCGGCGACAAGCCTTATTCGCCCAAGCCGTTTGGCGACCGGCCAAAGCGTGCCGACGCTCCATCCGGCGAGCGCCGCGAATACAAGCCGCGTACACCGGCGGGCGATGGTGCTGAGCGTCCCAAGCGTGACTTTGCCCCGAGAGGCGACAAGCCCTATTCACCGAAGCCATTCGGCGACCGACCGAAGCGGGCAGATGCACCTTCAGGTGAGCGCCGCGAGTACAAGCCGCGCACGCCTGCGGGCGATGGAGCCGAGCGTCCCAAGCGTGACTTTGTCCCGAGAAGCGACAAGCCCTATTCACCCAAGCCGTTCGGCGACCGGCCGAAGCGGACGGAGGGCACCGGATATCAGGGGCGGTCTTCAGAAGGTGCGCCGCGCGCAGAAGGCGCGGGCGACAAGCCGCGTTCGGCCAAACTATATGTGAAGCGCGATGGACCATCCAAGCCTTTCGGCGGCAAGCCCGGTGGGTCGAAGCCGTTCGGTGGCAAGCCGTCAGGCGGCAGGCCATCTGGCGGGAAGCCTTCGGGCAGAACGCCGCGCGGGTCGTAAATGCGCATTGTCGGCGGCGAGTTGCGCGGGCGAAGCCTTGCCACGCCGCAGGGCGACACGATCCGTCCGACGAGTGACCGGGTGCGCGAAAGCCTGTTCAACATTCTGGCGCATGCCGATGGTGTTTCGCTGCAGGATGCACGGGTGCTGGACCTGTTTGCGGGCACCGGCGCGCTTGGGATTGAGGCCCTGTCGCGCGGCGCGAAATTCTGCCTGTTTGTTGACGACGGAACTGAAGCGCGCGGGTTGATCCGCACCAATATGGAAAATTTCGCCCTGACAGGCCGCAGCCGAATATTCCGCCGCGACGCGACAAGTCTTGGGCCAACGGGAACCATGGGTATTTTCGACATCGTCTTTGCTGATCCGCCCTACCGCAAGGGTTTTGGCGAGAAGGCGCTGCGTTCGGCAGCCGAGGGCGGCTGGCTGAGGGCCGGTACTGTCATCATGCTGGAAGAGGCGACGGATACTAACGTCGAACTTGGCGCGGATTTCGAAGTTTTCGACACGCGCCCATACGGTGAGACAACAATACGGCTTGCCCGATGGAAGCCATGATTTAGTGGCTTTCGTATAGTCCAGTCCAGTTGAAAAAGGTCGATTGCGCATGGATATGACGGTAGCTCGGCAGAGCAGCGGCCCGACCTTTGCGGTTGCCTTCGGCGGCGGCGGCGCGCGGGGGCTGGCGCATATTCATGTCATTGAAGTGCTTGACGAAATGGGCATCAGGCCGACGGCCATCTCGGGCTCATCCATCGGCGCGATCATGGGCGCGGCGATGGCCTCGGGCATGACGGGCAAGGAAATCCGCGATCATACGCTCTCGGTGATGACCAACCGCACGGAAGTCATGAACCGCATCTGGAAGCTGCGCCCGCCCGGCATTGGCGGCTTTTTCGCCGGCGGGTTCAAACTGACGCAGTTTGATATTGAAAACATCGTGGAAGCCTTCATGCCAACGCAAGTGGCGCGCGATTTCAAGGACCTGCAAATACCGCTGAGCCTCACCGCGACGGATTATTACATGCAGGAAGAGGTCATCATGGAGACCGGCGACCTGCGCTCGGCGATTGCAGCTTCAGCAGCGATTCCTGCGCTGTTCAAGGCGGTCAAACGCGACGGACGTATCCTGATCGACGGCGGCATTTTCAATCCGGTGCCGTTCGAGCATCTGGAAGGCAAGGCGGATTTCGTCATTGGCATAGACGTGGTCGGTGGACCCGAAGGCGACCCGAGCAAGGCCCCGGGCACGATTGACGTGCTTTTCGGCGCGAGCCAGTTGATGATGCAGTCAATCATCGCCATGAAGCTGAAAGCCTCACGCCCGGCGGTCTTTCTGCGCCCGCCGGTGAACAAGTTCAGGGTGATGGATTTCTTGAAGGCCAAGACTATATTGGATGCTTCGGTGTCCGTGCGTGATGAGTTGAAACGCGCGATTGATGCGGCGGTGGCGTTTTCGGGGAAGTAGGATGGCGGCAGGTAATTAGTCAGGCGGTCCCTCCCGGCCGGACGTCTTTCCGGGGCCGCGCAGCGGAACCCGGAATCCAGAGCGGAGGGGTGGAAGTGTGGCGTTGCGGCTGGGACTATTTGTCATCTAATGCCCTGATTTGGCTGAAAAAATTCAAATGTCAGAGCTCTGGATTCCGGGTTCCGCTACGCGGCCCCGGAATGACGATGCTTTGAGTGATGTTTGCAGAAAGCGTCAGTGGTTTGTATATTTTCACAGGCGGCACGACCCTACCCCAGCGTCGCCGCCTTGCCTGTCGAAAATGGCGACTGCGCCGAGGGCGGCGGTAGGGTTGACGAATCCGGCGGGTTCTTGGCTTCAATCGTCTTGATCACGCGAAAACACACGATCATCGCCCCGACGCCGAACACCGCTGCGCCAAGGCCTGATCCCGCCAATGCGCCGTTGGCACCGTACCAGGCGGCACCTATCGATACGAACGGGATGACGCCGAGCGTGGCGCGGCCCCAGTTGGAGACGGTGGAATAGAACGGGTAGCCGAGATTGTTGAAGGCCGCGTTGGCGACGAACAGCATGCCGTTGAACAGGAAGCTGCCGGCGACATACAGGCAGAAGAAGCTGATGAGGTCGCGCGTCGCGCCTTCCGCACCGAACAGGTCGCTGATCGGATGGCGCAGGAGCGCGAGCAATGCCCAGACGAACAGCGTGTAAATGACCACGACCTTGAAACTGTCGCTCATCGTCTGCTGGATGCGGTCAAAGCGCCGTGCGCCGAAATTCTGGCCCAAAATCGGTCCGACCGCGCCTGAGAGCGCGAAGATCGCCCCGAAGGCGACGGGTGTGATGCGGCCGATGACCGCCCAGCCGGCGACCGCCGCATCGCCGAAAGAAGCAATTTCCCGCGTCACGTAAGCGTTGCCGACGGGGGTGGCCAGCTGGGTCATGACGGCGGGAAGCCCTATGGCGAAATACGGCCGCGCCGCCATTTTCAACGTTGCGAGCGGCGGGATGGTGATCATCTTGTGCACCTTGCCCGCGCCATAGATGCCGACGGCAAACAGGATAACCCGCGAAAGGTTGGTGACGATTGCCGCGCCGTCCATGCGCAGATCGAGCAGGAAGATGAATATCGGATCAAGGATGGCCGTGGCGAACGCGGCGATCAGCGTCACATACATCGACCGCTTGGCGTCCCCCTTGGCGCGCAGCAGCCCTGCGGCGCTCATGCCGATGGCAAGCAGCGGCATGGACAGGAGCGTGATCCGCATGAAGCGGACCGCGATGTCGAGCGTTTCGCCCGCAGCGCCGAGCAGCACAAGCAGCGGGCGGGTGTAGATGAACAGGAGGACGGTCAGGATGACCATCGTCCCGCCCATCAGCAACAAGCCGGCACCGCCGAGCCGCCCGGCCTCTACACTATCGCCGCGCCCGAGCGCCCGCGAGACTTGCGCCGTCGTGGCGATGGTGAGACCGATGGCGACAGAGGTCAAAAAGAACATCAGCGTGCCGGAATAGCCGATGGCTGCGGCGAGTTCTTTCTGGCCGAGCATCGAAATGTAGAGAAGATTGAGCACGTCGACAAAGAACACTGCCATCAGCCCGAGCGAGCTGGTCGCGGTCATGACCAGCACATGACGCAAGGTCGAGCCTGTCACAAAACGTGGTGTCTGGGCCTCGGCCATGGCAAACTCCGGTTGATATCGCTGGCCGAGTTTACCTTCAGTCACCTTTCCGGTTGGCAACGGCCGCGGGACCGCTAGAGTGGTTGCGGCGCAGCACACTATCTGCTGCCAAACAGGGCGTCTGGCAAGCAGGCATGACAGCATTCACTCAAAACAGGGCATTCAGCCGGATATCCGGGGACACTCTATCGCTGCTGGAGGAAGCGGCCGACCAGTTCGCTGATGATGCGACCTTGGTTGCTGCCATTGCCATCTGGGACAACAAGCTCACCGCCGCCGCCCGGAAGCTGATTGGCAGGGCTACTGACCAGGAAACATGGGGTCCGTTGTTCGACTACGAAATCATGAGCCTCGTGCCGCAGGCTGAGGACGGCGTGATTGGCCTGCTCAAATTTGCCCAGCGCCGCCGCGCCATAATGGATTTGCCGTCGCCGGCATTCGTGCTGAACCATCGCGCAAGAGTGCTTGTCGCCAATGAAAGCGCCTGCGCCTTGCTGGGATTGGCAGACAACGGCAGCTTTGCGCAGGCGCTGGTTGATCCCGCGTTCATCAAGACGTACCGCGAGCTGCTGGAAGCCTGCGCCGAGCCCTTGTCGGCGACAAGAAGCGCCATATTGCGCCTGGGCAAGGACGGAGCGAGCCAATTTCTGTTTGAGGCAAGGGCCAAGCCAGACGGCGAACAGGGCATCATTGTGTTCCGCAAAATCGGCATCGGCCTGACGGATGTCGGCGCGCGTTTCCTGGCCGATGCGTTTGAGTTGACGGACTCTGAAGTCGGGGTCATCAAGCTCTTGATGGAGGGCCTGCAAGCCAAGGAGATGGCAATCCGCCGCAACACGGCTGAGGCAACGATACGCACCCAGCTTAAATCCATATTCTCCAAGACCGGAACGTCGGGACAGACCGAATTGATGCGGATTGTCTCAGGCATATCGCTGTTTCAGGCGGCAAAAACCTCCAACAGCGCGAGCAAGACCTTCCTGACCTCCCGACCTTTGTCTGACGAGGGGAAACTGGTCGAGCTGCAGAATGGCCATTTTGTGCAGGTCAACGAAAGCGGTGCGGCTGGTGGAAAGCCTTTTCTGTCCTTGCACGGGCTTTTTCTTGGCTATGCATTTCCAGCCGTCGCCGAAGATCTGCTGATCAAGAACGGGCTGAGGCGGTTTGGTATCATGCGGCCCGGATTTGGACGCTCTACGCCGGTTGAGACGGGTGTTCCGCTTGGCGACATTGTTGACCGGTTTGCCGATGTCATGGATCAATTGGGCATCGACAAGTGCCCGGTCGTCGCGCACGGCTTTGGCGGTGCGCATGCCTTCGCATTTGCGCATCGCCATCCGGACAGGGTGAGCGCGCTGGTGCTGGTTGGCGCATTCCTGCCAGCGGCAAAGATGGCGTCGGTCATCCGCCTGTCCGGCTTTCAGCGGGCGCTGATGTTCGCCGCGCAGCACAGCCCGGCGATGTTTTCATTTTTTGCACGAACGGCCGAACGGGTTCTGGAGCGCGACGGCATCATCGAATTTCTCCGCCGGTATCTCGGCAGCAGCAAGGCTGACATAGAGATCCTGTCGCGCCACGAAACCGAATCGTCAATCCGCATGCGCCTGAATTTGGCGCAGGCGCAGCAAATTGAGACCTACCGTCAGGAATGCATCCTGCAGATTTCGGACCTTTCCGCCTATGCCAGACATCCCGGCGTGCCGACAATTGTCATCCATGGCACGGAAGACCCGGTTTTCCCCGTTGACCTGGCACGCAAGGCGGCTGCGGCGGTGAAGGTTGACCGGTTTCAAGAGCTCCCGGATTGCGGCCAGCTGATCTTGTATGCACGGCCCGATGTGGCGGTGGAGGCAATCGCGCAGTATTCATAGACGACGCCGCTTCCTTGCGAAGCCGCCACTTGCACCTTATAGCCAACTGCACCAGATGACAGGCAGCGCGCGAACGCTTCCCGTTTGGTCGAAAAATCCTGAGGACACTTGTCTATGCCCGAACTGCCCGATCTGTCGCGCCTTGCTGGCAATGCCGCTGAACTTGTTGACGCTGCACGCAAAGCAGGGGCGGACGCCGCCGATGCCGTAGTATCGTCCGGGCGCTCTGTCAGCGTTACGGTGCGCATGGGCAAGGTCGAAGAGACAGAGGCTTCGGAGGGCGACGCCTTTTCGCTGCGGGTGTTCGTCGGCAAGCGGGTCGCCTCGATTTCCGCCGTCAAGGGCAGCGACCCGGCGCGCCTTGCCGAGCGCGCCGTCGCAATGGCGCGTGTTGCTCCAGAAGACCCGTGGGCCGAACTTGCCCCGCAGGAGCTTCTGGCGCGGTCATTTCCTGATCTCGACCTGTTTGATTCGACCGAAGTCAGCGCCGAGGCCCTGACGCAAACCGCTTTGGAGCAGGAAGCGGCGGCGCTGGCTGTGGCAGGCATCACCAACTCCGGTGGCAGTTCGGCGAGCGCAGGTTTCGGCGGTTCCGTTCTGGTTACCTCAACCGGCTTTCAAGGCTCGAGCATGGCCTCGCGTTTTGGACGCGGCATCAGCGTGATTGCCGGTGAGGGCACCAAAATGCAGCGTGACTATGAATACTCCTCGCGCATACATTATGGCGAACTGGAGGATGCCGCAGTCATCGGGCGCAATGCGGGCGAGCGGACGGTAAGGCGGCTGAACCCGGCCAAGGCGAAGACCGGTCCAGTCCATGTGGTGTTTGACCCGAGGGTGTCGCGCGGCTTTGCCTCGCATTTGGCGGGGGCGATCAACGGCGCGTCAGTGGCACGCAAGACGAGCTTTCTGCGTGACCGGATGGGCGAGCAGATACTGGCCAAGGGCGTGACAGTGACGGACAATCCGCTGCGCCCGCGCGGACCCGCCTCGCGGCCGTTCGACGGCGAGGGTGTGGCTGGAAAGCCGATGGTGATGGTCGAACAGGGCGTGCTCAAACATTGGTTCCTTTCGCATTCGATTGCGCTGGAACTGGGCCTTCAAACAAACGGGCGCGGTGCGCGTTCTGGCTCGAGCGTGTCGGCGTCATCGACAAACTTTGCGTTCGAACCCGGCGACATTTCACCAGAAGCGCTGATTCAAAGTGTCAGCAATGGTCTCTATGTGACTGAAGTCATTGGCCAAGGTGTCAATATGGTGACGGGAGAATACAGCCGAGGCGCGTCTGGATATTGGATCGAAAACGGTGTCTTGACCCATCCGGTATCTGAGGTAACAATTGCGGGTAACCTCAAGGAAATGTTCATGAATGTGGTTCTGGCAAATGATGTGGACCGGAACTTCGGCACTGCAGCGCCGACACTGGCTATCAGCGGGATGACGCTGGCTGGTGAGTGATACGCCTGACATGAGCGAGGATTTGGCGTTGCTGCGTGAGGCAGCGGCAGAGGCCGGGCGCATTGCCATGCGCTACTTCCGCCGTGACCCGAAAGTGTCGTGGAAGGCAGGCATGTCGCCTGTGACGGAGGCGGACCTGCATGCTGACGCCTATCTGCGCGAGACGCTTCTGGCCGCGCGGCCGGACTATGGCTGGCTGAGCGAAGAGACGGCGGACACCCCTGAGCGCCTGTCGCGCAGGCGGACATTCGTGGTTGATCCGATTGATGGCACGAAGGCCTTTATCGACGGGCGTGAATGCTGGTGCGTTTCTGCGGCGATTGTCGAGGACGGGAAGTCGCTCGCTGGCGTTCTTGATTGTCCTGCGCTTAATGAAAAGTTCGAGGCGCAGCGCGGCGCGTGCAGCAGGCTGAATGGCATGGTGCTCCAGGTCACCGAGCCGGGTTTGCTGCCAAAAATTGCCGGTGCAAAGGCGTTTCTCAACGCCTATTGCGAGGCAACCGGCCATGAGCTGGAGCACATGCATCACGTTCCCTCTCTCGCCTACCGCGTGGCGATGATCGCGTGCCGAAAAATGGACGCGACCTTCATCAAGCCAAATGCCCATGACTGGGACCTGGCAGCGGCAGACTTGATATTGACAGAGGCTGGCGGAGAAATTTTGCGCGTTGATGGCTCAAGGCCGCAATATGCCCGCGCTGACACCAGACACGGCACTTTGGTTGCAGGCCACAAGAGCATGACGAACGCCATGTTGGGTGTTGTGGCGCAAACAGCCTTGGGCTAGACCAAGGCCGGTTTTTCAGCTTTCTGAGGATAGTGATGAGCGGCAACGAATCAAAGCAATTGCTTCATCTGGTGTTTGGCGGCGAGTTGACAACGCTGGGCGGCACGGAATTCCGCGACATCGACGCGCTTGACATTGTCGGCATTTTTCCAAATTACGCGGCCGCAGCGCTTGCCTGGAAAGCCAAGGCGCAAATGACGGTCGATAATGCGCACATGCGCTATTTCATCGTCCACCTGCACCGTCTGCTCGAACCCGGCAAAGGGTAAGCGGCATTGGCCGGAGAACAGAACATCAGCGATTTCGCCGACAGTCCACGCCGCAAGCATGGATTGACACGCAAGGGATGGATGTGGCTGAGGACAAGGATCAAATCGCAGCCTTGGTTCGTCAACACCGTCGTCAACCTGATCTATTGGTACATGAAGCTGGTCAGCCGGACAAATCCGCTGGTCAAGGGGTCAAGCGACTTTTATGAGGTCTACGGCAAAAATGCGCCGCTGATTGCCGCCATGTGGCACGGACAGCATTTGATGAGCCCGGTCGTCGTGCCCAAGGGCTACACGATAACCGCGCTGCTGTCGCGCAGCGCCGACGCGGAAGTCAACGCCAGGATTGTCGAAAAATTCGGGCATGAGACGGTGCGCGGCTCGGGCGGGCGCAATGAGGGCAGGGACAGCGGCAAGGGCGGCGCGCGGGCGCTGATTGCGTTGAAGAGGGAACTGGATCAAGGCAAGTCCACCGCGATGATCGCCGACATTTCCAAGAGCACGGCGCGGCAGGCGGGCATGGGCGTTATCCTTCTGGCGCGCCTGTCCGGCAGGCCCATTGTCGCAGTCGCCTACGCCACAAGCCGCCGCCGCATCTTGAAGAAAAGCTGGGACCAGACAGTCATAAGCCTGCCCTTCGGCAGGGCGGCGGTCGTTTCAGGTGAACCGCTTTATGTCGCCAAAGACGCAGACGACGCGCAAATGGAAGTGTGCCGCCAGGAACTGACTCACCGTCTCGACGCGGCAACTGAAGACGCTTACCGGCTGGCGGATCAGCGGCCATGAGCGAGCGCTGGGCGCGTGCAATGCTGACTGGTTATCGCTGGATGGGCGCGGCGATCTACCCGGTCGTCGGCCCATATCTGGCGCTGCGCGCGACCAAGGGCAAGGAGGAGCATGGCCGCCGCAGTGAACGCTATGGCAAGTCGCAAATTCCCCGGCCTGACGGCCCCCTGGTCTGGGTGCATGCTGCCAGCGTCGGCGAAACTTCTGCAGTGATCCCGCTGATTTCCCGCATTGCAGCCAAGGGCGTTTGGGTTGTGTTGACAACTGGAACGGTGACTTCGGCCAAACTTGCTGCAGAGCGCCTCGGCAACCAGATCATCCACCAATATGTGCCGCTCGACATGAAGCCGGCGGTCAGCAATTTCCTGTCCTACTGGAAGCCGGATCTGGCGCTGATTGCCGAATCCGAGATATGGCCAATGACCATCCTGGAGCTCGGCGCGCGCCGTGTGCCGCAGATTTTGGTCAATGGCAGATTGTCCGACCGCTCCTTTGCAGCATGGAAACGGCGGGCATATCTGGCCGAAGCGCTGTTTGAGAATCTGTCACACGTGGTTGCGCAGTCCGAAGTGGACGGCTCGCGATTTGCCGAACTCGGCGCACGGCCGGTGACCGTGTCTGGAAACCTCAAGGTCGACACCACACCGCCGCCTGCTGATCCGGCAGAGGTCGGGCGGCTGTTGCAGATGGTCGGGCTGCGCCCTGCCTGGGCTGCGATCTCCACCCATGACGGCGAAGAAGACATCGTGGGCGAAGTTCATAAAATGGTCGAGGGCCGCCATCCGGGGCTCCTGACCATACTTGTGCCGTGCCATCCGGACCGGGCAGCGGCGATCGTGCAAATGCTGGAAGCCAAGGGACTGCGCGTCGCGCGCCGCAGCGCAGGAGAGGTGATAAACGCGGACACTCAGGTCTACCTTGGCGACACAATTGGCGAGATGGGGCTTTTCCTCCGGCTGACAGAGGTCGCCTTTGTCGGGCGTTCGCTGACCGCAACGGGCGGGCAGAACCCGCTTGAGCCGGCAGCGCTCGGGACAGCCGTGCTTGCAGGGCAGAATATCCAGAACTTCCGCGACAGCTACAAGCGGCTGATTACCGATGGCAATGCCCGGCTGGTCAAGGACAAGGACATGCTGGCAGCGGGGGTCAGCTATCTCCTAGGCAATGATGAAGTGCGCAAGAAGATGGTAGATGCCGGGCTCGCCGCGATCAATGACATGCAAGGTTCGCTCACCAAGACGATGGCGACACTAGAGCCCTATATCCAACCGCTTGTTGTCAAGGCACGGTTGGACCGGCTGACGGACAAGCGCTGATGGCCTCCGAAGCGCCACCGTTCTGGTGGGAGGAGCCGGATTGGCGCGCCACGCTGTTTTCGCCGCTTTCGGCCATTTATGGTTCTGTTGCCCGCAGGCGCATGGACAATGCAAAGCCCGATGCGATTGATCTGCCCGTCCTGTGTGTGGGCAACCTGACCGTTGGCGGAGGCGGCAAGACGCCGACATCAGTGGCAATCGCCAATGCCGCCAAGAAAATGAAACTGAAGCCCGGCGTGGTCTCGCGCGGCTATGGCGGCATCGGGACCGGTGCCCGGATTGTCGATGCTGACCATGATCTGGCAAGGCACGTCGGCGATGAGCCGCTGCTGATTGCCCAGCACGCCCCGGTCGCTGTGTCTGCCAACCGCCTTGCCGGTGCGAAACTGCTGCAGGAACAGGGCGTCAACTTCATCATCCTCGACGACGGCTTCCAAAGCATGCGGCTGAAAAGCGACTTCAATCTGGTGGTGGTCGATGCACGGCGCGGCATTGGCAACGGCCACGTCATTCCAGGCGGCCCGCTGCGCGCGCCCGTGCTGCCACAGCTTCGCCATGCGCATGCGGTGCTGCGGGTTGGCGACGGCGACGCGGCAGACTGGATTGTCCGGCAGGCGGCCAAGGCCGGCAAGGCGATCTATGTTGCAGCGACCAACCCCGCCAAGAAGATGCAGCTTTCCGGCAAACGGATGTTTGCATTTGCAGGCATTGCCGATCCGGACAAATTCTATGACAGCCTGACCAAGGCCGGCGCTTTTATTTCATTGGCGCGCAGTTGGCCGGATCACCATTTCTTTGCCGACGACGAATTGGCCGAACTCGACAAGACTGCGCTGGCAGGCGATCTGACGCTGGTCACAACGGAAAAAGACGCTATGCGGCTGCTGCATGGCAGCGATGTGGCCCGGAAGGTTTTGGAAAAACTGCTGGTTTTCAAGGTTGAGATGGCTTTCGACCAGCCGGACGCGCCGCAGCGGATCATCGAGGCGACATTGGAAAATTTCCGGCACCGCAATCTTGGATGAAAACAATCAGGTGCGCGAGCGAAGCGATGGATTGGCTTCCATTTCGCGGGCCAGGGACGCTGAAGCGTCAAGATAGGCTTCCTGGCGCGCCACGCTCCAATATCTCAACTCGTCAAGCATGATGATCTGGCCGGTGAAGGCGCAAATGACATGATTGCCGGGTGACAGAACCTGAAAATCATGGTCGAGATAGCGCACACGCGCCTCGCCTGATCCCCCCCGTTCAAACCTGTTCATGTCAAAGCGCCGCCCGTTGTAATCTCATTGATGGCGCTTGTAGTGGCGCTTGTGGCCGTCAGCAAGAAAAACCACCACCAGATTGTTGATGTTGATGCCGCCGTTCTGTTCGATCCGGCTGTCAGATACTGTCACGGCGCAGCGAACCGGCTTTTGGCTGCCGCCATCATGGAGAGAGATGACAACCGGTCCGCTGATGCCGCACCGGTCTGGCGCGCCGCGCATGACGCGCACCTGATTTTTGCCGGCGGAGCCAACGTCAAGCATCTCCGCTGCGGCAAGGCCGGGCAACAGGGTGAGACTGGCAGCGATGAGGGACTTTGCAAACACACGCTTCATGACAAACGCCTTTCGGATACAAACGATGCACACATCATAGCGTTGTGGCTGGAAATGTTAAGCTTTTGTTTACCTTTGGCTACCTGCGCCCGAACAGCCGCTCAAGGTCCGACTTTTTCAGCTCGATGAACGTCGGGCGGCCATGATTGCAGGTGCCGGAACCGGGGGTGGATTCCATCTGGCGCAGGAGCGCGTTCATCTCGTCCGGTTTCAGAATTCGGCCCGCGCGCACTGAGCCGTGGCAGGCCATGCGCGAGGCGATGGCGTCAATCCTCAGAGAGAGGCTGTCTGCGGCGTCCTGATCGGCGAGTTCGTCGGCAAGATCCGCGATGAGGGCAGGGACATCGACCTTGCCGAGCATCGACGGAGTTGCACGGACCGCAACGGCGCCCGGCCCGAATCTTTCCAGCATCAGGCCGAACCGCTCGAATTCAGCGGCACGCGTGGCAAGCCGGTCTGCATCGTCCGACGGCAGATCGACGATCTCGGGAATGAGCAGCAACTGCGATGGCAGTATGCGCTCGGCCAGTGCGCCCTTCAGCGCCTCGTAGACCAGACGCTCATGGGCGGCATGCTGGTCAACAACGATCAGCGAGTCGCCGCTTTCCGCGACAATGTAGTTGCCCGCGATTTGCGCCCGTGCTGCGCCAAGCGGGTGGGACTGGAACTGCTGGCCGTCATCGGTGGGCGTAAAAGCAGCAGACGGCGTGCTGGCATGCTCGAACGCGGCCTGGGCCGTTTCGGCGAAGCCATCGGGTCGGAACGGTGACTGACCCGGTGACCATGACGCCGCAGGGCGCTGGGGCTGCCATGCGTGGCTGCCGGAAAAGCCAGAGGGGCGGAACGCATCCATCATGCCGGATGCGCCGGTGGTTGATGTGCGCACCCCCGCGCCCGCCAACGCCTCGCGGATCGCCCCGACGATGAGCCCGCGCACCAGACCCGGATCGCGGAAGCGCACGTCCGCCTTGGCGGGGTGCACGTTGACATCAACAAGGCCGGGTTCGAGCTCGAGAAACAGGGCCACGACCGCATGCCGGTCGCGCGCCATGGCGTCCATATAGGCGGCGCGGATCGCGCCGTTGATTTGCTTGTCCCTGACCGGGCGGCCGTTGACATAGGCGAATTGGTGCGTCGCCGAGGCGCGGTTGTAGGACGGCAGCCCGACAAGGCCGGTGAGAAAGACGCCCTCACGCACCGCATTGAGTTTGAGTGCATTGTCGGTGAACTCCGCGCCGATCACATCGCCAATGCGGCGCAGCGACGGCACAAAATTGTCCTCGCCCGCCACAAGTGTCATCGCCTGCCGGTCAGGCCCGGACAGTTCAAACCGCACATGCGGGAAGGCGATGGCGATGCGCCGGACCACATCGGTGATGGCAGACGCCTCGGCCCGCTCGCCTTTCATGAATTTGAGACGGGCAGGCGTGTTGAAGAACAGGTCGCGGACCTCAACCTGCGTGCCCTTGAACATCGCCGCCGGGCGCGGGCCGGAAAGCTTGCCGCCATCGACGCTGACCTCCGTGCCGGTATCGGCGTCTTCCGTGCGAGATTTGACGGCAAGGCGCGAGACCGAGCCGATCGAAGGCAGCGCCTCGCCGCGGAAACCGAGGGTACGGATATCGAGAAGATCGTCCGTGAGCTTGGACGTGCAATGGCGCGAAACGGCGAGGGGCAGTTCATCGGGCGGGATGCCAGAGCCGTCATCAATGACGCGGATCAGCGAAAGCCCGCCCCCTGACGTGACAATGATGATCTTGCGCGCGCCTGCATCCAGAGCGTTTTCGACAAGCTCCTTGACGACGCTGGCCGGGCGCTCGATGACCTCTCCGGCAGCGATCTGGTTGACGATGATTTCTGGCAGTTGGTGAATCGGCATGGTCGATACTAGGCTGTTTTCCTGTCGCGTGGGAGATAATCGCGCCACAGTCCCTTGTTTAAACCAAGGCGGACGCCAGATTTTATGACGCAAGGGGACATGCCATGGCTCAATCCACAGTCGACGCCGCCAATCCTAACCACAAAATCACGGTTGCGCCGTTTGATGGACGTGTTGTTGTCTCGTTCAGGGGCACGGTGGTGGCAGACACAGTCAAAGCATTGAGTTTGAAAGAGGCATCCTATCCGGCAAGGCTGTATATCCCTCGCAGCGACTGCAACATGGCGCATTTCATTGAGAGCAATCTGACGACGAAGTGTCCGTTCAAGGGCACGGCGCGCTATTGGACGCTCTCGAGCAAGGATGGCACGTCCAACAACGCTGTGTGGGGCTACGACGACCCGTTCGATCAGGTCATCGAGATTGACGGCCATGTCGCATTCTACCCTGACCGCGTTGATATCAGGGCAGGCGGCGCGTGAGCGTCAGCTTTGCTGGCTGACGCCTTCTGCTGATTCCGGCTTTGCACCGATCCGGCTTTTGAACGGCTTGGCAACCATGGCAAACGCGCGCCCGAACGGCGCGACGATGCTGCCGACCGCTGTTTCGAGCGCTGTGTCCTCATGGCCAAGTCCGTAGGTCAGCTTTTCGTCGCGCGAGGGGATATAAAGTGTGCCGAACAGCCAGTCGAAAATGGACAGGCAGTAGCCCATGTTCTTGTCAAAATGCTTCGGATCAATCGAGTGATGCACCTGATGGTGCGCCGGGGTCTGGATAAGTTTAGCAAGAAAATTGCCGACGTAAATCGGCAGTTCGGTGTGGCGAAGATGGACAGTCGTGTACCAGAAGGCCATCGAAATGAGATTGGCCTTGACCGGATCCACCACCTGCGCCGTCGCGCCGAACGCCCAGATCATCGGGCCTTGCACAAGGCTCGAGACAATGCCGATCAGCAACGGAAACATCGCCAGCTCCACCGGGTGCTGCCGCCATTCGGTGACGGGGGTCAGAACCTCCGCCGAATGATGCACCTTGTGGAACTCCCACAGCGCCGGGATGCGGTGCATCAGCATGTGCGAAAACCAGTAGCCGAACTCGACAGCGAGGAAGACCAGAAGCATGGTCGAGCCCGTGACGAGCCAGCTTGGACCCATCGGCGCAGGCCGGAAACCCGCGATTTGGTCCAGCGCCGCCACCGCGCCTTCAACGCTGAGAACGGTCAGGCCGCCGACGAACAGCGCTTGCAGCAACAGATAGTAGGCGCCGATGAAGAACAGCTTGATGTCGAGCTTTGTCGATGCATGCTGCACAAGCCGGGCCGGCCAAAGAATGCGCTTGATCTGTGTCAGCCCGAATATCCGGCGTTTGACCAGCATCAGCACCACAAGCCCGAATGCGGCCGCAGCGAAATAGGTCGGCATGAAATATTGCGACGACGGCAGCGTCAGGAAGCTGAGCGGGTAGAGAAGGTAAGAAAGGAAGGTGTCAAACATTGCCGCCAAGGTTCCTGTGAGAGCGACTCCTGTGCTCGCGCGCAAGGGTAGGGACCAATGATTGAAGAGGGGTAAAGCGAAGGGGCTTCGAGCCCGAGCTTCCGGTCAATGATGCGTGACAGGGCGGTCAGTTCACAAATGTCGCCTTCACGCGCTTGGAAACATTCATGTAGGGAATCCAGACGCACACGCCAAACGCGCCCCGAGCCAGCTCCCTCAGCGTGTCGGGATCAAACACCGGCAACTGCGGCGCGACCAGCTTGATCAGCAACGCATCGACGATAATGAAGATGAAACCCGCCGCGGTAATCCAGATATAGACTCTCGGAAACTCTCGCCGCTTGTTGAAAAACAGATAAACGGCATATACCGTGGCAGAAATCAGCACGGCATTGAAGAACATCTCGCCGATGATGTAAGGGCTCCACAGCGGACTGTAGGCTGGCCCGCCGGGCGTGGTCAGTATTTCCCACGTGCCATCGCTGAACATGTCAACGTAAAGCGGCAAAAGCGTGTAAACCGTCTTGAGCGGCGTCACGACAATGCCAAGCCCGACCAAAACGAGCCAGCCGCCGAGGCCTTCGAGGGATTTGTCTTCCGTGGTTGAGGACATCGGAGTTGACGTTCTAATTATTGCAACGCTTCGTTGCAAGCTAAATCAAGATCACCAAAATACAAGCTGTCGTTCTTGTTGTCGTCAATTTTTTCTTTAAAAGTCATTTTAATGGAAGGTGATCTACTAATCTTTATATCTAAGTAAATTACACCCAAACCTAAATTAGACTGAATCAATTTTGATTTATAGGCAGCCGTAAGAACGGCTCTTTGAAGTAAATTTGCATCTTCATTAATATCAATTTTTGAACTTTCTAGCACGCTTTGTTTAAACGATACAAGGCGAATTGTGCCTGAAGGAGGGAGCATTTGCATACGAACTGTTGAAATCGTAAACCCCAACGTTGTAAGCTGGTCTTTGATCACAGCTAAATCTTGAGTTGCCGAAATTAGTAATTCTGTAGATTTTTCTACGGATTCAATAGACTTATCTTTAAGCATTTCGCCTAGCGAAGACGAAGACTCTTGCGATTCGATGGCCCCGAGAATTTTGTTTTTAAGAGTTTGAGCTTCGCTGGTAGAGCTGGTGAAAGTGCTCAGTAATGCAGCGGTAAGAATGATGAATTTCATTATTTGCTCCCCGTGTCGATGTATCATCATCATTTTGCAGCGAATGTCTATCTTGGATCAGGGCTTTTTAGGTGGGCGGTACTCGCATTTGAGGCTAACGAATTTGTTTGCTGCCGAAGTTGTGCAAGGGGTACATGTAAATAGTATCACCCCACCAGCCAATCCCTTACCTTCACCGCATTCTCCGACAACGCCCGATCCTTCGCCCACACGACATGGAAGGCCGAACCCGTGCGCATCGTGTATTCGGTGATCTGCACAAGCCGCCCCTCATCGAGCATCGCGTCAATCAGGTGCCGCCAGCCGAGCGCTATGCCTTGGCCGTTGAGCGCGGCTTGGACGACGGAGACATAATCATTGATGAGCAGGCCGCGGCTCTTGGACGCCAAGGCGACGCCAGCGCTGGCGAACCATTCCGCCCATGTCGGGGCCGCACGCCAGGGTTCTTCAAGGTGGATGAGGCTGTGGCTGGCGAGCGCGCGCACTTCCGACGGCAGACCGTGCCTTGCAATATAGGCCGGGGAGGCGACGGCGATGATTTCCTCCGGCGCGAACAGGCGTGCTTCATAAGCGGGCCAGTTGGCAGGATTGCCGCCGCGGATGCCGAGCGGGATGTTCTCGGCGACAATGTCTAGGTCGCGGTCTGAGGTCTGGAGGCGCAGTTCAATGCCGGGCAGCGCCTCACGCGCCTCGGCGAGGCGAGGCACCATCCACATCGAGGCCAGAGCATTGGAGACAGACAATGTGACGTGGCCGTCCGATTTGACCGCTGCGATGGCTTCGGCCGACTTGCGGATGTGCGACAGGCCAAGCGTGACGTCGGCATGGAACCGCTGACCGGCCTCTGTAAGGCCCACCCGCCGATGCGCGCGGAAAAACAGCGGCACGCCGATTTGGGTCTCGAGGTTGCGGATGGCATAGGAGACAGCAGCCTGCGTCATGCCAAGTTCCTGAGCGGCAGCGGTAAAGCTTTTCAGCCGCCCGGCGCATTCGAAAATGACCAGATTTCCGGCAGAGGGAAGAAGGCGGCGCAAGTTTTGCATAAAGCCACCTTATGCAAACGGTCGAATTTTTCCAGCGTTACAAAAGAAATTTCGAGAGTAGCTTATGGGTAAGGATAACTCCAGCCATTTGCGCGGCCCCCTCTCGGTCGGCTTTGCCGAAACCTCTCCCCAAAGGGCGAGGTTAAACTCCGCACCTTTAA
>JANPGC010000244.1:0-4756 GCA_031423755.1 Phyllobacteriaceae bacterium | reverse complement strand
GATGGGAAACTCGTCCGAACGCTTTCAGACGGGGATATCCGGCGGGCATTGCTCGGCGGCGCCACAATGGACACCAAGGTCGGCAGTGTCGCAGGACGAAAGCCGGTTGTCTTCGAAAAAGGCACGCCCGCCGCAACGCTTGTTTCAGCCCTCAATGAACGCGAAAACATCAACGCCATCGTGCTGACGGATCCGTCTGGCAAACCTGTCGGTCTGGCGGACCGCGCCACCCTGCGCAACGCGATACTTTTGTCGCCCCCGCACATCGGCGACGCGGAAGTTGCTTATGTGCAGCAGGCCTTTGATGACAATTGGATTGCACCGGCCGGTCCCAATCTCGATGCATTTGAAAAGCAGCTGGCCAAAGTGTCAGGACGGGCGCACGCGTTGGCAGTCTCGTCCGGCACAGCAGCCATCCATCTGGCGCTGCGTGTGCTCGATATCTGGGCAGGAGCAAGGGTCTATGTCTCGGATATGACCTTTATGGCTTCGCTGCAGCCAATCCTTTATCAAGGGGCGACACCTGTCTTGATCGACAGTGATCCGGCAAATTGGAATATGTCCCCCCAAGCGCTCGCTGCCCAGTTGGCGAAGGACGCCGCAAAGGGGACACTGCCTGCGGCAATCATCGTGGTGCATCTCTACGGACAATCTGCACAGATGGACGAAATCGTCGCGCTGGCCGACAAATATGATGTCGTGGTGATCGAAGATGCTGCGGAAAGCCTCGGCGCGACCTATCACAATTTGCCGAGCGGCGCGCATGGATTGATCTCCGCCTATTCATTCAATGGCAACAAGATCATCACCACTTCCGGCGGAGGCGCACTTGTGACGGACCGGGCTGATCTTGTGGCTCGTGCGCGCAAGCTTTCGACTCAGGGCCGCGATCTGGCTGAACACTACCAGCATTCTGAAATCGCCTATAACTACCGTATGTCCAACGTGCTCGCTGGTATTGGCCTCGGTCAGCTGGAGCTGCTCTCGGATCGTGTAGCGCGCCGCCGCGCGATTTTCAGCCGTTACCGCGACGGACTTGGCGGCATTGATGGCATCAGCTTCCAGTCCGAACCGGATGGCTCCATGGGCAACCGCTGGCTCACGGTGATACGTCTCGACCCGGACAAGATTTCCCGCCACGCATACCAGTTGATGCGCCGGTTGCGCCGTGACGCAATTGAAAGCCGTCCGGCCTGGAAGCCCATGCACATGCAGCCCTTGTGCTCCACGTTCGAACTTGCACCGCATTCCAGGGACCAAATTGTGTCTTCAACCTTATTCCTCCAATCAATCTGCCTTCCGTCCGGCAGCAGCCTTTCGGAACATGAACAGTCGCGCATCATCAAGGCTGTGCGCAGTTTTGCGGAGGGGCAGGACTGATGTGCGGCATATTCGGCTCGTTCGGCTTTGGTGCCGGCCAAACACCAGACGTCACGCTTGACGCCATGGCTGCGTCAATCACGCATCGCGGCCCTGATGCGTCCGGCTATTTCTCGGATGAAAATTGCGCGGTCGGCAATTGCAGGCTCTCAATCATTGACCTGAGCAGCGCCAGCAACCAGCCGCTCTATTCAGATGATCATCGCATTGTCATTGTGCAAAATGGCGAGATCTACAACTTCATCGAATTGCGCGATGAACTGCGCCGCCTTGGCCACAGGTTTGTCACGACTGGCGACACCGAGGTTCTTTTGCGGGCCTATGAGCAATGGGGCGCCGGGTTCGCAAGCCGCCTCAATGGGATGTTTGCAATTGCGGTCTATGATGCGCAGCGCAAAACGCTGCTGCTTGTCCGTGACCGGCTTGGTGTCAAACCGCTGTACCTTGCAGGCGGCGTCAATGGTGAACCATTGCTGTTCGCTTCAGAGATCAAGGGCATCCTGGCGGGCGGCTTTGAGGCCAAGCCGGATTACGTGGCGATGGCGCAGTATTTTGCCCTCAACTACGTTCCCCAGCCAGCCACCATGTTTTCCGGCATCCGGCATTTGCCGCCGGGCCACATGGCCGAAATCAGCGCGGAAAATGGAATCCGCATCAGCCGTTACTGGGATTTGCTGGACGTCGCGCCAGAACCCGATATGAGCGAAGCTGAGGCAAAGGCCGGCATCCTTCGCCTTCTTGATGATGCAACACGCGTCCGGATGCGTTCGGACGCAGCCTTTGGAGCATTCCTTTCCGGCGGTCTCGACAGCAGTTCCGTTGTCGGTTTCATGAGCCTTTACCAAACCGAGAACCTGCGCAGTTTCTCAATTGGTTTTGATGACAGCCGTTATGATGAAACGGAATTCGCCCAAATGGCGGCGCGGCGCTTCGGCACGGTCCATGAAGTGCGCAAGATGTCCAGCGACAGCACCCATCTTTGGCCGCGCTTCATCTGGCATTGCGACCAGCCGCATGGCGATGTCTCGTTCATCCCGACAGATCAGGTGTCAGGGCTTGCCGCGCATGACGTGAAGATGGTCCTTACCGGCGACGGTGGTGATGAACTCTTTGCGGGATATGAAAAGTACCTCTCAATGTTCCCTGGCGGTAAAACCGACCATCTGCGTACCGGCTGGGAAGATGCATTTGTTCGCGACTCCGGGCTGCTTGTTGACGACCAGCCCGATCAGCTTCTGGCGGGCCAGTTGCATGCGGCATTTTTTGAAACCGAACCGCACCATGCGCTGGCGCATGAGATCCGCCGTGCCGCACATCAGGACCCGATAAACCGGGTGCTCTTCGCCGAGACCCTCACGCTTCTGCCCGGCAACAATCTGGTCAAGCCGGACCGCATGGCGATGGCGAATTCGCTGGAGGTGCGTTCTCCCTATCTGGACTACCGGATGGCCGAATTCGCGTTCCGTATCCCGGGAGAACTGAAGCTTGAGGGCGGCGTGACAAAGGCAATCCTCAAAAAGGCCGTCCAGCCGCTGCTTGGCACCACGCTCACTTACCGCAAAAAGCAGATGTTCACGGTTCCCGTGGGCGAATGGTTCCGGCAAGCGCTCGCCGGCTATTGCCGCGACATGCTGCTTGACGGACGCCTGGAAGCGCGTGAGATCGTCAACGTTGATACCGTCAATCAGATGCTCAACGCGCACATTGCCGGAACCGGCAACTATACCCGCCAGCTTCGCGCGCTGATTTCTCTGGAAATCTGGTTCAGGCTTTTCATAGACCGGGATCCTGTCTGGCTGGACCAGGCCAAGCAGGACAAGAAGGCCGCATGACATGAATGGCGACAGAATTACCGGTCAAAACAACCAGTCCATCACTGACGCTGGGTCATCTGAAGCAACTTCATCGGATCAGCCATCAATGCAGTTTCTGATGATTGTCAATGATCCGCGTATCGCCCTTTTCGCGAGCCAAAACGGCGTGCACCGCCTCTTTGTCGATCTTGAATACATGGGCAAGGGCGAGCGGCAGAAAAACATGGACACCTGGAAAAGCCGCCAGGGTCTCCAGGACGTGACGTATATCCGCGAAGCAGCGCCAGACGCGCACCTTCTGGTGCGCATCAACCCGCTCCACGAGGGGACGAAAGCCGAGATGGATGACGCGTTGGCGCGCGGCGCCGACAGCATCATGCTGCCAATGTTCCGGACACGCGATGAATTGGCCCGCTTTTACGACATGCTCGCAGGCCGCGCCGAGGCGTTGCCGCTGGTGGAGACCGCAGCCGCACTGCACGCCATACCGCAAATGATCGACACTTTGCCGGTGACCGGTTTGCACATTGGCTTGAACGATCTCCATCTGGATCTGAAAATGCAGTTCATGTTCCAGCCGCTGGCGCAGGGGCTGCTTGAGGATGCGGCGGCGGCGATGCGTGAAAAAGGCGTCCGCTTCGGCATCGGCGGCGTCGCCCGCGCCCGTGAAGGCATCGTCAGCCCGGATTATCTGCTGGGTGAGCATGTCCGCCTCGGCTCAACCGGGGCAATTTTATCCCGGACCTTTCATCGTGGTGCTGAGACGCTTGAGGCCCTGCAGGCGGAAATGGATTTCAGGGCCGAGATCCGCAAGCTGCAAACCATCTATGCCGGATTTCTGGGAATGGGACCGGCGGAACTTGAGGCCAATCGCCTTGAGACAATAAATCGGATAAACGACGTTGTGAGGCTGATCAGACAAAGCGGAAATGCCAAGAATGGCGGATGAATTTGCGATAAATCTGGGTGATCGCCGTATTGCCTCCGATGCGGCTTGCTATGTCATTGCAGAAATCGGCGTGAACCATAATGGTGACCCCGAACTGGCCCACAAGATGATCGACATTGCGCTGGAAACCGGCGCAGACGCTGTCAAATTCCAGACCTACCGGACCGATGATCTGGTGCTGAACACGGCTGAGAAAGCGAGCTATCAAAAAGACACCACGGGCAAGGGAACGCAGCAGGACATGCTGCGGTCACTCGAATTGCCATTCGAGACATTTGCCTCGCTGAACGAACACTGCCGCAAAGTTGGAATTGATTTCATTTCCACCGCGTTTGACCCCGTCAGTCTCGATTTCGTCGCGTCACTGTCGCCGGTGTGCCTGAAATGGCCATCAGGCGAATTGACCAATTGGCCGCTGCTTCGTCAGGCCCGCCAGACCGGTCTGCCTGTCATGCTATCGACAGGAATGGGCAGCCTTCGCGAAATCGCTTCCGCCATGGATCTGATGGGACCAGAAGCGGAGGTGGTCATATTGCAGTGCGTGTCGAACTATCCGGCGCGGATTGAAGACCACAATCTCCGGGTGCTGCCTGCGATGCGGGCGGCATTTGGC
>JANPGC010000243.1:0-10248 GCA_031423755.1 Phyllobacteriaceae bacterium | reverse complement strand
CATTGCCGCCGAGCGCGGGTTGATGTTTGATGTCCATTGCGACGAGACCGACGATCCGATGAGCCGTCATGTCGAGACGATGGCCTGCGAGGTCACACGCCACGGGCTCGGTGCCCGCGCCGCCGGAAGCCATCTGACGTCCATGCACTCGATGGACAATTACTATGTCTCAAAACTTCTGCCGCTGATTGCCGAAAGCGGGATGACCGCCATTCCCAACCCTTTGATCAACATCACGCTGCAAGGCCGCCACGACACCTATCCGAAACGCCGGGGCCTTACCCGCGTCAAGGAAATGCAGGCGCACGGCATCACCGTCGGCTGGGGCCAGGATTGCGTGCTCGACCCTTGGTATTCGCTCGGCACGGCGGACATGCTCGACGTTGCCTTCATGGGACTTCACGTGGCGCAAATGACCCACCCTGCCGAAATGGCGAAATGCTTTGACATGGTGACGAATTGTAATGCGAAGATCATGAATCTGGACGGCTACGGATTGAAAGTCGGCGACAAGGCTTCTCTGGTCATACTCGACGCAGGCAATCCAACAGAGGCGTTGCGGCTGCGGCCGGACCGGTTGGCAGTCATTGCCAACGGGAAAGTGATTGTCGAGAGGACGCGAAACGACGCGCGGTTGAACATTCCGGGAAGGCCGGAAGCCGTGCGGCGGCGGCACATTTCCCCGGATTAGAGCGGAATGACTCTAGACGGAACCATTCCCTGAGTTTGCGAAGTAGTTTGAGCATTCTGCTGATGTGAAGTTTGCGAGCAGAGCGCCGATGCGCTTCCATGTGGCTTGGACCGTGCGCTGTTTTGCGTTGCGCAAGAGGTGCTTTGGACTTGCATCGAAAAAGTGGAGAGGCTTTTGTTGCGTTGGAGGCGATTTTGATGAAGCAGAAGCGATTTCCACCGGAGTTCAAGGAAGGGCGGTTCGTTTGGTTTTGACGAGCGGTCGGCGTCAGGCGGAGGTGGCACGGGATTTGGGGTTGGGCCACTCGACGCTTGACCGGTGGCTGTCGCAAGCGCGCGCGCGTTCTTCCGGTTGTTGGCGTTGAGACGGCGGAGGAGGAATTGAAGCGGCCGCGGCGTGAGAATGCGGTATTGCGGCAGGAGCGTGATATCCTAAAATTGGAGCCGGATAAGGGATTGCTCCAGTGGAGCAATTTCCCAGTGGAACCGACGGCTTTCTTTGTCAGCTAGACAAATGGATGAGGTGTGCGTTCATTGATGCAAGGAAAGCCGAGTATCCGGTCTCGCGCATGTGCAGTGTGTTATCGGTGAGCCAGAGCGGTTATCATGCCTGGAAGCGACGGGCCTTGAGCCTTCGGCGGCGTCAAGATCTGGTCTTGTCTGCCCGCGTGCAAATGGCCTTCCGGCTCTCGCATGAGACCTATGGCAGCCCGCGCATGGTGCATGAGCTGAGTGAACAAGGCTTTGCGGTCGGGCGGCGGCACATTGCGCGTTTGATGCGCGAAAGCGGCCTGAAGGCCCGGCAAAAGCGCCGTTTTACCCGCACAACGGACAGCGCTCACGCCTTTCCAGTCGCCCCGAACCTCATCGCCCAGCGCATTGACACGGATGCGCCAAGCCGGAAATGGGGATCGGACATCACCTATATCTGGACGCGCGAAGGCTGGCTGTATGTGGCCGTGGTCATCGACCTTTACGCCAGACGGATCATCGGCTGGGAGTTGTCGGACCGGCTGCACGCGCAACTGGCCCTGTCGGCCCTCAACAAGGCAATCACCATGCGCGGGGCTAACCCAAAAGCCAACCCCGATCTCACCCACCACTCCGACCGTGGCAGCCAATATTGCGCCAACGCCTATCAGGCAAAACCGGGCGAGAACGGCATTGCCATTTCCATGTCCGGCAAGGGCAACGCCTATGACAACGCCATGGTCGAAACCTTCTTCAAGACCTTGAAAACAGAACTGATCTGGCGCGCCAGATTCAACACCAGACAAGAAGCCACCAGTGCAATTGCGCGTTACATCGAGGGCTTCTGCAACCCATCCAGACGCCATTCGGCGCTCGGATACATCAGCCCCGTCCAGTTCGAAAGAGTGGCCGGATCATGATCAATCCCTCTCCACAAAAGCGATACAAGTCCAACACCCTCGAGCGCGTGCCGATAGGCCGGTTCATCCCCGCGTGTGCGGGGAACACGCTTTCAGGCCCTGGAAATTATACACGGCATTGATCTGTCGATTGATGATGGTGCCTTCACTGTTATCGTCGCGCCGTCCGGTTGCGGAAAATCAACCTTGCGTCGCATGATGGCCGGGTTGGAGGAAGTCAGCGAAGGCGAGATTTATCTTGATGAAAAACGCTGCGATGATTTGCTTCCGTCGGCGCGGCGCATGGCCATGGTGTTTCAATCTTACGCGCTCTATCCGCACATGAGCGTTGAGCAAAATCTTCGTTTCGGTCTCGAAAACGTCGGCACACCGAAGGCAGTCATTTCGGAACGCGTTAAGACCGCTGCAGACATTCTCCAAATCAGCCATTTGATGGCGCGTCAACCGAACCAATTGTCAGGAGGCCAAAGCCAATGTGTCGCCATTGGCCGCGCTATTGTCAAAGAACCAAAGGCGTCTTTATTCGATGAACCGTTATCCAATCTCGACGCTGAGCTTCGGGTCAAAATGGGCGGTGAACTTGTCGCGCTGCACCGACGACTAAGGGCAACGATGATCTAAGTGACACATGACCAAGTCGAAGCCATGATCATGGCAGACAAGATCGTCATTCTACGCGACGGGCGCGTTGAACAAGTCGGCAAGCCGGTCGAACTTTACGCCCGCCCCGCCAACCGGTTCGTCGCCGGCTTTCTTGGCGCGCCACAAATTAACTTTCGAAAGGGCGTTGTGGGTCGTGAGGACGGTATGGTTGCAATACGTCTCGCTGACAGCAGCTTGGTAACGCTTCGCGACCGTGAAATCCCATTGGCTGACGGCTCAAGCGTCACACTTGGCATCCGTCCAGAACAAGCCGCGATCGGTGCGGGGCCAGTCAAAATGAAGATCGAGACGACCGAAATTCTTGGCTCAGAGACAATCATCCACGCCCGCTTGCAAAGCGGCCAGCAATTCAAGCTGTCGCAGCGCGGAATAGCTGGTGCCAGAACCGGCGACTTGGTGGAGGTTACCCTTCCGAGTGCTTTCGTTCACATTTTTGACCAGTCCGAACTCACCGTTTTTTGCACTTCCCGACTGGGAGCGGGATTACATTCGATGATGTGCTCGCCAGATGTCATGTTGCTGGTTTGGCATTGACCGACAAGTGAGATGCTGGGTCCCCGGTGCTGACAATATCGGCATGAACGAGGCTCTGCTCCACGCAGGTCCATGAGCGCTCAAGCGCAGCAGTTCATCTATCGGGTTGATTTTCTGATGTTGGATGCCGAGACAGCATGTCGGGGAGCCATAATTGGAGATCGGTGTCGTGCTGATTTCTTCACTCGAGCTTTTTGCTGTAGCAACTGTCCCTCGGATAATTTTCAAAAAATCTCGAAATGAGTCTTGACAAGCGATCAGTTCGAATATTTCTTTGTAAAGCGCTTTACTAATCCGCTTTACAAGACAGGAAGCAGGAATTGCTCAAGACAAAGACACCAAGTCTTAAAGATGTTGCCGCGGCAGCCGGGGTCTCTGTGACAACCGTTTCCCGGCTCATGAATGGTGGACTTGACCTGCCCTTTCAGACAAAAAAACGTATTGAAGATGCCATAAGGTCGCTCAACTACCGGCCAAATCCGCATGCGCGTCGCTTGAGCATGGGGCGGTCGGACACGATTGGGCTGGTGGTCCCAGACATCGCCAATCCCTTCTTTTCGACGCTCGTTGCTGCGGTGGAAGACGCGGCAGATGAAAAGAGGTTGGCCGTCTCCCTGCACGCAACACTCAACCGCGCCGGTCGCGAAGTTGAGTACCTGCAGCTGATTGAGCGCAATCACGTCGACGGCCTCATATTTGTGACAAACCACGCTGATGATGGAACCTTGGCTGCGTTGATCAATCGGACGGGCAAAGTCATCATTGTCGACGAAGATGTCCCGGGTTCGAATGCTCCGAAATTGTTTTGCGACAATGATCGCGGCGGATATCTCGCCGGGGCGCATCTCGGAAGCTATGGCCATAAACACGTCGTGTTCATTGGCGGCGATGAGCGGATGATCAGCGCCCGTCGGCGTTGCAATGGATTGCTGAGGGCGTTGCAGGAAACGCACAGCGATCAGGCGCGGGTTGACCGGTATGCCGGTGAATATTCGGTAGAATATGGCCGCGAGGCCGCCCTGCGGTTTCTGGAAGAGAAAAACAGCGCGACCGCCATTTTTGCAAGCTCAGACGAGATTGCAATCGGCGTGATCGAGGTTTTCAAAGCGCGCGACGTTTCTGTTCCACGTGATGTGTCGATCATCGGGTTCGATGATGTTGGGCCGCTTCACCTCTTTTCACCGCCCCTCACTGTCATTCGTCAGCCCGTTCGGGAGATCGGCAGAAGGTCACTGGAGATGCTTCTGGAAACAAACTGGCAGGACTGGAAGCCATCTGCTTCCGAGGAACTCATGCCCGTCGATATCGTCGTGCGGAACTCCGTTGCACCGCCTGCGAAATAAGGAAAAAGCAACTGTAAAAACCAATAGAGGATGAGACCATGACTATCAGTGTGACCCGCAGAACCATTATCGCAGCCGCCGGTTTTACGGCGCTGACCGTTATCGGAGCGTCGTCAGCTCTGGCACAGGACCAGAAAACCATCGCACTCGTTCAGATAAATCAGCAGGCGCTGTTCTTCACCCAGATGAATGAAGGTGCGCAGAAGGCCGCCGATGCCGCTGGCGTCAAGCTGGTGATCTTCAATGCCAACAATGAAGCGACTGCGCAGAACAGCGCAATTGAGACCTACATTCAAGAAAAGGTGTCAGGCCTTGCGGTCGTCGCCATTGACGTGAATGGCATTATGCCTGCAGTCAAGCAGGCGGCAGACGCGGGGATACCGGTTGCGGCAATCGACGCCATATTGCCGGATGGGCCGCAGAAGGCGCAAATTGGTGTCGACAACGCCAAGGCAGGCGCAGACATGGGCAAGTTTTTCTTGGATTATGTCAAGGCAAACATGGGCGGCAAAGCAAAGATCGGCGTTGTCGGCGCGCTCAACTCTTACATCCAGAACGTTCGTCAGGAAGGCTTTGAAACGGCGATCAAAGGTGTAGAAGGCATTGAGATGGCGGGCGTGGTTGACGGCCAGAACATTCAGGACAATGCACTGGCGGCTGCCGAAAACCTGATCACCGGCAATCCCGACCTTACGGCGATCTATGCCACAGGGGAACCGGCAATGGTCGGCGCTGTTGCCGCTGTCGAAAGCCAGGGCAAGCAGGATACGATAAAGGTGTTCGGCTGGGATCTGACCGCCGACGTCATCGCAGGCATCGATAAGGGCTACGTGGTTGCAGTTGTCCAACAGGATCCATCCCTGATGGGTGCGGCCGCCGTTGATACGCTGCTCAAGATATCGGCAGGCGGAACTGTCGAGAAGTCGGTGTCTGTGCCAATAACGATCGTCACAAAGGACAACGTCGAACCATATAAAGCTGTCTTCAAATGAGCAGTGTTAACGGACAGCATGGTAAATCTGTCAACGCTACCGGAGGGAATATTCTCTCCGGTGTGCGGCATGCTGGTATCGCACGTATATCTTTAAAGGGAATCCGCAAGTCTTTCGGCTCGCATCAAGCGCTTCGCGGAGTCGATTTGGATATTTTCCCAGGTGAATGTCTTGGTCTGGTTGGTGACAATGCGGCAGGTAAGTCAACACTGACCAAAATTATTTCCGGCACCTATATCCCGGACAGCGGAACGATTACGCTTGAAGGCGAGGACATTCGCTTTTCTGGTCCTGCCGACGCGCGTAACCGAAATATTGAAATGGTGTTTCAAGACCTTAGTCTATGTGACCATATCGACGTCGTGGGCAATCTGTTTCTTGGACGCGAGTTGAGCAAAGGACCGTTTCTTGACCGCAAGACCATGCTGGTGGAGGCGCGCAAGATGCTCGATGCGCTCGAAATACGCATTCCAAAATTGACCAGCAAGGTTGCGCAACTCTCCGGCGGACAGCGTCAGGCAATAGCCATCGCGCGCGCGGCATCGTTCAAGCCCAAGATCCTGATCATGGATGAACCGACGTCCGCGCTCGCTGTTGCGGAGGTCGAGGCGGTTCTTTCGCTGATTAACAGGGTCAAGGCAAACGGGGTTTCCGTCATTCTCATCACACACCGTTTGCAGGACCTTTTCCGTGTCTGCGATCGCATCGCCGTCATGTACGAGGGGACCAAGGTTGCCGAGCGACAGATAGACAACACCAGCCTTGAAGATCTGATCAAACTCATCGTCGGGGAAGGAGCAAAGCATTGACTGTCTACACCGAGCGCAAGCAGGGTTCGCCGCTCGCTGATTTCGTCAGCGAGCACGCGCAGGTTTTGTCGATCACTGTCTTTTTCGCCGCTTGCATGGTGCTGTTTTCCATTGGCAGTGACACATTCCTGACCATTGGAAATATACTCAACGTACTCCGGCAGGCCGCGCCGATCCTGATCGTCGCCGTAGCAATGACGTACGTGATCATTACAGGCGGCATCGACCTGTCGGTCGGATCACAGGTGGCATTGATCAATGCCGTCGCTGCCATCATTATGGCTTTGGGTTATCCTTGGCCATTGGTAGTCATGGCGATGATTGCGTTTGGTGCCTTCCTCGGGTTCGCCCAAGGCTGGTTCGTCGCCTATCAAGGCATTCCGGCCTTCATAGTCACACTTGCGGGGCTATCGATCCTCCGCGGCTTCGCACTGTACCTGACGCAGGGCTATTCAATCCCGATCAAGGACGCGCCAGGCTTCTTCGCGCTTGGTCGCGGCGTCCTTGCAGGCATGCCAGTTCCGGCGGTAATTGCCACAGTCCTCACCATACTTGGGTATGTGGTTATAACTTCGACCAAGTACGGCCGGCAGGTGGTCGCGGTCGGGTCCAACATGGAGGCGGCCCGGCGTGTCGGCATGCCGGCAAAATGGATCATCGCATCTGTCTATGTCATCGCCGGCGTTGCCAGTGCAGTCGCCGGACTATTGATCGCCGCGCGTCTTGGCTCTGGTTCCTCCAATGCCGCAGTCGGCTTTGAGTTACAGGTCATTGCCGCCGTTGTACTTGGTGGCACGTCGCTGACCGGCGGCCGTGGCACGATGCTCGGCACCGTGCTTGGCACGCTTACGATCGCCGTTATTGGCAACGGATTGATCTTGATGCATATTTCGCCCTTTTTCACCCAGATTGTAACTGGAGCGATCATTCTCGTTGCCATCTGGCTGAATACGCGCATTTTCACCACAAATTTCCGACTCACCCCGTTGAAGAAAAGGTGAGCCGATGACAAGCGAACTGTCCGAAGGTCACATCCGCTCCGGCAACGTCATGACAGTGAACGGCATCATCCCGGCTGAAACACTCGGGGTCACCCTTATGCACGAGCATGTGCTTAACGATTGCCGGTGCTGGTGGCATGCGCCGAAGACCGAGAAGCGCCAATATCTGGCTACAAGCCTGGTTTGCATCGAAATTCTTGGTGAATTGCGCCAAGACCCTTTCGTCAATATGCACAATATCACCTTGGATGACGAGCCGCTGGCGGTGTCAGAGCTTAAAGCGTTTGCGGACGCAGGCGGGCATACGGTGGTAGAGCCAACCTGCAAAGGCATAGGTCGAAACCCACGAGCCATGCAGCGCATCTCAAAAGCTTCGCGCCTGAATATTGTGATGGGTGCCGGCTACTATCTCGGCTCATCGCATCCGGTCGAAGTCACCAGCATGAGTGTCAAAGACATTGCCGACGAAATTGTCCATGAAGCGCTGCAAGGGGTCGATGGCTCGGATGCCAAGATTGGCCTCATCGGTGAAATTGGCGTCTCGCAAGACTTTACCGCAGAGGAAGAAAAGTCGTTGAGGGGTGCTGCTCAGGCGCATGTCCGGACCGGGTTGCCGCTGATGGTACATTTACCGGGCTGGTTCAGACTGGGTCATAAGGTTCTTGACGTGGTGGCGCAGGAAGGCGGCGAGTTGAGGCACACCGTTCTTTGTCACATGAACCCGTCCCATGATGACCTCGCCTATCAATGCGAGCTTGCCTCGCGCGGCGCATTTCTCGAATACGACATGATCGGCATGGATTTCTTTTACGCCGACCAACAGGTCCAGTGCCCAAGTGACGAAGATGCCGCCCGCGCTATCGTAAAGTTGGTTGAGGCCGGTCATAGCGACCGCATATTGCTGTCGCACGACGTGTTTTTGAAGATGATGCTGACCCGTTACGGTGGCAATGGCTATGCCTACTTGCTGCAGCATTTTCTCCCGCGCCTGAAAAGACATGGGCTCGACGACAGTGAGCTCGATGCGATGATGAAAACCAACCCGCGTACAGTCTTTCAAGCTTCGGTTTGACGATGATGTATTTGCTTGAACACAAGAGAATGGTCCTGCGATGACAAAGAAAGTTCTACTCGTCGGCGAGAGCTGGGTTAGCTCCGCCACGCACTACAAGGGCTTCGACCAGTTCGGCAGTGTGACCTTTCATCTCGGTGCTGAACCACTCGTCAAGGCACTTGCAGGCAGTGATTTTGAGCTGACCTATATGCCCGCTCACGAGGCGGTCGAGAAATTCCCATATGAAATGGCCGGTCTTGCCGCCTTTGACGTCATCATCCTGTCCGATATAGGCGCCAATTCCCTTCTGCTGCCACCGGATGTCTGGTTACATTCCCGCACCGTTCCCAACCGGCTGAAACTCATCAAGTCGTGGGTTGAGAAAGGCGGAGCGCTGCTGATGGTTGGCGGCTACTTCTCATTCCAAGGCATTGATGGAAAGGCGCGCTGGCGCCGGACACCGGTGGAAGACGTGCTACCCGTAACCTGCCTTCCTTATGATGATCGCGTCGAAATCCCGGAGGGCACCACCGTTGACATCATCAAGCCTGAGCATCCTGTGATGGCTGGTTTGACCGGAGTTTGGCCACTTCTTCTCGGCGTCAATGAAGTCGAAGTTAGAGACGGCGCGGAGGTAATTGTCCGGCTGCCGCAGGATCAAGGCGGACACCCGCTTCTCGTGCTTGGATCGTATGGGCACGGGCGCACTGCGGCTTGGACATCCGATATTGGTCCGCACTGGCTTTCCCCGGCATTCTGCGAGTGGGAGGGTTACGGCAAGCTTTGGAAGAACCTGCTCGGCTGGTTGGCGAAAAACTGACGACACGAAAGCTGAAAACAGGCGTTTGAAGGAAGAGATATGCAGCAAATTGCAGGCAGCGACTCCCATGCAGTGAAGGACATATTCGGCACCGAAAAGGTTCTGATCGGCATGATTCATTGTCCGGCCTTTCCCGGTTCGCCTCGCTACCGCGGCGCTGATATGAACGCAATCTACGATGGCTGCATGCGCGACGCGCAAGCGTGTATCGAAGGCGGTCTTCACGGTCTTATCATCGAAAATCATGGTGATGTGCCGTTCTCGAAACCAGACGATATTGGCCCCGAGACGACAGGTTTCATGTCTGTGGTCACTGACCGGATTGCGCGAGCCGTTGGCATCCCACTGGGAATCAACGTGCTTGCAAACGCCCCCATTCCGGCCTTTGCCATCGCCTTGGCGGGGGGTGCCAAGTTCATTCGGGTTAATCAGTGGGCGAACGCATACGTGGCGAACGAAGGCTTCATGGAAGGCAGGGCAGCACAAGCAATGCGCTACCGGTCGCTTCTTCGGGCGGAACACATCAAGGTTTTTGCTGACAGCCATGTCAAACATGGCAGCCATGCTATCGTTGCTGACCGGTCAATAACAGAACTCACGCGCGATCTTGCATTCTTCGACGCAGACGGCGTGATTGCCACAGGTCAGCGGACCGGGAACGCGGCAACGATAGAGGAGATCGAGGAGATCGGCGCAGCGACACAATTGCCTTTGCTTGTCGGCTCCGGTGTCAACAAGGATAATATAATTGATATCCTCAAGCGTACGAACGGAGTCATCGTTGCCTCATCGCTGAAGCACGGCGGTGTGTGGTGGAACCCCGTCGATATCGAACGCGTGCGGACCTTCCGGGCAGCTGCCGAACCTGGACTGGAGGCTTGACGCGGTGACAAGTGAAAAACTTTCTGATCGAATCTTGCGTGAAAACCGCACGGATTTTCAGGCGATGCT
>JANPGC010000242.1:0-12843 GCA_031423755.1 Phyllobacteriaceae bacterium | reverse complement strand
GCGGGGAGAAGGTGCCCCGATAGGGGCGGATGAGGGGCAGCTCCGAGGGTTGCCACTGGTCTTCACCCCTCCGCATTCCTCTTCCCATGCGCTTTGATCACATCATCGGCCATGCGTCCCGCCAATTCCGCCATGTGGTCGAAACTCGCGGTATAGGACGCGACGCCCGAGGTGGCCGAGCGCAGCTCGACGATCAGCCCGCGCAGCTCCGATTCCGGCGCCAGCGCCTCGATAACATTCCAGCCTTCCCAGCCTTCGCGCGGGTTGAAGCCGAGGATCTGGCCACGGCGTTGCGTGAGAATGCCCGTTGCTGCCGCCATGCCGCTTTCGGGCGTTACGACTTCAACCTTCATCACCGGCTCCAGAAGCACAGATCCGCAGGATGGAATCGCCTCGCGCAGGCACTGTTTTGCTGCCATCTGGAAGGCCATATCGGATGAATCGACCGTGTGATAGGAGCCGTCCGACAGGTTGACGGCAAGATCGACCAGCGGGAAGCCGAGCGGGCCGAACTTCAGGAAATCGCGCACGCCTTCTTCGACCGACGGGATGTAATTTTTCGGCACCACGCCGCCGGTGATCGTGTCGGTAAACTCAAATCCCGTCCCGCGCGGCAACGGCTTGACGTCAAGCTGCACATCGCCGAACTGGCCATGCCCGCCGGACTGTTTCTTGTGGCGGGCGCGGTGGGTGGCGGATTTGGATATGGTCTCGCGCCAGGCGACCAGCGGCACCTTGGTGTCAGCCGCAATGCCGTAGCGCCCAGACAGCCGCTCCAGCACGACGCGCAAGTGCATTTCTCCTTGGCCGCCGAGGATCGTCTCGGCGGTTTGTGCCGCATGGTGCACTTGCAGCGACGGGTCTTCGTCGGCGATCTTGTTTAGCGCTGCTGACAGTTTGACCTCGTCTTTGCGCTCCTTCGGCTGCACAGACATCGACATGACCGGGGTAGGAGCTAAGGCGACGGTGAGCTGTTTGGTAGCCGACTTACCGGCTGAAAGCGTCTGGCCAGTCTTGGCCTGGTCCAGCTTGCCGAGAGCGACAGTCTCGCCAGCGGCTGCGGAGGCCAGCTTCTTTTGCGCCATGCCGAGGAGGCTGTAGATACCTGAAATCCGTGCCGTCTGGCCGTCGGGCAATGTCAAGTCGGCGGCATCATTGATCGCGCCGCCGAAGATGCGCGCTACGGAGAGTTTTCCGGCATGCGAGGTATGGATCGACTTGATGACCTGCACTGTCGGCACGGTCGCCGAAATGCCGAGCCGCCTGGCGGTGACAGCAGAGTCCGGCCCCTCGTGGCGGATGGCCTTCAACAGCCGCGAAATGCCGTTGCCGCGCTCTGCCGCGCCGATGAACACGGGCATCACCAAGCCTTCGCGCAGGTCAGCTGCGAGGTCGTCGAACACCTCGTCCTTCGGCGGGGCGATGTCGGTCAGCAGTTGCTCCATCAATTCGTCGTCATGATCGGCGAGCCGTTCCAGCATCGAGTAGCGCGCCTCGATCTCACGCGCAGCGTCATCTCCTGAAAGCGGGATCATCTGCGATTCTGCATGTTCGCGGTAGACGAACGCCCGCTCCAGCGCGAGGTCGATGTAGCCGGTTGCGATTCCGTCTTTCCATATCGGAATCTGGCGCAGCAGCATTGGCGTGCGGCTTACGGGTTGCAGCAGCTTCAACGTGTCGCGCACGCTTTGGCTGGCCTTGTCGATCTTGTTCAAAAACAAAACATGCGGAATGCCGAGATCATCCAGCCGCCGCAGCGCCAGTTGCAGCGCCGGCAGCTTCTTCTCATCGGCCTCCGCCACCACCACCGCCATGTCGGCAGCCGCAAGCACGGGCTCGGCCTCATGCGCGAACTCGACCGAGCCGGGGCAATCAACAAAAGTGATACTCTCGCCCATAAACGCCGTTGAGGCGATGGTTGCCTCCACACTCATCTTGTGGGCTTTGGCTTCTGGGGAAGGGTCGCCAACCGTATTGCCGGAACCGGCTGCGGCCTGCTTGGCTATTGCGCCCGTTCGGGCGAGGAGCGCTTCAAAGAGGCTTGTCTTGCCACTTGCAAAGGGTCCGACAATGGCGACGCATTTCGGACCCGTGGATCGTTCTCCGCTACGTTTTCCCATGATTTGGCCTCCTCAACCGCATGGTCCAAGGGTGGCGGCGGCCGGTCTGACGACCGTCGCAAGGAACACTCCTCCAGCGTTCCAACAGCATCGTTTCACCAACGGGCGAATGACGCAAGGGCGCTTGCCGCGCCGGTCGTCTTGCACTTGCGAAAAATCGTGCCTATAAATTTCACATCGAGCTTCAAGACCACACGATCTGCCGCCAAGACTTCCTTGCTTTCCAAGACTTCCTTGCTTGCCGACGTTGAATCCGGAAACTTCGATCCCAGCCGACTGGCGCGAAAAGGCGCCAGTCAAACGTCAGCCAGTCACAAGGAACAGACTTAAATGGCGACAGGTACTGTCAAATGGTTCAACGGCCAAAAGGGCTATGGTTTCATTCAGCCGGATGCCGGCGGGCCGGATATTTTCGTCCACATTTCCGCCGTTGAGCGCTCAGGCATGAACGCGCTGAACGACGGCCAGAAGGTCAATTACGAAATCACCCAGGACCGCCGCACCGGCAAGTCCTCTGCGGACCAGCTGTCTGCGGCCTGATTTTGGGCATTTGAATTTGAGAAGCGGGGCTTTGGCTCCGCTTTTTACGTTTGCGGGGAAGCGCCATCGCCAGTTTGGTTCTCCGCCTTCCAGGCATCGAGAAGGTCGACCGCAATCCTCGGCGCAGTTTTAAGGGAATGAAAAATGGTGTTGTCTGACGCAGCAACACCATGGCGGCCCCCAACACAGCCACCGCCGCCGAAGCCGCAACGGTGACATGCACCAGTGCGCGCGCGAGGGACCACACCGCAAAACGCCAACATGGCCATGCTGTTTCGGTTTGCAAAGTCAACCACGCCGGTTATGGAATGTCCCGCGTTCTGATTGCTGGCGAAACGAGAAACACTGCAACATGGCGACTGTGGTCTGAAGCATGAAAATTACAATCATTGGCACCGGCTACGTTGGTTTGGTGACTGCGACATGCCTTGCCGAACAGGGCAATTTCGTCATGTGCATGGATCTGAATTCCAGCAAAGTCCGCGCGCTGAATTCCGGCAAAATTCCGATATATGAACAGGGATTGCGTGAATTGTTTGAGCGCAACACGGCTGCCGGACGGCTGATGTTCACCGACGATGTCGAGCTTGGCGTTCATTACTCTGACGTTCAGTTCATCGCCGTTGGCACGCCCGCTGACGAGGACGGCGGGGCGGACCTTCGACACGTCCTCGCCGCTGCCTCAAACATCGGCCGATTCATGACAAGCGCCAAGACCGTCATAAACAAATCAACAGTGCCCGTTGGCACCGGAGATAAAGTGGCAATGGTCATCGACGAGCAACTGCGTCAGCGCAACCTTGGCGATTTGTCCTTCAGCGTTGTCTCCAATCCCGAATTTCTCAAAGAGGGCGCTGCCATAGCCGACTTCATGCGCCCGGATCGGATCATCATTGGCGTGAACGGCACAGATCCGTCTGCCGACCGTGCGCGCGCAACCATGCGCACGCTTTATGCGCCTTTCAACCGGAATCATGATCGCTTGATCTTTATGGACCGCCGTTCTGCAGAGTTCACAAAATATGCAGCCAATGCGATGCTTGCCACCCGCATCAGCTTTATGAACGAGATGGCCAATCTGGCTGACCGGGTTGGTGTCGACATCGAGATGGTGCGGCAGGGCATCGGTGCTGACACGCGAATAGGCTACAGCTTTCTCTATGCTGGCACCGGTTATGGGGGCTCCTGTTTTCCCAAGGATGTCAATGCGTTGCAGCGAACGGCCGTGGAAAACGGTCTTGAACTCAGTATTCTCAAGGCCGTCAATTCGGTGAATGCCCGTCAAAAGCGCGTCTTGTTCGAGAAAATCAGGAGCAGGCTTGGGCCCGACCTCGGTGGAATGCGGTTTGCTGTTTGGGGTCTGGCTTTCAAGCCGGAGACTGACGACATGCGCGAAGCGCCCAGCCGGGAACTCATCCGGCTGTTGATTGAGGCCGGCGCTGAAATTAACGCGTATGATCCAGTCGCCATGGACGAGGCAAGGCGACTTCTGAAGTTGGACCTGTCGGGCATTGAAGATGGTTACGAGCGGATCAACTTTTGCAATACGCCTCACGAGGCCGCGCACGGCGCCGACGCACTTGTGATTGTCACCGAATGGAAGGCTTTTCGCGGCCCGGATTTCAGCGCGCTCAAGCAAGAGCTGTTGCGCCCGATTATTTTCGACGGACGCAATCTCTACGACCCGACCTATCTTCGGCAGCAAGGATTTGAGTATTTCGCGATCGGTCGCGGCACGCGGCTGAACGAGGTTGATGCAGAGTGAGCCTGCGCAAGAAACACACCCCTCTCGCAGTCGGCCACCAGCTGACGGCTGCCAATCCCGATTGTTGTGGACATTGGGACACCCCGGATCTGGATACTGTCACGGCAAAAGAAAGGTCGAGCCAACGCGGACTTCCATTTTCCATGATCATCGCGGCCACTCAAATTCCAACTTTGCCGGTTCCTGCAACTGAGCGGAACGTGGGAGTACACAAGAATGCGTAAAGTCCTGGTGACTGGTTCGGCAGGCTTTATCGGCTACCATCTCTCACGCCTGCTTTTGACTGAGGGCTTCAGTGTTCACGGCTACGACGGGATCACTGACTATTACGATGTGCGGCTTAAGCAACGACGGCATGCGATGTTGCGGCAGTTTGAGCATTTCAGCGCCACCGAAGCGATGCTTGAAGATATGCCGGCGCTCAATGGCGCAGTTAAGGCATTTCAGCCTGATGTAATCGTGCATTTGGCGGCACAGGCAGGGGTGCGCTACAGCATCGAAAATCCGCGCGCTTACGTCGAGTCAAACTTGATCGGGGCCTTCAATGTGATGGAGTGCGCTCGTGAACTGCAGATCGATCATCTGCTGATGGCCTCAACGTCGTCGGTCTATGGTGCCAATGAGCTGATGCCATTCACCGAGACTGAGAAGACAGAGACACCGCTGACCTTCTACGCCGCAACCAAGAAGGCCAATGAAATGATGGGGCACTCTTATGCCCACGTTTATGGGCTGCCTGTCACGATGTTCCGCTTCTTTACTGTTTACGGTCCTTGGGGCAGGCCTGACATGGCCCTTTTCAAGTTTACCAAAGGCATTATCGATGGCACGCCCATCGACATTTACAACAATGGCGATATGTGGCGCGACTTCACATATGTCGAAGATTTGGTACGCGGCATAAGGCTGTTGATTGACGCTGTGCCATCACGCCCTGAAAACGCCTCAGCAATTGCGGAAGGCGATAGCTTAAGCCCTGTCGCACCCTACAGGGTGGTCAACATTGGCAACTCGGACAAGGTCCGGCTTATGGATTTCATCAATGCAATTGAGGATGAGATTGGCCGCAAGGCGATCCGCAATTACATGCCTATGCAGAAGGGCGACGTGCCGGCGACATGGGCAGACGCTTCGTTGCTGAAAGCCTTGACCGGTTATCAGCCGCAGACGCCATTTCGCGAAGGTGTTGCCCGCTTCGTACGATGGTACAGAGATTTTTATGGGTGACGCCGGCGCGCAGTTGTTTGGCGAGTTGAAATCCAGTCTTGATGAGAACGGAGCATGCGTGGCAAGTGTCGAACTTGAGCTTGTGCACAACGAGGTGTTGCCGGCTGGTTCAGTGTCAAAACATGCCGTTGCCGTGTGCCATTTCGTCCGGAACGGTTTGCAGCACATCCCAATGCTCGACAATTTTGCCGTCTTCATCCAGCCGGAAAATATCAATCCCTGCGTAATCAGGAAGGCCAGGCCATGTCTGGCGGCAGTGCAACACCACAAGATTGCTCTCGGCAATTGACCGGACGAACTCAACCTTTTTGCCTGGATATTCTCGTGCCATTTTCTCGAAATATGCGATGAAAGCCTCCTTGCCATCGCCGACATGCGGGTTGTGCTGAATGTAGACTTCACCTGTGAACGCTTCGATCGCCTCGCGGGGGCGGCACTGGTTGAACATCAGATCGTAGAACGCCATCGCCGTGCGCCGGTTGGCGTTCAGACTTGTTTCGTTGTTCATCGCTTTCCCCTCATGATTGGCATGCGGCCGACAAGCTAATTCCCAATCGCCACCCCTTCGCGCCGCGAGTCGGCACCGCCAAAAAAGCCGTCCTCGGTGACCACAATCGCCTGAATGCCGGACGTCATCTCGATGAGCTTGACTGCATGGCCCTTGGCCTCGAGTGCGGACTTCCAGCCTTCCGCTTCCGTCCCCGTTTCAAGCTCCGTCGGGCCATTGCGGCTGCCGAAATTGGGGAGGTCGACCGCCACTTGCGGGTCGAGTTTCCAATCGATCAGGGCGACCAGTGTCTTGACGACAAAGTTGATGATGAGGCTGCCGCCGGGCGAGCCGACGACGGCATACAGCTTGCCTGATTCATCAAGGACTATGGTCGGAGCCATGGAACTGCGCGGGCGCTTGCCGGGCTCGACACGGTTGGCGATGGTCAGTCCGTCTTTCGTTGGCAGGAACGAGAAATCCGTCAGTTCATTGTTGAGCAGAAATCCGCTCTTGGTCATCAATCGCGCGCCGAAACCGTCTTCGATGGTCGTGGTCATTGAGACGGCATTGCCGAACCGGTCGATGATGGAAATATGGCTGGTGCCGAATTCGATGCCATCGGATGGCGCATGGATTTCCGCCTTCTTGCGCGGCGGTTCGCCTGCCTTGGCTGTTCCCATGGATTTTGCCGGATCGACCAGCGCCGCTCGTGATTTAAGATACTCCGCGTCGAGCAATCCTTCGACCGGAACAGAGACGAAATCCGGGTCGGCAAGGTATTGCGCGCGGTCCGCAAAGGCCAGCCGCTCTGCTTCCGCCATCCAGTGCGCAGCGTCAGGACCGGCTGGCATTGCTGCCATGTCCTGCCCCTCCAGCACGCTCAGGGTTTGGAGCACTGCGACCGCGCCGGAACTGGGCGGGCCCATGCCGCAGACCTTTTTGCCACGATAGGGACCGCAGACAGCGGCGCGCTCGACGGCCTTGTAGCCTTTCAGATCGGCCAGCGTCATGTCGCCCGGGTTCGCCGGATGCTTGGTTACCGTGTCGACAATGTCCTGAGCGATGTCGCCGGTATAAAACGCATCCATGCCGTTTTGCGCGAGTGCCCGCAGCGTCGCCGCCATCGCAGGGTTTTTCAGCAGCGTGCCTGCCGCTTTCGGCGAGCCATCTTCGTTGAAATACAGCGCCTTGGCATTGGGGTCGCGGCTGAGGAACTTGTCTTTTGCGAGCAGTCCGGCAAGACGCGGGGAGATGTTGAAGCCGTTTTCGGCTATACTGATCGCAGGTTCAAACAGCTTTGCCCACGGCAGCTTGCCCCATCTTCCGTGCGCCGCTTCCAGCAATCTCGGCGTGCCGGGCACGCCAACGGAGCGTCCGCCAACGACGGCTGCATAAAACTCCACCGGCTTGCCATCGGCCCAGAGGAATCGTTCCGGTATCGCAGCAGCAGGCGCAGTTTCGCGCCCGTCGAGCGTCGCCATGGATTTACCGTCCCAATGCACCAGAAGTGCGCCGCCGCCGAGGCCGGAGCTTTGTGGCTCGACCAGATTGAGCACCAGCTGCACGGCAATCGCCGCATCCATGGCGCTGCCGCCTGCCGCGAGAATATCTTTGCCCGCCTTCGCTGCCAATGGATTGGCTGCGGCGACCATGTCGAGCTTGGTGGTTTCGACGGTCTTGACGATGCGGCCGGTGGCGGCTTCGGGTGCCACAGTCTGGGCGTTGGCAGCGGTCATGCCAAAAGTGAGCAGGGCAAGAGCTGCGCCAATGCGAAGGCGTCCCAGAAAGCTCACGCTGAAACGGACTTGAAGCGGCGTGTTGTTTTCCTCGTGCATGACGAAGCTCCCTGTATGCCGAAAGGCTGATAGTGGAACCCTCGGGCCGTCACGTCAATCACAACCCCATTCCAGCGGCACATGGCCGGTGTCCTTCGCGCAGCGCTTGAGCCACTCATTGATGCACGGGAAGCGCTCCATCTCGAATCCGCCTTTCGAGTCTGCAGTATGGGTGTAGGCATAGAGCGCAATATCGGCGAGGGTGAAGGCATCGCCCGCGATATACAGTGACTTTTCCAGCTGCGCCTCCATGACGCCGAGCACCCGGTGGCCGCTTTCCAGCAGGTCGGCGAGGCGCTCCGGCGTCGCTTGCGCGGCGCGGTGCGGATAGGTGAGGATGGCCGCACGCACGGCGATGACGCCCTCATGGTAATTCTGCTCGAAGAACATCCACTCGAACATCTTGGCGCGGTCATATCTGTCTTCCGGCACAAAGCGCGTGCCCTCGCCGAAGTATGTCAGGATCGCATCGGACTCGGCGAGTGTCCGCCCGTCCTCCAGCACCACCAGCGGCACCTTGCCGTTCGGGTTCAGTTTGCGGAACGCATCTGACGTTGTGACGCCCGAGCCATATTCGGCGGCGATGTGTCTGAATGGAATGGCAAGCTTGGCGAGCAGCAGCCGCACCTTGTAGGAGTTGCCGGAGCTTGGCATGGAATAGAGGGTGAGCATTTGGCGCGCCTTTCGTGCATCATGCGAACGATGTTCGAGCGCGGCGCGGAACACAAATGAAAGTTTGTGAACCGGCCTATTCAGACCGGTGACCGGTCAGGCGGCGCGGTGGCCGTAGCCGATGTTTTGCTGGTCCATGGCTGTCATATGGCGCACAGCTTCCAGCAGCGCGTCGCGGGCGCTCTGCGGCACCGCGGGCGCGATGAAGCGGGCAAAGCTCGTCGGCGCAATTTCGGGCCGGGCCAGCGCATAGCCTTGAACAAAGGTCGCGCCCGCGCTTTCGCTGAGTTCGAGCTCGCGCAGTTCCTCAATGCCTTCAAACACGGTTTCGATGCCAAGGCCGGCCAAGCGCTGCACCATGTCCTTGGCGTGGCCGTAGCCCGCCTTGGTCTGCATCAACCGTGTGACCCAGCGACCATCAAGCTTGACGATGTCCGGCCGCAGCCGCGACAGGCGCGCGGCGTCAGACTCCTTCGCGCCATAGTCGTCTATGGCCAGCCGGAAGCCATTTGCGCGGATGGTGTCTGCGAGCGAAAACAGCAATGCGGGGGACTTGGCTTTGCCTTCCGTGATTTCGCACACCAGCCGCCGGGGCGCGTTTCCAGTCTTCGCCCATTGCCGCCGCACCGACGCCAGCGCCTGCGAAATCTCCAGCAGGTCCGAAAAGGCCGACGGGTCGAGATTGATGAACAGCAGCGCGCCCTTCACCGGCAGCGTCGCGGCGTTCCTCATGTGCAAATCACGCGTCACCGTCTCCAGCGCGCCCCGCTCGCCGCCCTTCACGGTGCGGAACAGCGTGGCAGGCGAAGCCGCGCGCCCGGCGAGGAACGGGCGGATCAGCGCCTCGAACCCGGCGATTTCGGCATGGCCTGTGCCAAGCGTGAAGATCGGCTGAAACGCGCTCTTCAGTTGCCAGGAGCCGAACAGCGCGCCGTGCGTGCCGTTGTCGAATGCGACCATGTGGGAGAGCGTAGCGTCGGACATCTCAAACCTCGTGCGAAGTTCCGTAAAATGCGCCCGATAGCTTCAAGATTTCGTTAAGCATGTTCATTTCGTCAGCGTTTTGCCGGATTTTGCCTTGCGAATTGACGCTGCCTGCGCGATAGGGACGGCGCAATTCCTGCCCCAACGGAGTCTCCCGCCATGGCCTTTCTTGCTGATGTCCTTTCGCGCGTAAAGCCTTCCGCTACTATCGTCATCACGCAGAAAGCGCGCGACCTGAAGGCGGCGGGCAAGGACATCATCTCGCTGTCGGTCGGCGAGCCGGATTTCGACACGCCCGACAACATCAAGGAAGCCGCCATCGCCGCCATCCGCCGCGGCGAGACCAAATATCCGCCGGTTTCGGGCATTCCGCAGCTGCGCGAGGCGATTGCCGCCAAGTTCAAGCGCGAGAACGGCCTCGACTATAGGCCAAGCCAAACCATCGTCGGCACCGGCGGCAAGCAGGTGCTCTACAATGCCCTGCTCGCCACGCTGAACCCCGGCGACGAGGTCGTCATCCCCGCGCCTTACTGGGTGTCATATCCGGAAATGGTGGCGCTGAACTATGGCACACCGGTTTTTGTCGCCACGACGCTTGAGAACAATTTCAAGCTTCAGGCCGAAGATCTTGACCGCGCCATCACGCCGAAGACCAAGTGGGTCATCCTCAACTCGCCGTCCAACCCGTCCGGCGCGGCGTACAGCCATGCCGAAATGAAGGCGCTGACCGACGTTCTCGTGCGCCATCCGCATGTCTGGATCCTCACCGACGACATGTATGAGCATCTCGTCTACGGCGACTTCCAGTTCGTCACTCCGGCGCAGGTCGAGCCGTCGCTGTATGACCGCACGCTCACCATGAACGGCGTCTCCAAGTCCTACGCCATGACCGGCTGGCGCATCGGCTATGCCGCCGGTCCCGAGCATCTCATCAAGGCGATGGACATGGTGCAGGGCCAGCAAACCTCCGGCGCCTCCACCATCTCGCAGTGGGCGGCCGTGGAAGCGCTGAACGGCCCGCAGACGCACCTGCCGATATTCCGCAAAGCTTTTGAGGCCCGCCGCGACCTCGTCGTCTCAATGCTGAACCAAGCCACCGGCATGGTCTGCCCCAAGCCGGAAGGTGCGTTTTACGTCTATCCGTCGGTGGCGGGGCTGATTGGCAAAAAGACGGAATCCGGCAAGGTGATTGCGACGGACGAGGATTTCGTCATTGCGCTGCTGGAGGCCGAGGGTGTCGCGGCTGTGCATGGCTCGGCGTTTGGGCTCGGGCCGAATTTCCGGATCAGTTATGCGACGAGTGAGAAGTTGCTGGAAGAGGCTTGCAAGCGGGTGCAGCGGTTTGCGGCATCGCTTCGCTAAGGGTTTACGGCCGCCACCTAGTGTTTGAAAACCTGATCCCGATGATATTCAAGATTTATCGGGTGGGGTCGGCTATTTAGGTCTTTTGGTACGATAGCGATCATGTTCTTTGTCAGCAAGTGAGTTATGTCACTGTTGAGATGGCGTGACAGCAATATTGAGTAATCGTCGCGGAGCGAGATCAAACCGCGGTCAAACATCCAGTGCACAGTCCCGGATAGAGCAATTCCATTGCGAATAGAATCTGTCCCGTTGGCTGCGACTGGCCTGATGTGGGCCGCTTCAACCTCTGGTCTTCCGCCACCGTTTATCAACCTCAGGCCAGTGAGTGCGCACCGACGGTCGTATGCCGATTGGACCTGCTGTCGAAACTTGATATCTCTAAATTTTCGGTTGATGACGGACTCGACCATGGGCCGCTCGAACTCGGCTTGCTCTTCTTCAAAGCCAGATTGGGGCGCATCGCGGTCGGGCCATTCGGGTGCTCCTGCATATCCCGCGGAAACGATCGCGTTATATTCGGCCTCAGGTATGCCTCTCACCGAAGCTCGTGACCTTCCTTGACTTACCGTGCCATCAGGTTTGAAGAGCGCCGATTCAAATCCACCGCTTTGGCGAAAGTGGACCGGCTTATCGAAGTCTAGGTAATGTTCGATAGAGGCATAGTAATGGTCAACCTTAGCGTTATCCGGGCGAATTCCAGTCACTCTAGCGGTGGCGAAGTACGAAAGGTTCCCTCCATTGCGCCTTGATTGATAATAGATGATGAAATCACCAACCGCCTGCTCTACGGCTCGAAGTAGTCTTTTCGGAAAGTGATAGCGTTTCTCAATGTGATCATCATAAGCCGACCCGATTTTTGCGACGAATATCATTTTCACTGCCGGCAAACCCGTTTCGCTTTGCTACTCTGCGATGAGAAACGGAGAATGCGAAAATGTCAATGAATGAACAAAGAGCGGACTGGATAGCCGATGCAGTCAGCTCCTTTGCTGATGAGACAATGGGCGGAGAGATATCTGAGGACACTATCAGCGACTTTGTTTGCAACATAGGACACTACGCGACCCGCGCGTTTGGGCTTACGAAGCTGCAGATGCTGGCTGTATATGAGAATGGCATTGGCTCTTGGATAGCGGAGAATGATAGCCCAGAGGGTGATCCTGAAAGTAACGCTTATGTGCAGCTTGTCGTCGGCTGATTTGGCCTACGCGGACGCGGGCTTTGGTGACTTCGCGAAAGTGCCCCACCGCTTTGTCACCTCGTACGCGGCGAAGGAAAGACAAAAGTTTGGCATGATCTCTACTGTTAGAATGTGCGGGTGACGGCGCAGAAATTGGCTCCCAGTGATCTTCCCCCTTGCGGGGAAGATGTCGGCGAATGCCGACAGAAGGGGGTGCCCCGGCGGTGTGCAAAGCCGGTGCTGGCGAAGCCCTCGCGACAATGGATTGACCGGCTTTGTGGAACGTTCGGGGGCACCCCCCTCTGTCCTGTCGGACATCTCCCCCTCAAGGGGGGAGATCGCCAATCGCGTTCTATCCATGCGATTTCACCCGCTAACCCATTGAAATTCCTCAATCCAGAACAAATTTGTGCCAAACTTATCCCCACATCTGGCACCAGCGCCATAATTCCCGTGCTCTTTGCAAAGGGACACGGTGTCATGATCCGGGTCGTCGTGGCAAAGGCCGGTGCTTTGGCGGCGGGGGGTCGGATTCCTGTCGCGGGTGATGAGCCCTGAAAACAAAGGCGCCAGATGCTGGAGCGATGCTTGCGACTACGGCGCGCGCTAAGGCATTGTCAGTGCAAACCCACCGGACAGGGTGTGTGGCGATGTCACATGCTTAT
>JANPGC010000241.1:0-15977 GCA_031423755.1 Phyllobacteriaceae bacterium | reverse complement strand
TTCGCCATCGGCATGGCGGCGATGATGGTTCTTTCGGCGCTGGATGTTCAGGCCGGCAAGCAATCCATCGGCGACTTTGTGCTGATCAACACACTGCTGTTGCAGCTTTCCATACCGCTCAATTTCATCGGCATGATCTACCGCGAGATCCGTCAGGGATTGACGGACATAGAACAGATGTTCGACCTGCTCGACGTGAAGGCCGAAGTTGTTGACCGCCCGAATGCAAGGCCATTGGCGGTCAAAAGCGGTGCCATCCGTTTTGAGAACGTCGAATTCGCCTACGATCCAGCGCGTCCGATACTGAAGGGCGTCTCGTTCGACGTGCCGGCTGGGAAGACAGTCGCTATTGTCGGCCCCTCTGGCGCTGGAAAATCGACTTTGTCGCGGCTTTTGTTCCGGTTCTACGACATCCAGAGCGGGTCGATCACAATTGACGGCCAGGACATCCGCGATGTGACGCAGGTTTCGCTGCGGTCTGCCGTCGGTATGGTGCCGCAGGACACGGTGCTGTTCAACGACACGATTGCGTATAACATTCGTTACGGGCGGATGGACGCGAGCGAAGAGGCGGTTAAACAAGCTGCGGAACTGGCACAGATTGACGGCTTTATTGCCTCGATGCCCGACGGCTACAAATCCATGGTCGGCGAACGCGGGCTGAAGCTCTCGGGCGGCGAGAAGCAACGGGTGGCGATTGCACGCACCATCTTGAAAGCGCCGCCGATTCTCATTCTTGATGAAGCCACGTCGGCGCTCGACACGAACACTGAGCGCGAGATTCAAGCTGCTTTGGATCTTGTGTCCAAAGGGCGCACAACTTTGGTCATTGCGCATCGCCTTTCGACGATAATTTCTGCGGACGAGATCATCGTTCTGCAAGACGGAAAGATTGCTGAACGCGGGGCCCATACACAGTTGTTGAAGAAGAAGGGCCTTTACGCATCAATGTGGAACCGTCAGCGTGAAGCAAGCGAGGCGGCAGAACGTCTGCGCAAGGCGGAGGAGAGCGACGAACTGGGCGTTATTGTGCGGCGGAAAATTCCCGAGCCTGGCTGAGAAGTCCTGCCCTTCAATTGCGCATGATGGCCATATGTTCTAATCACAGGCCTGAAATGAGTGAAGTCCATGAGCCTTGTTGATTCAATCCGCAAAACGTTTGTCCCGATCCACCGTGAAGGCTGGCCGTTTATCGGCGCGTTTGCTGCCGCCACTTTTCTTCTGTCATTCTTTTCCGACACACTGTTTTGGCTTGGACTGGCGCTGACGCTTTGGTGCACCTATTTCTTCCGCGATCCGCAGCGGGTCACGCCGACCAATGAGAGCCTCGTGATATCACCGGCGGACGGCGTTGTTTCCGCTGTCGGTCCTGCCTATCCACCGACCGAGCTTGGACTTGGCGACCGCGAGATGTTGCGCATATCGGTGTTCATGAATGTGTTTTCCGTGCATGTGAACCGCGCGCCGGTGCGTGGCAAAATTGAGCAAATCGCCTACAAACCTGGCAAATTTCTCAACGCCGATCTCGACAAGGCTTCATCGGAAAATGAACGCAACGGTCTGCGGATTTCTACAGAAAACGGAAATGTTGGCGTTGTTCAAATCGCCGGGCTGATTGCGAGGCGCATTGTTTGCTGGGCAGGCGAGGGACAATCGATTGGCGCTGGCGAGCGGTTTGGACTTATCCGGTTCGGCTCGCGGGTGGATGTATTCCTTCCGAACGGTGTGAATGTTCGTGTGGCCGTTGGACAGACGGCAATTGCGGGCGAAACTGTTTTGGCGGAGTTCGGCGGCGCGCCGTCGCTGTCGCTGGTCCGGATCGCCTGAGAGATGGACGCTCCTTTCCAGCCCTTCGATCCGCATGGTCCGCAGCCGCCCGGCAGGCGCATTGGCACAATAGAGCTGCGCTTCATCCTGCCAAACCTCATAACGGTGCTGGCTATTTGCGCCGGACTGACGGGAATACGCTTTGCGTTTGAAGGGCGGATTGCAGAGTCGGTCGGCTTGGTGCTGATCGCTGCGTTTCTTGACGGCATAGATGGCAGGCTGGCGCGAGCCATGAAAGCGCAGTCAAAATTTGGCGCGCAGATGGATTCGCTCGCCGATATCGTGAACTTTGGCGTCGCACCTGCAATGGTGCTTTATGCAAGCATTCTGGATCAGGCTCGCTCGCTGGGGTGGATCGCTGCTCTTGTTTATGTTGTTGCCTGCGGTCTTCGGTTGGCGCGGTTCAATGTGATGTTGGACGATCCAAATCGACCTGCCTGGAGCAGCGACTATTTTGTTGGCGTCCCGGCCCCGTTTGGGGCGTTCCTCGTCATGCTTCCGCTGTACATCAATTTTCTCGGCCTCGAGTTGGGTGTGGGGCTGGCTCTGGTGGCGGCGCTTTATACCGTTGTGATCGCCCTGCTGATGATTAGCCAAATCCCGATTTTCTCCGGAAAATCAGCGTTTGCCCGTGTTCCCGGCGACGTTATCCTGCCATCCTTGCTGCTGGCGACGGTCTATGTCGCGCTCCTCTTGACCTTCACATGGGAAACGCTGACGGTCTCGGCGGTGGCCTATTTTCTGTCGATGCCGTTCGGCATTTCTGCATTCAGGAAGCGGCTTGCGCAGGAGCGGCAGCAAATCGCCGGGATGGGCGTCAAAGAAGAAGAATGATCAGCCTCGATCAAGTCCGAGCGTCTTGATGGCAACACGCCGCGCCTCGACATAGTCGGTTTTGCCTGAGCCGAGCACGGGGATTTCATCGACCTCAATGATGTCCGCCGGGAACATGAGCTCTGTGGCGCCCGCCTTCTTGCCATGTGTCTGTATTTCGGACTTGTCCGGCTTGTCGTGGGTTGTGATGAGAATTATCCGCTCGCCCTTGCGCTTGTCGGGCACGGAAACGGCAGCGTGACGGTCTTCCGGCCAGAGCGAAGATATCAGCATCTCGATTGCGCCCAATGACACCATTTCGCCGGCAATTTTGGCAAAGCGCTTGGCGCGGCCGCGTATTGTCATGTAGCCATCGCCGTCAAACGAGACAATATCGCCGCTGTCATGCCACGCATCGCTGAGCGGCTGCAATTCGCCCGGCCGGTCGGCCAGCATGTAGCCGAGCATGACATTGGGGCCTGCAAGCCAAAGCCGTCCGCCTTGCTCTATGCCGTCGACCGGTTCAAGCCGCGCGGAGATCATCGGCAGCATCCGTCCGACGGTGCCGTCGCGGCTGTGGGTCGCCGTGTTGACTGAAACGACTGGCGCAACCTCGGTCATGCCGAAGCCTTCGAGGATGCGGGTGTCGAATCTTTCAGAATAGGTCTTGCGCGTCTCGGCGCGGACCGCTTCCGCGCCCGCCACCACAAAACGGAGAGACGAAAAGTCATCATCCTTGGCCGCGCGGGCATAACCAGCCAGAAATGTATCGGTGCCGAACATGATCGTCGGACGGACCTTTGCGGCGATTTGCGGGATCAGTTTGTAGTGCAGCGGCGAGGGATAAAGGAACAGCTTCACACCGAACAGAAGCGGCAGAATGGTGCCGCCGGTCAGGCCGAATGAGTGGAAAACCGGGAGCACATTGAACAGTGTGTCCTTGACTGAAATGGATACTCGGGCTTCTGCCTGCGCTGCGTTGGAATGGAGATTGCGGTGGGAAAGCACCACGCCCTTGGGCGTGCCTTCAGAACCGGATGTGAAAAGGATCACTGCCGGGTCATCGGCCTTGACCCTGTTCAAAGGCACGGCCCACATGAGCATGGCGAGCAGCTTTTCCGGCATTGAAACGGTTTCGCGAAGCTCCTCCAACCATACGATTTTGGCATCCGTGCCGTTGATTGCAGTCACGAGTTCGCCGAGTTCAGCTTTTTCTATAAACGCCTTGGACGAGATGACGGACTTGATCCTGGCGGTGCGGATTGCCGAGGCGATGTTGGCCGGTCCTGCGGTGTAGTTCAGCATCGCCGCGACGCGTCCGCCGGATTGCAAGCCGAAGAAGGTGAGCACTGCGCCATTGGCGTTGGGAAGCAGGACGCCGACGGCTTCACCGGGCGCTGTTATTTGCGCAAATCTCCGCCCGAGGACTCGCGCGCCGACCAGCATGCGTTTGCGGGTCAGTGAGCCTGTAACGGTATCCTCAATCGCAATACCGCCGGTTCCGCAGCGTCTGGTGGTTTCGACCATTGCATTGAACAGTCCAGCATCCAGATTGTTGGACAAAAGCCGCGCCTCGGCCACTCGGTCAAAAAGCGCGTTGGCTGGATTGGAGGCGGCAGCTCCGGCTTGCTGCTGCAAGGTTTCGATGGTTTCCGCCGGGCGCGCCCCGACCTTTACTTTCGGCAGCAAGTTGCGCGGCATTTCGTCTTTCGGGTGAAAGGAGGAAGGCAGGAACCTCGTATTTCCTGCGTGGATGGCCACGACTTTGGCGTTGGCGGCCGTCGCCATCCGCGCCACCGCCCGATAGAGTCGGAATGTTCTGGCGTCCGGCTCTACCGGCGCGGGCATGTACACTGCGATGTGTGCGCCCATCTGCAACTGAGAAAAGACACGGCGGTTTTTGAGGATCTGGTCTGGAGCAAACACGGTCGTGCGCGCCAGCGGACGCAGATAAGTGACCAGGCGACTTGCAGCACTGCGTGGATCGAGAATGTGTAAAGTGTCCGCAGGCAAAAGCGTCAGCATCAACGCCGCGTCGAACTTGCTCTGGTTTGAGATCACGTACAGGAGCGGGCCGCCGGTATCGCCGATCCGGCGAAGGCTTTTGTCGTCAATCCGGTAGATCAGCTTTAGTGTCAGGTACCAGAAGGCCTGCGGGAAAGACAGTTTGCGGGTGATTAACAGATAGAGCGTGCCAGCCAACACGGCGAGGCACATAACTCCAATCAGCGCGAAGGCCATGCCGGTGTCCTCCCGATCCCGCAGCGGACGCGCCGCCTGATTGCGGAGACGTTAGCGGCTTGCGGGCCGCCGTCAAGCATACACCCGTCAGCGGGGAGGTTGATAACTCACGAAGCGGCCTTGACGGACGACGTAGAGCTGCCCGTTCTCGGTGACATCCGGATAGGTGAGACGTGCGATTTTGGCAGCGACTTCCGACGGATGAGGCAGCGTGGCCGGGTCTTCGCCGGGTGCCGCTTGGGCTCGCATTGCGGTGCGCGTCGCACCCGGATCGACGGAGTTGATCTTCAGCCGGGTCTGCGCAACTTCTTCAGCCCATGAGCGTGCCAGCGTCTCGACCGCCGCCTTCGAGGCCGCGTAGGGCCCCCAATAGGCGCGAGCCGTGTGTGCGACACTCGAGGACAGGAGCAGCGCGCGCCCGGCATCTGACTGCCGCAGCAGCGGGTCCAGCGAGCGGATCAACCTCCAGATGGATGTCACGTTGAGCGTCATAAGACGCTCGAAGACTTTAGCTTCGACATGGCCAATTGGAGAGATGGTGCCGAGCATTGCTGCATTGCCGACCATGATGTCGAGTTTGCCCCAGCGCTCGTGGATCGCGCCGCCGAGCCGGTCGATTCCTGCCATGTCGGCAAGATCAAGCGGGACAAGCGTCGCTTCGCCGCCGGAAGCCTTGATTTCGTCGTCCAGATCTTCAAGGCCGCCTTGCGTGCGGGCGACGGCGATAACATGCGCGCCTGCAAGCCCGAGTTCCTTGGCGACATGATATCCGATGCCGCGCGAGGCGCCGGTGACCAGCGCTATGCGGCCTGCGAGCGGTTTGGTCATCAGCCGTTGCTCGCCAGCAGTGAGAGTGTACGGATCTTCTCTGTGCCGTCTCGGTCAAGCAAACGTGTCGGATATTCGCCGGTGAAACAGGCATCGCAGAATTGCGGCGCATCATTGTTACGGCCCGGCTCGAACACGGCGCGGTAGAGGCCGTCGATGGACAGGAAGGCGAGGGAGTCGACGCGAATGAACTCTGCCATCTCGGCTACCGACATGCGAGAGGCAAGCAGCTTGGACTTCTCCGGCGTATCCACGCCATAATAGCACGACGACATGGTGGGAGGCGAAGCGATGCGCATGTGCACTTCGGCAGCGCCTGCGTCGCGGACCATCTGGACAATCTTCTGGCTGGTCGTGCCGCGCACGATGGAATCATCGACCAGCACGACACGCTTGCCTTCCAACATGCGCTGATTTGCATTGTGTTTCAGCTTGACGCCCATGTGGCGGATGGAATCGGTCGGCTGAATGAAAGTCCTGCCGACATAGTGATTGCGGATGATGCCAAGTTCGAATGGCAGGCCGGCGGCCTGCGAAAAGCCGATGGCAGCGGGCGTTCCGGAATCCGGAACGGGTACGACAAGATCAGCCTCGCACGGGCTTTCCTTGGCCAGCTCTATACCTATGCGCTTGCGGGCCTCATAAACGTTGCGACCGTCGATAACCGAGTCCGGTCGTGCAAAATAGACATACTCGAAAATGCAGAAGCGGGATTTCTGTTGTTCAAACGGGAAAATGCTCTGCAAACCATCCTCGTTGATCACAACCACTTCGCCCGGCTTCACATCACGCACGAATCGCGCGCCGATGATGTCCAGCGCGCAGGTTTCCGAGGCGAGGATCCATGCGCCATCCAAGTCGCCAAGCACCAGCGGACGGATGCCGAGCGGATCGCGGCAGCCGATCATTTTCTTGGTGGACAGCGCCACGAAGGAATAAGCGCCTTCGACTTGGCGGATGGCGCTGACGAAGCGGGCGGTGAAATCCTTCTCCGGACTCATCGCGACCAGATGCAGAATGGTTTCCGTGTCGGACGTGGACGAGAATATCGCGCCGCGCTTTTGTAACTCCCGTTGCAACGTCATGGCATTCGTGAGGTTGCCATTGTGGGCGATGGCGAAGCCGCCGTCGGCAAGCTCGGCAAAGAGCGGCTGCACGTTGCGCAATCCCGCGCCGCCGGTTGTTGAATAGCGGGCGTGGCCGATGGCAGAGCGGCCCTGAAGGCGGTCGATTACCGACTGTTTGGTGAAATTGTCACCGATAAGGCCGACATGGCGTTCGACGAAGAATTGCGATCCGTCGTAGCAGACAATCCCGGCGGCTTCCTGGCCACGGTGCTGCAGGGCGTGGAGACCCAGTGTTGTGATCGCAGCGGCATCCTGGCGTCCGAATATTCCGAAGACGCCGCATTCATCATGGAAATGATCGTCGTTTTCCGAAAATGAATCGTCCATCAGGCTCTGATCTTGCATCAAACCATCCTTGAGAGCGCAAGTCCGGCAGCTTTTCCGAACGATATCTTATCAGCCATTTGTTCCGGCAGCAGGCTTTTCTGCGCCGTCGGCCGGTTTCGCCGGCTCGGCTTCGGCGGGGGTTGCTTCTTCCTCTGCAGGATCGGTCACGCCCTGCGCGCCCGCCTTTATCTTTTCGAGTGCGGCTTCCGGATCTTCCGGCAGAAGGTTGACCAATTGCTGGCCAAGCGAATCGAGCAGCGGCTTGGACTTGGCATTTGCCACCCATGTCGGCTGGTTGTTCTGGGCAAGCCAGTTGAAGAACAGCATGGCGACGACGACCAGCAGCACGCCGCGCGCGGCGCCAAAGACGAAGCCGAGGGTACGATCGAGCGCGCCGACGCTTGAATCGATGATGAAATCGGCGATCTTCATGGTGATGATTGTCACGATGATCAGGGTGACAAGAAAGATGGCACCCGCCGCTGCCGCTTGTGCCAGCAGTTCATTGCTGACGTATGGCTGAACAAAGGGGACTGCTTGCTTGTAAAAAAGGAACGCCGCAACCGCCGCTGCCGCCCACGAGGCAACGGACAGGACTTCACGCGAGAAGCCTCGCACCATGGCAAGCACGGCGGAAAAAAGGGTTATGGCGAGGAGGATTCCGTCCAGCAGGGTGATCGGCATGTCAGAGGGCGCTCCATTGCTCAACAAACACCGGCTGGCGTCCGGCACATTTCTCAATCATTCAGGGCGCTTGCCCTTGCCGGCGCTGATGATCTTGACCACCAATTCCGCCAGCGAAGGCAATTCCTGAGTCGTCACGCCCCGGTCTTTGGGCAAATCTGCGCCACCTGCCGGGATCACCGCTTTCTTGAACCCCAGCTTTTCAGCTTCCTTCAGGCGATGGACAGCATGTGCCACCGGTCTGACGGCACCCGACAAACTGATTTCGCCGAAATAAACGCAATCGGCGGGAAGGGCAAGTCCGGCTAACGAGGACACCAGCGCAGCAGCCACGGCAAGATCGGCCGCAGGCTCCCTGATCCGGTAACCGCCAGCGACATTCAGGTAGACATCGTGCATGCCGAACTTCGCACCGCAATGCGCCTCCAGCACTGCAAGCACCATCGACAGGCGCGCCGAATCCCAGCCGACCACCGAGCGGCGCGGCGTGCCGAGCGTTGAAGGTGCGGCGAGGGCCTGGATTTCGACGAGAACCGGTCTTGTGCCTTCCATCCCGGCAAAAACGGCCGCTCCAGGGGCTGATGCGTTGCGTTCGCCGAGGAAAAGCAGCGATGGATTGGCAACCTCGCGCAGGCCGCCATCCGACATTTCAAACACGCCGATCTCGTCGGTCGGGCCGAAACGGTTTTTGACGCCGCGCAGAATGCGGAAATGATGGCCGCCATCGCCCTCGAAATAGAGCACGGCATCGACCATGTGCTCTACGACGCGCGGCCCGGCGATCTGGCCTTCCTTGGTGACATGACCGACGAGAACGACCGCCGCGCCTGTGGATTTCGCGTAGCGGATCATCGCCTGCGAGGCAGCGCGGACCTGCGTGACCGTGCCCGGGGCTGATTCGGCAATGTCGGTCCACAGCGTCTGGATCGAATCGATGATCACAAGATCTGGCCGTTTGCCGCCTTCGAGCGTGGCCAGAATGTCCTCGACGTTGGTCTCGGCAGCGAGCTCAACCGGTGCCGACGCTGCGCCGAGCCGCTGGGCGCGCAGGCGGATTTGCGCGATGGCTTCTTCGCCTGAGACATAGACCACGCGATGCCCTGCCATAGCGAGTGCGGCAGCGGCCTGCATCAGCAGCGTCGATTTGCCGATGCCAGGATCACCGCCGACCAAAAGCGCTGAACCGCGCACGAAGCCGCCACCGGTGACACGGTCAAGTTCGGCAATTCCGCTGCGGATGCGCGGGGCGTCTTCGATCTCGCCGGACAGGGTGGTGAGGGCAACGACACGGCCTTTGCGCGACGAGCGCATGCCAGCAGGTCCGGCGCCGATGCCAGCCGACAGATTTTCCTCGACGATGGTGTTCCACTCGCCGCACGAGTCGCACTTGCCCGACCAGCGGTTATGCACCGCGCCGCAGGCCTGGCAGATGAAGGTGGCTTTGGGGGATTTGGCCAACTATTTTCCCTTCTTTGACAGAATGCGGAATTTGCTCATGGCTTCATCCGTCAACACCGGGTTTTGAGGCAGCATTTCGGTACCGAGGTCCGAAATGACACCGATTGAACCAACAAGATCGACGTTTTGGGCGTCTTTGCCATCCAACTCATCGACGAAGACAACGTAAGGCACACCAGCCAAGATAGGGACTGCGCAACCTCCGAAATAGCCGTTGTTGGTTATTGCATAGCCGTCCTTGGGAGGCTTGCCTTTGATAATCTCCTCAACTTCAAAATGCACCCGTACGTAACGTAGATCGAATTCGCTGCTGTTTAGAAATTCCCCAACAGTAGGCATGAAGGCCTCAGTGCGCACTGCCACGGCCCGGAAAACAAATGCCGATTTTTTGAATTCCTTGTCGAGCGACCAATCTGGTGGCATCGAACACGAGAATGCTGTCGTGGTAGCCAACAGCTGAAAGGCAGCGAAGGCGAAGACACAATTGTTCATCGCACAACCATCTCACCTAGAAGAGTTTTATGGTAGCGCCGCCCCAAGCTGGTCAGCAACTCATACCCGATCGTCCCCGCCGCCCTTGCCACGTCGTCCAGCGCGATGTTGTTGCCGAAGAGTTCGATCCATTGTGATGCATCCAGGATGGCATCCGGCAAATCGGTCACGTCGAACATGGTGAAATCCATCGTGATGCGGCCGAGGACCGGGACGCGATGGCCGGCGAGGAAGCCGCAGGCTTTGGCAACGCCCGCTTTACGCAGCGCGACACCGGTTCCGCCGGCGCGGTGATAGCCGTCGGCATAGCCGCTGGCGCAGACGGCGATTTTGGTGTCTCGGCTCAGGGTCTCAGTTGCGCCGTAGGAGACGGTTTCTCCGGTCTTGGCGTAGCGCAGCTGGATGATGCGGGTTTCGGCTGTGACAACCGGTTTCATCGGATTGGCCATGCCGTTCACCGCTTCACCGCCGTAAAGGGCAATGCCGGGGCGTGTGATGTCGCCGCCGCTGGCCCCAGTGGTCAGGATTGCGGCGGAGTTCGCGTAGGCGCATTCGACGCCCGGGAACATGCTGCGAACTTGCTGGAATAGCGCGCGTTGTTGCGCATTCATCGGGTGGGCGGGGTCGTCGGCGCAGGCTGGATGTGTCATCACATGGCAGAGGCCGGAAGCCTTGAGCACATCGGTATGCATGCCGATCAGCCGCGCCTCGTCCAGGGTCAGGCCTGTGCGGTTCATGCCGGTGTCCACGTGGATGCCATAGGGCAGCGACCTTCCTTCAGCGCGGATCAAGCGGCCCCAGCGTTCGATCTGCTCAGGTGAACAGAGCAGCGGTGTAAGGCGATGCTCAAGCATTGCCTCTTCGCTGCCCTTCGGCGCGCCGTAGATGACGAAGACGCGGGCGTCCGGAGCGAGTTTGCGAACATTGATGCCTTCGTCGGCCTGCGCCACGAAAAACGTATCGCAGCCTGCTGCGGTCAGGGCTGGGAGGGCCAAATCGATGCCGACCCCGTATGCGTCAGCTTTGACAACAGCTGCCGCCTTGGCCGGGCCGGATCGCAATTGCATGAGGCGATAATTGTCCGCCAGCGCTGACAGATCAATGGTCAGCCGTCCGCCCGCCAGCCCGCTTGCCGGGCCGGATGTCATGCCGGATGCGCTCACTCGAAGCGTTCCGGCAGATACTGGTCTTCGGCAAGGTCAGTGAAGCGCGTGTATTCGGCCTGGAAGGCAAGTTGAGCTGTGCCGGTCGGGCCATGGCGCTGTTTGGCGACGATGACTTCGGCGCGGCCGCGCACGCCGTTCATGTCGGCTTCCCAGCGCAGATGCTCCTCCGTGCCGGGCTTGGGTTCCTTGTTCTTCAGATAATATTCGTCGCGATAGACGAACAGCACAACGTCAGCGTCCTGCTCGATGGAGCCGGATTCGCGAAGGTCAGACAGCTGCGGGCGCTTGTCGTCGCGGCTTTCGACTGCTCTGGAAAGCTGCGAGAGCGCGATAATAGGCACGCCAAGCTCCTTGCCGAGCGCCTTGAGGCCAGTGGTGATTTCGGTGACTTCCTGAACGCGGTTGTCCGACTTTTTCGATGACCCCTGCATCAGCTGGATATAGTCGATGACGAGCACATCAAGTCCGCGCTGGCGCTTCAACCGGCGGGCGCGGGCGGCAAGCTGGGCGATGGAAATGCCGCCGGTCTGGTCGATGTAAAGCGGGATTTTCTGCATCATCTGGGCGCAGGCGACCAGCTTGGAAAAGTCCGCCTCGTTGATTTCGCCGCGGCGGATTTTCGATGAGGAGATTTCGGTCTGCTCGGAGATGATACGGGTGGCCAACTGTTCGGACGACATTTCCAGTGAGAAGAAGCCGACGACGCCGCCATTGGCCGCCTTCATCGAACCATCCGCCTGCTGGGCGGGCTCATAAGAGGCCGCAATGTTGAAGGCGATGTTGGTGGCGAGCGAGGTTTTGCCCATGCCCGGACGTCCGGCAAGCACGATCAGGTCGGACGCTTGTAGACCGCCCATCATGGCGTCCAGGCGGCGTATGCCGGAGGAGACGCCGGACAGATGGCCCTCGCGCATGAAGGCGGCGTTGGCCATGTCGACAGCATTCTTGACGGCATCGGTGAAGGACTGAAAGCCGCCGTCGTAGCGACCGGTTTCGGCGAGCTCGAACAGGCGGCGTTCGGCGTCCTCGATCTGGCTGCGCGGGATCATATCCACCGGCGCGTCGAAGGCGATATTGACCATGTCTTCGCCGATGGTGATCAGGGCGCGGCGGATGGCGAGATCGTGGATAGCGTGGCCGTAATCTTCGGCGTTGATGACGGTTACGGCTTCTGCCGCGAGGCGCGCCAGATATTGCGCCACGGTCATTTCGCCGACTTTGTCTTCGGCAGGGAGAAAGTTCTTCAGGGTGACCGGGTTGGCATGCTTGTTGAGGCGGATGAACTCGCCGATGACCTCGTAGATCTTGCGGTGCAGCGGCTCGAAGAAGTGCTGCGGCTTGAGGAAGTCCGAGACGCGGTAGAACGCGTCATTGTTGACGAGGATTGCGCCGAGCAGCGCCTGTTCGGCCTCAACATTGTGCGGCGCGCTGCGGTAGAGCGGATCGGACACCGGGGTCAGTTTGCGGGCTGGTTCGGCCATTTGATTACGATTACGCCCATTTTTTTGAGTTGATTCGCAAGCACCGTAGCTGGTTGAGTCGCTCAACGTCCCGCCGGTACCGAAGTCTTACCGATATCCACAGAGATCGTAACATGAAAATGCCCGGCGCTGGGCCGGGCACTTTGATTTTTGCGGCGATTCTTACATTTCGTCGCCGTCGCCGAAATGCTCCATGCCACCAGGCACGACTGCATCTTCGTTCGAGCCGTAGATGGCGTCGGCGGTGTCGAGCTTTTCACCAGCGGCCTGACGTTCGGCTTCTTCCTTGGTGCGGGCAATGTTGACCGTGACCGAGGCGTTGACTTCGCCGTGCAGGTGCAGCGCGATGGCATGCAGGCCGATGGTCTTGATCGGCGTGTTGAGAACAACCTGATTCTTGTTGATGTCGAAACCTTCGGCCGCGATCAGATCGGCGACGTCACGGGCCGAGACCGAACCGTAAAGCTGGCCGGTTTCACCGGCGGAGCGGACGAATATGAAGGTCTTGCCGTCAACGCTGTCGGCAACGGTCTGCGCAACGGATTTGCGTTCATTGTTGCGCGTCTCGAGCGTCGCGCGCTGCTCTTCAAAGCGCTGCTTGTTGGCGGCGTTTGCGCGAAGGGCCTTGCCCTGCGGTAGAAGAAAGTTGCGTGCGTAGCCGTCCTTGACCTTGACAGTGTCGCCCATGTGGCCGAGGCGGCCGATGCGTTCGAGTAGAATGACCTGCATGATGATAGTCCTTTCGTTAAGTCACAAGGTTGGAGCGCCGCCATTGGCGCTTGGCTTTTTCGCGGTGTCATAAAGGCCCGCAAAGAGGAAAAGGATGGCCGGAAGGCCGATGGTCAGCGAGGTGGCGTAGGCGACCCAAAGCGCCGTGCTGCGCCAAGGCTGGCCGCGCGAGATGCGGTGCAGAGCGGCAAACCCCGTCAGGACGAACGCCGTGGAGAAAGCGCCTGCAACACACCACGCCATCATCTGCCAGCCGCCGGACAGGAAGGTGGCGGCCATGGTGACGGCAAAGATGGGCAGGGCGCGCGACGGCATTTTCAGCGAAGTCGGCCAGTCATCCTTCGGGCGCTGGAAAAGACCCGAGCGGCGCGAGACCAGAAGCGCGAGCCAGAAGTTGGCGACCATTACGAGAAGCCAGCTTGACGGCTGAAGGAAGGGAACCGCCTTGATCAGCGTGTTGGCGAGCGACATCGTGGCGATCGGATCTTTGGCGAACTCGGGATCGGCGTCGGCGATGCGCTTGACCAGTTCAACGGACAGTTCGCCGGAGATTTTCGGGAAGTCGATGTAGACGCCGGACAGAATGAAACCGGCGGCGACGGCGACTGTCAGTGCAAAAAGGATGCTGCCGAGCGGGTACCATTCAACGGGACGGCCACTGTCCAGCCGGGCCATGCCGCCGTAGTAGGCGGCAAGTGTTGCCGGAATGACTGTGGTCAGCGCGATGATGATGGCCTGCGGCTCGCCCGCGAACGCGTAGATCGCCAAGATACAGACTGCGGCGGCAGTTCCACCGGCAATGGGACCCCAGCCAAGGCCAGCCAGCATCAATGGCAGCGGTGTCAGGACGAACAGGAGAAAGGACAGGACGGTCTGAACCACCGAACCCACGGACAGAAGCGCGGCTGCGATGCCGGCAGCGGCTCCGATCAAAAGGGGCAATAGGGAACGGTTCATGACGTGCTCGCTGTCCTGCAAATGTGCAGTTAGGATTTTGCCGGAATTGGCCGAAATCCAACTCGGGGTTTCATGGTTTCACGATTGCGCCCGCCGCAAAGGTGAGAAGAGGGCGGTTTCCCGCCCCCAACCGAATACTATCAGCCGATCACATACGGCAGCAGCGCGAGGAAACGGGCGCGCTTGATGGCCTGGGCCAGGAGGCGCTGCTTCTTCTGCGAAACGGCGGTGATGCGGGAGGGGACGATTTTGCCGCGTTCGGAAATGTAGCGCTGCAGAAGACGGATGTCCTTGTAGTCGATCTTCGGCGAGTTCTGGCCGGAGAACGGGCAGGTCTTGCGGCGGCGATGGAACGGGCGACGAGTCGGGATCTGATTGATGTCAGTCATGATTATGCTCCTGCCACTTCAGCGTCTTCATCGCGCGGACGGCGCGGCGGACGGTCACCACGGTCGGGGCGGTCGCCGCGGTCACGGCGCGGGCGGTCGAAACGGTCGCCACGGTCGTTGCCGCGGTCATCGTCACGGTCGCGCTTGGCGAGCATGGCCGACGGGCCGGTCTCGTGCGCATCGACCTTGATGGTGAAAAAGCGCAGGACGTCTTCGGAAATGCCCTGCTGGCGTTCCACTTCGGCGACAGCCGAGGAGGGAGCAGTGATGTCCATGAGGGTGTAATAAGCCTTGCGGTTCTTGTTGACCCGATAGGTCAGCGAGCGCAGGCCCCAGTTTTCAATGCGTCCGACGGAGCCACCAGCGGCTTCGATGATCCCCTTGAACTGTTCGACAAGAGCGTCGACCTGCTGCTGGGAAATGTCCTGGCGGGCCATGAACACGTGTTCGTATAATGCCATATAAATGCCTTTCTTCGTTCTCGTTCACGACATTCAAAGCCAGTGGCTAAGCCTCTGCGAACCGATCAAAACCGCTTGAAGCGGGAAGAAAGGACGCGTGGACGGATCGAGAGCGGAGACACGGGAGGCTGTTGCAACTCGCAACTGACGGTCTTTTGACCGGCCCTCCGTTCAGCCCCCAACTGGGTTTCGAACCGTGAACGAGCGGGCCTATGCATTGTTTCGGGCGCAATTGCAAGCGCGGGGGCGGTTGTTTTGTCCGGAAACCGGCCTGAACGCCGGGATTTCGATGGAAAAACGGCACCCTTGGCAATGGACAAGCCAAAGCGCCGGAAAGGCGGGACCTTCCGGGAGTTTGCCTGTGCGAGTGTTCGCCAAGACTCACCCCGTATCCGGCCCGTTGACCAAATCACGCGCCAGCCCGTGGCACTCTCTCAGCACGTCATCGACTTCGTGAATGCTCCGTTGCCGCCAGCCGGGCGGGAGGCCGGGGCGGAAGATTGACATGCGCATCGGTTTGAAGGGGGCCTTGCTCTTGAGCAAGAGATCGCGCCGCACCTGCCAGCGGGCGAGGCGGCGGGCCTGTTTGGGGAGGTCGCTCAGTGCGTGGCGCAGCGCGCGCAGGCGGGCGAAAAGCAGGGTTGCGTTTACGGTTTCGTCTGGTTGCGAGAAATGCGGCGCGTGGAATTCCGGATCGTAGGAACTGTCAAAGCTGAAGCTCGGCAGGGCGTTGTTGTCGTAATCATCAAGCGTGAAATGCTTGAGCGGATCGAAGAGGTTGAAGGATGGGATTTTTGACGCGCTTGCTTGGCCGAAACCTGCCAGACCGGCCGGAAGCGGGCGCGGCGCGCGCGGTTTGAGGCTGAGGCCGCGTGCGGCGATGAGGATGAGACGGCGGACGGCAGATTCTGCCGGGCGCAGGATAAGCATGATGGCGGCATAGAGGTGGCGGGGGAGCGTGAAGATGAAGGCGGTTGCGTCGGCGCGCAGTCCCCTC
>JANPGC010000240.1:0-5867 GCA_031423755.1 Phyllobacteriaceae bacterium | reverse complement strand
GCAGCTGCTGGCAAGGCTGATTGACCATGTGCTGTTGGAGCGTGACGAACGGGCGACCATCGTCGGCGCAACATCTGGCGACACTGGCGGTGCGGCAATTGATGCTTTCGCGGGGCGGCAGCGCACGGACATGTTCATCCTTTTCCCGCATGGCAAAGTCTCGGCCGTGCAGCAGCGCCAAATGACGACATCGACGGCGTCGAATGTTTATGCGCTTGCCGTTGAGGGCAATTTCGATGATTGTCAGGCGCTGGTCAAAGCCATGTTCAATGACCACAAGTTCCGTGACCGGATGAAGCTTTCGGGCGTCAATTCGATCAACTGGGGCAGGATCATGGCGCAGATCGTTTACTACTTCACCAGTGCCATTTCGCTGGGCGCGCCGCACAGGTCAGTCTCGTTTACCGTGCCAACAGGAAATTTCGGCGATATATTTGCCGGCTATTGCGCGATGAAAATGGGCCTGCCGATTGAGCGGCTTGTTATTGCGACCAACGACAATGACATTCTTGCGCGTACGCTGGAAACGGGCGCGTACGAAATGCGCGGCGTGGTACAGACAACTTCGCCATCGATGGACATCCAGATTTCGTCCAACTTTGAACGGCTGCTGTTTGAGGCGCACGGACGCGACGCTACTGCGGTCCGCACGATGATGGCTGGCTTGTCACAGTCGGGTAGTTTCACGATTGAAAACAATCCTTTGTCGGCCATTCGTGATCAATTTTCTGCAGGCCGCTCATCCTTGGCGGAGACGGCAAGGACCATCAAGAACGTGCTGCTCAACGATGACTATCTGGCTGATCCTCACACGGCCGTCGCCATCAAGGTCGCGAGGGATCAATCTCCTGCGGCAACGCCGATGGTCGTGCTTTCCACTGCCCATCCAGCCAAGTTTCCGGACGCGGTGATGGCCGCTTGCGGCGTCCAACCGGCACTTCCCCCCTTTCTTGCAGACCTGATGCAGCGCAAAGAGCGGTTTACAGTTCTTCCCTCGCAGCTAGAATTGGTGCAAAGGCATATTGAGGAAAACGCCCGCGTGGCGAAATAGGGAGTGTCCCGGCACATGGGAGTGAATGTAAGCCAGCTTGACAATGGCATCATCGTCGCGACCGAGAATATTCCACTCATTGAGAGCGTCGCACTCGGTATATGGGTAAAGTCCGGTTCGCGCAGCGAGACAGACGCAGAGCATGGCATTGCCCATCTTCTTGAACACATGGCCTTCAAGGGCACCGGCAAGCGTACGGCTGCGCAGATCGCCTCTGACATTGAAGATGTTGGCGGCGAAATCAACGCGGCGACCAGCGTGGAAACCACGTCTTATTATGCGCGCGTGCTCAAGGACGACATGCCGCTTGCCATCGATATTCTGTCCGACATTCTCACAGATTCCAATTTCGATGAGAAAGAGCTCAAGCGCGAACAGCATGTGGTTTTGCAGGAAATAGGCGCTGCCCACGACACTCCAGACGATGTGGTTTTTGACCACTTCACCGAGACCGCGTTTCAAAAACAGACCATCGGACGCGCAATCCTTGGAACGCCCGATTCTGTCGAGCGGATTACTTCAGGGCAATTGCAGAGCTTTATAAACCGGCAGTATGCTGGTGAGCGCATGTTGGTCTCCGCTGCCGGTGCCATCGACCATGAGCGCTTTGTAGCCGAAATCGAAAAACGGCTCGGCACATTCCAGCCTACGTCCGAGGCCCTTGTTCCGGAACCATCCCGCTATATTGGCGGTGACTTCCGCGAAGAGCGGGACTTGATGGATGCGCAGGTGCTGATCGGCTTCGAGGGCCGCGCTTACCATGTGCGTGATTTCTATGCTTCGCAGCTTTTGTCGATGATTCTTGGCGGTGGCATGTCTTCGCGGCTGTTTCAGGAAGTGCGCGAAAAGCGCGGGCTTTGCTATTCGGTCTATTCGTTCCATTGGGGATTTTCTGACACCGGTCTGTTCGGCGTCCATGCTGCGACTGGCGAAGATGACCTGCCCAAACTTGTGCCGGTCATCCTTGATGAATTGAAGCGGGCTTCGCTCGATATCCGGCAAGAGGAAGTTGATCGTGCCCGTGCCCAGTATCGCGCCAGCCTGTTGATGTCGGGAGAAAGCGCGGCCTCGCGTGCCGGGCAGATTGCACGGCAGATCATGCTGTTCGGCCGTCCGATTCCCAATGAGGAATTGATGGAACGGTTGTCGAAAATCACGATTGAACGGCTGATGGACCTTGCAGGACGGTTGTTCATTGACACGGTGCCCACCGTTGCGGCGATCGGTCCGATTTCGAAAATGGCCAGCTACGACGACATCTGCGCGCAGCTTTCCTCCGGTGTGCCGTTGAAGCAGGCTGCGGCCGGCTAGGGTCGGCACGCAATGGATTTTCGCAACATATTCGCCCGCCTGCCCGCAACGGCGACGGGTGAACGTGTTTACATCCGTCCGCCGCACCGCAGCGATTTCCGCCAATGGGCGGCGCTGCGCGATGAGAGCCGGGCGTTTCTTCAGCCTTGGGAACCGGTCTGGGCAAGCGATGAACTCACGCGCTCGGCGTTCCGTTCGCGGGTGGCGAAGGCCCAAAATGAGGCGAAGGACGGATCTGCTTTTGTCTTCTTTATCTTCGACAGGCACAACCACATGCTGTTGGGCGGGATCACGCTTGGTCATATCCGGTATGGCGTCGCGATGAACGGCCACATCGGCTATTGGATGGGCGAGCCGCACGCGGGCAAAGGCCTGATGCAGGACGCAGTGAAGACGCTTGTGGACCACGCTTTCACCAGGCTCTGCCTGCATCGCCTTGAAGCCGCCTGTATTCCGGGCAATGAGCGATCCATTCATGTTCTCGAGAAAACCGGATTCAGACGCGAAGGACTGTTGAAATCCTACCTGAAAATAAACGGGGAGTGGCAAGATCATTTGCTTTTTGCCCGCATTTCGGGCTCAAACGATTGAACAAGAAAAGGCATTGGATGCAGACGGGCGCAGAAGAAACAACCAAGGCCAATGGCGGCGGATATTTCCGTTTGCTTTGCGCAATGCTGTTTCTGCTTTTCGCCCTGCCCGCCCATGCGGCCGAACCGATCAAGATCAGCAAGGATGACACCGCGCTCGATCTTTCACGGGCCGTGCAGATATTTTCCAATCAGGGTGACAAGTTCACTGTCTCGACCGCGCCCGGCATCGACGGCATTGTTCGGCGCATTGAAGTTGAGGGAAACTCCGACAAGGCTAGCGGCGACTGGGCGGTCTTTGCGCTGGCAAATGCAACTGATCAGCAGATTGACCGCCTGATTGTCGCGCCGCATTTCCGCTTGCCGGGCTCCGGTTTCTTCTGGCCCGATCTGGGATCGGACCGCATCGTTGCCATCACACCCAGCGAAGGCTTCGCGCTGGATCGTCAGGCGAATCCGGACGTGGACATATTCCGGGTCACGCTGAACCCCGGCACGGTTGTGACGTTCGTTGCGGAACTCGCATCAGCCAAGCTGCCGCAGGTTTATTTGTGGGAGCCGGATGCCTACAAGGACACCGTCAATTCCTACACGCTTTACCGCGGCATTGTTCTGGGAATTTCCGGACTTCTTGCGCTGTTTCTGACGATACTTTTCGTCGTCAAAGGCACCGCCCTTTTCCCGGCGACTGCGGCGCTTGCCTGGTCTGTTCTGGCCTATATCTGTGTTGACTTCGGCTTCTTGAGCAAACTGATTGAGATTGCGCCGGGCAATGAACAAACGTGGCGGGCGGCGACGGAAGTGGGGCTTGCGGCAACGCTCGTTGTGTTTCTCTACACCTATCTCAACCTGAACCGCTGGCACGGGCATTTCAGCTATGGCGCGCTGATGTGGCTGATCGGGCTGTGCGCGCTTTTTGGCGTTGCGGTTTTTGATCCGCCGATCGCATCGGGGATTGCCCGTATTTCATTTGCCATGACAGCTGCCGCCGGCCTCTTGATTATCGTTTACCTGACGATCCGAGGTTACGACCGGGCCATCATGATCATACCGACCTGGGCGCTGATCCTTTTGTGGCTGCTGTCGGGATTCATGGCAGTGACCGGCTCCATTGATAATGATATCATTCAACCGGCGCTTGGCGGCGGGCTTGTGCTGGTCGTTCTCTTGATCGGGTTTACGGTGATGCAACATGCGTTCGCCGGCGGCGCGTTGCAGCAGGGCTTGTTTTCGGACATGGAACGGCAGGCGATGGCGATTGCCGGGTCCGGAGACATTGTCTGGGACTGGGATGTGCCGCGCGACAAGATCGTGACCAAGCCGGACATAGCAGGACTCATCGGACTCGATCCAAACACGCTGCATGGCGCGGCGCGGACTTGGCTGCAATATCTTCATCCGGACGACCGTGACCCTTTCCGGACCACGCTCGACATGGTGATCGAGCACAGGCGCGGCAGGATTGCGCAGGATTTCCGCTTCCGCGCCCGTGATGGACATTATCACTGGTTCACGCTCAAATCCCGGCCGGTGCTCGGGTCGGACGGCGAAGTGATCCGCTGTGTCGGCACGCTGGTTGACGTCACCGAGCAGAAAAAATCCGAGGAACGGCTGCTGCAGGATGCGGTCAACGACAATCTGACAGGGCTGCCGAACCGGCGCCTGTTCCTTGACCGGCTCGAGACATCCATTGCTGTCGGCAGGATAGAGGAAAAAGTCCGCCCGACGGTGTTTGTCATTGATATTGACCGGTTCAAGCAGGTGAATGACGGGCTTGGAATGTCTGCGGGTGATACAATTCTACTGACGCTGGCGCGACGCATCATCCGGCTGGTCAAACCGCAAGATACGCTCGCCCGCATTGGCGGCGACCAGTTTGGCTTGATTTTGCTTTCCGAGAATGAACCGGCGCGCATTGCGGCATTTGCCGAAGCGGTCAAGGCGGCGATCCGTGCACCCATCACTTTTGCGAAGCGCGAGATTATTCTTACCGCCTCGATTGGCCTGATGACATGGACAACGCCGCAGGCGAGCGCAGAAGATTTGGTCAAGGACGCGGAACTTGCTGTGTTTCAGGCGAAGCGAACCGGCGGCGACCGGATCGAGCCGTTCCGCCCGGCGTTCCGCAGCGTTGGCAGTGACCGGCTGCAGCTGGAGTCAGACCTTCGCCGCGCGACTGAGCGCAACGAACTTTCGATTGTGTACCAACCGATTGTCCAGCTTTCCGACATGACGATTGCCGGATTTGAGGCGCTGATGCGCTGGGATCATCCGCGACGCGGACCGATCTCGCCGGTTGAATTCATCCCGCTGGCGGAAGGGTGCAACATCATCGGCCAGCTTGGCCATTTTGCGATGAATACCGCCTCGCAACAGCTTGCGCTTTGGCAGAAATCCACCGGCAACACCGACGTGTTCATGTCGGTAAACCTGTCGTCGCGGCAGATTTTGCGGCGTGACCTGATCGGAGACTTGCGAACAATTCTTGCCAGCTCGACCATCGCCAAGGGCACGTTCAAACTGGAATTGACCGAATCCGCGGTGATGGAAAATCCGGAACAGGCGGTGTTTATCCTTGACCGGGTGAAGGCACTTGGCGTCGGACTGTCGCTTGATGATTTCGGCACCGGGCACTCATCGCTGTCCTATCTCAGCCGTTTCCCCTTCGACATGCTGAAAATCGACAAGACGTTCCTGCATGACAACAGCCCGAAGAAGTTTGTGCTTCTGCGCTCGATGGTCAACATGGCTCACGAGCTTGGACTAAAAGTGGTTGTCGAAGGCATTGAAACTGACCGTGACGCGCTGCAACTGCGGCAAATGGGCTGCGAATTTGCCCAGAGTTTTCTGTTTGGCGAACCAATGACAGCCGAGACGGCAGGAAGATTGCTGCGAGAGCAGAATTTGGCGGCTGT
>JANPGC010000239.1:0-2460 GCA_031423755.1 Phyllobacteriaceae bacterium | reverse complement strand
GTTGGCCATGTCTCACTATCATTCGCTGACGCCACTGCCCAAGACTCCCTCCCCATTGTGGGGAGGGCGGGGGTGGGGGTCGCCGCCGCCGGCGGCCACGAAAAACCGGCCTGTTCCAGTAACTAAAATAGCACGGAAGAGTGGCGACGGACCAACCAGAGTTTTTTCCTTGGCTCGTTGCGCTCGCGACCCCCACCCCAACCCTCCCCACAAGGGGGAGGGAGGAGAGAACCCATGAGCGTCGCCACATCCTCCACAGGCCGTTCCATCGCAGCCCACGCCATTCTTGCCGGCTACACGATCATCTGCCTGTTCCCGGTGATCCTGGTCATCATCAATTCGTTCAAGACCCGCGCCGCCATCTTCTCCGCGCCGCTCGCCCTGCCAACGCCGGAAACCTTCTCGACCGAAGGCTATCAGACTGTCTGGAACCAGGGCGATTTCATCCAGTATTTCCAGAACAGCCTGACCGTCACCGTCGCCTCGCTGTTCTTCATCCTGCTGTTCGGCGCGATGGCAGCGTTTGCGCTCTCGGAATACCGGTTCAAGGGCAACAAATGGATGGGGCTTTATCTGGCGCTGGGCATCATGATCCCGATCCGCCTCGGCACCGTCGCCATCCTGCAATTGATGGTCGCCTCCGGCCTTGTCAACACGCTCACCGCGCTGATTCTCGTCTACACCGCACAAGGCCTGCCGCTCGCCGTCTTCATCCTCTCCGAATTCATGGCTCAGGTGTCGGCAGACCTGAAGAACGCCGGGCGCATAGACGGGCTGTCCGAATACTCAATTTTCTTCAAGCTCGTCCTGCCGCTCGTCCGCCCGGCCATGGCGACTGTCGCCGTGTTCTCGATGATCCCGATCTGGAACGATCTCTGGTTCCCGCTGATCCTGGCTCCCGCCGAGGAAGTCAAAACCGTTACCCTCGGCGCGCAGGTGTTCATCGGCCAGTTCGTCACCAACTGGAATGCAGTGCTCTCGGCCCTGTCGCTCGCCATCCTGCCGGTGCTCGTCCTCTACGCCATCTTCTCGCGCCAGCTGATCCGCGGCATCACCGCAGGAGCCGTCAAATGAAACCAGTCCGCGTACTCGTCGCCGGTCTCGGCAACATGGGCCGCAGCCATGCGCTGGCCTATCACAACAATCCCGGCTTCGAGATCGTTGCCCTCGTCAACCGCTCCAAACCGCGCATGGACAGTGCGCTCGACGCCTATCCGCTGCTTCCCGAGTTCAAGGCCGCTCTCAAAGAGACCAAGCCCGATCTCTGCTCGATCAACACCTATTCCGACAGCCACGCCGATTTCGCCATCACCGCGATGGAAGCCGGCTGCCATGTGTTCCTCGAAAAGCCGATGGCGACCACGGTCGCCGATGCGCTGCGTGTCGTCGCCTGCGCCAAGGCCAACAACCGCAAGCTCGTCATCGGCTACATCCTGCGCCACCATCCGTCATGGCAGCGTTTGATCGCCGAGGCCCGCGCGCTCGGCGGTCCTTATGTCTTTCGCATGAACCTCAACCAGCAGTCCTCCGGCGAAAAGTGGGAGACGCACAAGCAGCTTATGCAGACCACCTCACCCATCGTCGATTGCGGCGTCCACTATGTCGACGTCATGTGCCAGATCACCGATGCCAAGCCCACACAGGTGCGCGGCATGGGCCTTCGCCTCTCCAACGAGATCGCGCCGGACATGTACAATTACGGCCACCTCCAGGTCATCTTCGATGATGGCACAATCGGCTGGTATGAGGCCGGCTGGGGCCCAATGATGAGCGAGACCGCCTTCTTCGTCAAAGACATCATCTCGCCGAATGGCTGCGTGTCCATCGTCATGACCGAGGGTGCCAAGTCCGACGATCACGACACCCATACCAAGACCAATTCGATCCGCATCCACCGCGCTGCGACCAAACCCGGCGGTGGCTTTGCCAAGCCCGATGACCTCCTGTCGATGACCGATGAACCCGGCCACGACGAGCTCTGCGCCCGCGAGCAGGCCTACATGCTCAAAGCCATCCGCGAGGACATCGACCTTACCCGCCACATGGACGATGCCGTCCAGTCGCTTCGCATCTGCATTGCCGCGGACGAAAGCATCCGCTCCGGCAAGCCTGTCGATCTTTGAAAGGACCACACCTTGGGTTCCCTCTCACTCCACAACATCCGCAAGAATTTCGGCGCGACCGAGGTGCTCAAGGGCATCGATCTCGAGGTCAAGCACGGCGAGTTCGTCATCTTCGTCGGCCCGTCCGGCTGCGGCAAGTCCACCCTGCTTCGCATCATCGCGGGCCTTGAAGACAACTCCGACGGCAAGGTGTTGATCGACGGTGAAGACGTCTCTCTTGCGCCGCCTGCCAAGCGCGGCATCGCCATGGTGTTCCAGACCTACGCGCTCTATCCGCATCTTACGGTGAAAGATAATATGGGCCTTGGGCTTAAGCAGGCTGGAACGCCAGCGGCTG
>JANPGC010000238.1:0-5530 GCA_031423755.1 Phyllobacteriaceae bacterium | reverse complement strand
CAGCGGGGATGGGGCGCGTGGCGCGCGGCTTCAAGACCAGCCCCCTCGCCGCGATGATGATGAGCCTGCGGATGGCGGACTCGCAGGGGCGCAGAATGAGCATGATGGCGGCGTAGAGATGGCGCGGGAGGGTGAAGGTGGAGTTGCTGGCATTGGAGGGCAGGCCCCTCTCCGTCGGCTTCGCCGACACCTCTTCCCGGAGGGGCGAGGTTAAAAGCTCGGCGCTTGGTTCAACCTCGGCGGCTTTAACCTCGCCCCGCTTGCGGGGAGAGGTGTCGCGGGCGCAGCCCGTGACGGAGAGGGGACTGCTGCTGCCGCCACCGACCATCCGCAACATCGCAAACAGCTCGGCGACGATGCGCACAAGCAGGGCTTGGTTGCGGGTGATGACGAGGTTCCAGTCCAATGCTTTTGTGTCCCGTGCGGCGTGTTGAGTATGCGCAGGATTATCGGGCGGGATTGAGAGCGGGTGGATAAAGTGCCGATATCAAGGCCATCGTGTCAATGATATCAATGGGTTGGCGGCGCAATGCAGCGGGATAAATGGGTTGGCTTGCGTTGCTGAGCACCCCTCATCTGACTGTCGGCGTCTTCTCCCCGTCGAAGAAACGGGGAGAAGACGGCTAACTGTATAGGTTCGTGATTGGCCGTCACAATTTACTCTGGCAAAGGCACGCGCGCCTTACCCCCGCCCGTCCCGCCCCTCCGCCCTCAGCTTCGCCCAATACTCCAGCCGCTTCCGGATATCGCGCTCAAACCCGCGCTCGGGCGGATCATAGAAGGTCTGGCGGCCGAGCTTTTCGGGGAAATAATCTTGCCCCGAAAAGGCGTTTGGCGTGTCATGGTCGTAGATGTAGCCGTCGCCATAGCCCTCCTCGCGCATCAGTTTGGTCGGTGCGTTAAGGATGGTGCGCGGCGGGACGAGCGAGCCGTGCGTTTTGGCGGCGCTCATGGCGGCTTTGAAGGCGGTGTAGACGGCGTTGGATTTGGGTGCAGTGGCGAGGTAGACGCAGGCCTGCGCCAGCGCCAGCTCGCCTTCGGGAGAACCGAGAAAGTCATAGGCTTCTTTGGCGGCGAGCGTGATGACCAGCGCTTGCGGATCGGCAAGGCCGATGTCTTCGGACGCCATGCGCACCAGACGCCGCCCGATGAACAGCGGGTTTTCGCCAGCGTCCAGCATGCGGCAGAGATAATAGAGCGCCGCGTCCGGATCGGAGCCGCGCACGGACTTGTGCAGGGCGGAAATGAGATTGTAGTGGCCGTCCTGCCCCTTGTCATAGATCGGCGCACGGCGCTGTACGATGGCTTGCAAGGCAGCGCTGTCAAAGGTCTCGCCAACCTTGGCGGCGCGCCAGACTTCCTCCGCGAGCGTCAGCACCGCGCGTCCATCGCCATCAGCCATGCCGATCAGCGACAGGCGGGCGTCCTCGTCCAACGGCAGCGTCCTGCCCTCAAGCGCTTCGGCGCGATTGAGCAACTCGGCAAGGCTTTGCTCACCGTGGGTTTTGAAGGTCAGCACCCGCGCGCGGGAGAGCAAGGCGGCATTGAGTTCAAAAGACGGATTTTCCGTCGTCGCACCGACGAGGATGATGGTGCCGTCTTCCATCACCGGTAAAAAACTGTCCTGCTGAGCACGGTTGAAACGGTGTATTTCATCGACGAACAGCAAGGTCTGCCTCCCGCCCATGCGGCGCACACGGGCGGCCTCGAAGACTTTCTTGAGGTCTGCGACGCCGAAGAAAATGGCTGATATCTGCTCGAATGCGAGATCGGTTTCGCCTGCCAAAAGCCGCGCTACTGTGGTTTTTCCGGTGCCGGGCGGGCCCCAGAAGATCATCGAGCCCATGGTGCCGGACGCGATCATCCGGGTGAGAACGCCGTCCTCGCCGGTCAGATGCGCCTGTCCGGTAACGTCGCCGAGCCTCGTTGGCCGCAGCCGGTCTGCCAAGGGCCTGTAGCCAACATCGCGCGCATCCACGGCAAACAGATCAGCCACGACCCTCGCCTAGCGGAAGAACTGGCGGATGATCTGTCCGCCGCGGTTTATCTTGAAGCGCCAAAACGCGGCGGGCTTGTCCACTAGCTCGGCAACCTGTTTAGCCGACTCGGCGGCGACACCGTTGATCTCGAGAATGACATCGCCGGGACGCATGCCAAACCGCACGGCAGGCGAGTTGCGGTAGACTTCCTTGATCAGGACGCCCGGCGTGCCGCTGGGCATGCGCAGCTGCTCGGCAAGGCGCGGCGTCAGGTTGGTAAGAATGGTGCCCGAAAGCGGACTGCGGCCCTCGATGGTTTGCTCGTCTTCCGGCTCGGCCTTTGGCATTGCTTCAAGCATGACAGAAATCCGCCGCTTTGCGCCGCGGCTCAAGACTTCAAACCGGGCGGTTTTGCCGACGCCGGAGGTCAAAAGCCGGTAGCCGAGCGCATCCGGATGCTCGACCGGGAAACCATCCATCGACAACACCACATCGCCGACCTTCAGGCCACCCTTCTCGGCCGGCCCGCCGCGCACCACGGCGTTGACCAGCGCGCCAAAGGGGCGAGCCATGCCGAGACTGTCGGCAACATCGGATGTGACCGGCTCGAACGTTGCGCCGAGATAGGGCTGATCGACATGATCCCCTCCGGCCCGCGCGGCGTCTACCACCGTGCGCACGATGTTGGACGGAATGGCAAAGCCGATGCCGACCGAGCCGCCGGACTTGGAGAAGATCGCCGTATTCACGCCGATCAGCTCGCCGGACATGTTGATGAGCGCGCCGCCGGAATTGCCCGGATTGATCGCCGCGTCGGTCTGGATGAAGAAGCCAAAATCCGACACGCCGATCTGCGTGCGGGCAAGCGCCGAGATGATGCCTGACGTTGTGGTCTGCCCGACGCCGAACGGATTGCCCATGGCGAGGACCAGATCGCCGACTTCCAGATCATCGGAATTGGCCAGTTGCAGCACTGGCAGCTGCTCCCGGGTGTTGACCTTGAGGATTGCGAGATCAAGACGGTCATCCTTGAGCAGTATCTTGCACTCAAACTCGCGCCCGTCGGCGAACGCGATCTTGACCTCGTCGGCATCAGCGATGACGTGATTGTTGGTGACGATGATGCCGGACGGGTCAACGATGACGCCGGACCCGAGCGAGGACTGCATCCGCGGCGGGCCATTGAAGTCTTCGCCGAAAAACTGATCAAAAAACGGATCGCCGCCAAAAGCAGAGCGGCCACGCACCTGCCGCGCGGCATAGACATTGACCACGGCTGGCGATGTCGCCTTGACCAGCGGCGCGAAGGAAAGCTGGATCTGCTCACGGCCAAAAGGGACACGGCGCTCGATGTTGGACTGGTTCCGCTGTACTGCGGGCGGATTTTCATCGACCGTGCCAAGCAACTGGTCAAACAGCTTGCCGATGGTCTCGCCGCTTAAGTCCTCGGCGACGGCGAGGCTCATCAGGCTGCCAACGCCAAACAACGCGGCAACAACGGTCAGGGCAGTCTTTTTTTTGAGAATTGTCATGGTGTTGATCCGCCGTTTCGCTCTGGCCGCGATCATTGCGGACTGTGAAGAAAAAAGGAAGCATCATATCTGCGATTTGCAATCAGAAAGGTCGCGGACTGCCGTGCCGCATCAACGCATATAAAGCTCGTAGTTTTGACGCGTTCGGAACATGCCGAAGAGCATCTTTCGAATATTGGCGACCACGTGAGTGTGCCCGACTGCAAAGTGGGGCACTATTCTGTTGATGCCGGGGCTCAAAATTCAATCCTGATTTGAATAGATCAACCAGAAATGTATAAATTCTATCGGACCATTCAATATAGTTTGTGAGTCACATGCCTGCCAACAGCAACCCCCAATATCATCGTCTGGCCAATCCGAGAACGCAGACACAGAAAGACGCCAAAATGCAAAACCGCACGAAAGAAATGTGGGGCCGCGGGAACTTTGGCAGCATGCTTCCCTCTGTAGCCGCATGGCTGGGCCCGCTTGCCGAAACCAGAGAGGGGACTGAGTTCAGCACAGCCATTCCTTATGCCCGCAATGGTGACCCCGCTTGGGCTATATGGTATCTTCCCGAACATGGAGGCCATCCCGACGTCAATAAAAGGGAAGTCGGCGCCCACACGTATGCAAGCGTTAAGATTGAGCCAATAAAAAATCGGTATCGTTGCAAACCATAGCAGCCCTCACCATGTGCAGGATATGACCATGCCCTTGAGACATTCACACATTGCGTTTCCGGCATCCATCAGCATCCTCGCGAAAAAAATGGGGGCCACCGTCGAAACAGATGAAGACGATCTCGGCGAGTTCGAATTCTTTGACATCGAAGTTCGGCACGAGGGCTCTTCAAACGGCCAAATAATTAGGTTCGCATCGCATCGACAGGATAGATTTGTGCACATGCTTGCGGAAGACATTCAGTCAGACAAGGATCTAGCGGCCGCGCTCTTGTCAGCGGGCCCCTCGGCCTATGGCAACTTGTCGGTCTCAGTTGATCAGAATGGCAAGAAACTTCGCAACGAGAAAATTATCCTCAATAGGGTCGTTGAGATCGAATTGCGATCAATTGGCGAAAAAAAGGTCAACAATATCAAGACCTTTAGCTATGGGGCCACAAAAGGCCTTGCGTCGACCTTCGTAGGATACAGCATCAAAAGCCCAAGCGGATCAAAAGTTGGCATACGGTCAAAGGGTGCAAACTGATGATGACCTTGCAGTATCGCCGCAGGTATTGATCGTAGGGTCGGCATCAAAAGCGCAAACATCCCACTGGACGACTGTGGTCAGTACGCATCATTTTCAAGCAATATACGTGGCGATAATCAACAAAAAGGCCACCCCATTTCCTCGGGGTGGCCATATTTGAACAGTCAGATACTCTGATTACGCCGCTTCAGCTTCCACAGCGCGCTCAGCCTCCACGCGGGCCTTGTCGTTGGCACCCTTGGCGGATGTGTCGCGCTCGACGAACTCGATCACGGCCATGTCGGCATTGTCGCCATGACGGAAACCGGCGCGCATGATGCGGATGTAGCCGCCGTTGCGGGTGGCATAGCGCGGGGCGAGCGTTGCAAACAGCTTGCGGACCTGCGTCTCGTCGCGGATCTGCGAGATCGCCTGGCGGCGGGCATGAAGATCGCCCTTCTTGCCGAGGGTGATCAGCTTCTCAACGATAGGGCGCAGTTCCTTGGCCTTTTGCAAGGTCGTCACGATCTGCTCGTGCTCGATCAGCGAGGCGGACATGTTGGCAAACATGGCCTTGCGGTGGGATGCTGTGCGGTTCAGCTTGCGGCCTGAATTACCGTGGCGCATGAGCCTTCTCCTTCAACTCTTTGTTCAGAAACGCTTCGCGTCTCAATATTGATCTTCGTAGCGTTTGGCGAGGTCGTCGATGTTTTCCGGCGGCCAGTCGGCAACTTCCATGCCGAGATGCAGGCCCATGGAGGCAAGGACTTCCTTGATTTCGTTCAGCGACTTGCGACCGAAATTCGGCGTGCGAAGCATTTCCGCTTCCGTCTTCTGGATCAGGTC
>JANPGC010000237.1:0-15947 GCA_031423755.1 Phyllobacteriaceae bacterium | reverse complement strand
CAGCGGGGATGGGGCGCGTGGCGCGCGGCTTCAAGACCAGCCCCCTCGCCGCGATGATGATGAGCCTGCGGATGGCGGACTCGCAGGGGCGCAGAATGAGCATGATGGCGGCGTAGAGATGGCGCGGGAGGGTGAAGGTGGTGCTGCCGGGACCGACGGAGAGGGGACCGCCGCCGCCATCGACCATCCGCAACATCGCGAACAGCTCGGCGACGATGCGCACGAGCAGGGCGTGGTTGCGGGTGACGACGATGGTCCAGTCCAATGATTTTGTGTCCCGTGCGGCCAATTGATAATGCGCAGGATTATCGGGCGGGATTGGGAGCGGGTGGACAGAATGGTTCAGATTCGGAAGGCGATTGAATGATAACAACGGGTTGGCGGTGAAATTCAGCGGGATAAGTCTGCCGGCTTTTGCGGCGTGTCCCCCTCATCTGCCTGTCGGCATCTGACCGGGGCGAGCCACCGGTCTCGCCCGCCTTCGGCCCCCGCTGGAGAAGCGTGGAGAAAATGCCGACAGGCAGATGAGGGGCTGCATCCGCGATGGCCGCTTTGGCGCCGGAGCGGGACGCGCCGATCAGCCGGTCGCGATATAGGTTCTGATTTCTTCGGCCTCGCGCTCGGTCTCTTCGATCTTGCGCTTGACGACGTCGCCGATGGAGATGACGCCGATCAGTTTGCCGTTTTTTTCGATTGGCAGATGGCGGAAGCGGCCTCTGGTCATGATTTCCATGGCGTCGTTGACCGTGTGCTCCTCCGAGCAGACCTTGACGTTGGCGGTCATGACGTTGGCGATCTTGTGTTTGAGCACTTCGGTGCCGTCTTCGGCAAGGTGGCGGATGATGTCGCGCTCGGAGATGATGCCCTTGATGATGCCGCCGCCGTCGGTGATGATGAGCGCGCCGATCCGGTGCTTGGCGAGCATGGAGACGGCCTCTTCGACGATGGCGTCCGAGCGTAGCGTCAGAACTTCGCCGCCCTTTTCCGATAATATGGATTTGATCTTCATATGGAGCCTCCCAACTGCCGCGCAAAAACATGCGCCGCCGCATTGGCAAATGCCACACCTGACCAACCAGAGACGCAAAGCAAAAGGTGCGCCCGAAACTTGATGATTTCAAGGGAAAACGCTGGTTTGTTTAATATGTTGAACGCCTGAGAAAATACGGAAGCAGCAGAAATCCGGCAACAAGCCCGCCGATGTGCGCCTGCCATGCGATGTTGGCGACAGGCGAACCGGCTGACGCTCCGAAGATTCCGATGCCGACATTGGTCAAGAGATAAAAGCCGAGGAAGGTCAGAACCGTACGGGAGCGGATCAGATCAGCAATTGGCGGCAGAATGATGCCGCGACCCTCCCCGTCTGCCCTCAGCCGGAACCCTGCTCGCGCGGCAGCGCCCATCATGCCTGAGACAGCGCCGGACGCGCCGATCATCGGCGCGAGGCTGGCTGGGTCGGCGAGGTAGTGGAACAGCGCTGCGACGATTGAGCAGGCGATCCAGAACAGCGCAAAGCGCAGATTGCTCATGGCTTTGGCCACCGGACTGCCGAACGCAACGAGCCAGACCGAATTGTTCAACAGATGGCCGATGCTGCCGTGCAACAGCGAATAGGTCACCGGGCTCGTGAAGGCTTCCCAGCCAAGGCTTTCTGCATAACGGGCGGGAATGAACGCGCCGTAGAACAGGGTGTAGAGATTGCTGTCTTGGCTCAGAAGATAGTTCCGCGCGATGTGAATGACGAAACAGGCAGTGAGAACGGCAAGAATGCTCGCCGGAATATTGAGCGCTGGCTGGCGCTCGTGCGGGGCCGCTTCGAAACTCATGAAAATCTCCAGTTGACGGGCACATAGGAGGCCAAACTGGTTAAAAAAAAGGCCGCTCAAGACATCTGCCCTGAGCGGCCGTTTCGAGCCCCTGCTCTCCCCCGAGAACGACCCAAAACCAATTAATGCTGCAAAGCCAACGGCTTCGTGAAGTGCATCCTATGTCTCACACAAGGCCTCTCAAGGCAACGTAAACCACTGGTTAACCTTAACGCCGCCGCCCCGTGGATAAACCTGTGGACGCCTTAAGCGCCGCTGGCATGGAACCTGCTGAGCCTTCATTGAAGAGGCTGAACCGGAGGAAAAAATCCCGTTTTGGCACAGGCAGACGCAGCGCAGGCATGATGGGAATTTTGATGTCACACCCGGGAACAACAGAACTTTTTCTCTATTGGAACCGGATCCGGGATGGAAGACCTGCGCCTTTTCGCACGCAGATCGAGCCGGTCGATATCCGCACGCATCTGGCGGACACTTTCATCCTCGAACAGGGCATGCGCAGAGAGGTTACGTTTCGGCTGGCAGGCACACGCGTATGTGCCATTTATGGACGCGAATTGAAGAACTACGCGTTTCTGAGCCTGTTCTCGCTGGGCGACATGAGCCTGATCCGGCGGCTCGTGGATGCCTGTTTTGCGGAAAAGACCGTCAGCATGATCACTTTTGACGGCGTATCGAAGGGTCGCCGTGTGCAGGGGTTTGACGCGATTTTCATGCCGCTGGCCAACACGGCAGAGAGCCCGAGGCTGTTTGGCGCCATGTTTCCGAAGGAAAAGCCGTTCTGGCTGGGCGCTGATCCGATTGTCGAAAGCCGGGTGACATCGGTCAGGGTCATCGACCCCGACAAGGAGCTGGTTTTCCTCAACAACAGGCCGCGATTCGAGGTGCCGCCGCTGCGCCCATCGATGGAAAACATCTCGGGACCGCGCTCGCTTGGCCGCGAAAACCGCGATCCTGGCAAGCGCTTCGGCCATCTGACCGTCATCAGCGGCGGATTGTCTGAAGATGAGCGAAAATAGGCCGCATTGCCCGGTCTGGGTTACCACTTGTTAATGGAACATTTGTAACGTCGAATTTGAGCTTGGGGTAATTGAACCCAAAGCCAAAATGGCGAACAGAACCATGAGCGCAGCACCTTCCAGCCGATCAGAACGCCGCGACTTCCAGCGCGTCAATGTCGCGCTGTATGGTCGCTACATGCTGGAAGACCGCACGGAGCATGCCTGCAAGGTCGTGGACATGTCGCCGGGCAACTGCTCGCTTATCTCGGAACACACCGGCGAACTGGGCGAAAAGGTCATTGCCTACATCGATCATATCGGCCGGGTTGAAGGCGTGATGACGCGCACCCTGCCCGATGGCTTTGCCATGACCATCCTTGCGTCTGAACGCAAGAAGGACAAGCTTGCCGCGCAATTGACGTGGCTCGCCAACCGGCATGAACTTGATTTGCCGGAAGACCGCCGCCATGAGCGCGTGTCGCCGCGCAACCCCGTAACGGTTATGTCACTGAGCGATGGCCGCCAGTATGAATGCCGTATTGTCGATCTGTCGCTCTCCGGCGCTGCCATCGAGACGGATGTGAAACCGGCGCTGGGAACACAGGTGACGCTCGGAACGATGCGCGGCCAGGTCGTGCGCCATTTTGACGATGGCGTTGCCGTCGAGTTCGCTGTGCTGCAGCGGGTCGAAACACTGGACGCCGCCTTCGCAGGCTAACAATTTCCGTCTGGATTTATCTTGAGGCGTGGCATTGGCTGCGCCATTTTAGTTTGATTTTGCAATCCTGCACATCGATCGCAACGCAATCCATTCAGTGATTTTACGTCTGAATGGGTGTGGCTTCGTCTTTCCGGGGCCGCGCAGCGGAACCCGGAATCCAGAGCGCCGATGGCGGCATGCTTGGCATAGACGGCGAAAAAATTACTCCATTGCTGCCCAAAAGTGTTGGAGCGAACTCTCCACGCTGGCGCTCTGGATTCCGGGTTCCGCTGCGCGGCCCCGGAAAGACGGCCTCGTGGGCCGGATCGAAGTCTCGATTGCCCTGTGGCGATCAGCGCCGTTATGGTAAATATTGGGTGGCGAATATTTGAAGAATTTTATACTTAATTGCTGTAATATATCCTCAATTTCAATTCAAAATTGCTTATAATGCGAGCACTATACTTTGCGTGATGTCAAAACATCTCTGGCATTGATGGTTCCATACAGGGAACGGGTCAATGACAAAGAAAATAAGATCAGGATTGCTGGCACTGCTCGCACTGCCACTGTTGGCAGCGACAGCGAATGCCGCGGGCTTCATGCCGTCGGGAATGCGCACGAGCCAGCCTATCGGCCACTATGAGTTTTGCCAAAACAATCCGTCCGCCTGCCGCGCCAAGACTTCAAAGCCCGCCGCAGTTCAGCTCACCCGCGCGCTCTGGTCCGCGCTGCAGGATGTCAACAATTCGATCAACACGATGATCGAACCGGTGACGGACATGGATCTTTGGGGCGTTGAAGAAAAGTGGTCTTTTCCCGTCAACCGCGGCGACTGCGAGGACTATGTGCTTCTCAAGCAGAAGCAGCTTCAGGAACGCGGCGTCCCGGCATCGGACCTTTTGATCACCGTAGTTCGCCAGAAGAACGGCGCCGGCCATGCAGTGCTGACGGTGCGCACAGACCGCGGCGACTTCGTATTGGACAATCTGGAGCCCAAAATTCTCTCTTGGGATGAGACGGAATACCGTTTCCTCAAGCGCCAGTCAGACAAGAACGCGACCCAATGGGTGTCGGTGGATGACAACCGTCAGGTCATCGTCGGCAGCGTCGGAGAGTAACAGTTTCAGGAGATACCCGGTCGAGTCCCCACCCCCCGTCCCCAACGACCGGCGTACAGGAGCCGGCGCTTTCCCCAAGCGCCGGCTCCGCTTTTTCAAATCTCCACGAGGCCCGCCTTGAAGCGCTTGCCGTTGGCCACATAGTGCACGGCTGATGCCTTCAGTTTGGCGATGGCCGCCTCATCAAGCGTGCGCACCGCGCGTGCCGGCGAGCCGACGATCAGCGAGCCGTCCGGAAATTCCTTGCCTTCAGTGACGAGCGCCCCTGCTCCGACAAGCGAATTGCGGCCAATCCTGGCACCGTTCAAGACAATTGCGCCCATGCCTATCAGGCTGTTGTCGCCCACGGTGCAGCCATGGAGAATGGCGCGGTGGCCAACGGTGCAGTCTTTGCCGATGGTCAGCGGAAAGCCGGGGTCGGTGTGAAGCATCGAGTGTTCCTGGATGTTTGATCCGGCCCCGACCGAGATCGGCTCATTGTCGCCGCGGATAACGGCGTGCGGCCAGATGTTGACATCACGGCCAATCGAGACTTTGCCGATGACCATCGCGCCCGGTGCGACGTAGACGCTGTTCTCGTCGTCATAGTGTGGCTTCACACCGTCAATTGCATAGCTTGTCATCGCGTTGCCCTCACACGTTCAGCGGACCCAGATGCTGGGCGATTTGCCAGAGCATTTCAAGCAACAGAATTCCGCTGGCAAGGCACCAGAGGCTGGCAAACAGGATTGAGGCCGACCACGCAATCCGGCCCGCGCGCCGCTCCTCTTTGGCAAGCGATGCTTCTCCGACCAAAAGATAGGGACCGGCGAGCAGAACGCGCAGCAGCGACCAGCCGATCCGGTCGCTGTCGACAAAAGGCCGGTCAAGCCGGGCACGGCTTTTCGTGCGGGCCTCGGTCAGATTTCCGGCCGTCGCGGCAAGTGAAATCCCCGCAACAAAGGCCGCAACAAGCAGTTCTGCACTCATCAATACACCAAGCATTAACCATAAGCCGCGACAGTGCAGCATGGTTTTGCCTGCAACAATCATGCCGTCAAACCTGTCTGACTTTGACACAAGGAGAGCCGGGAATGGCCGCAACAGCTGACGCATCTTTCGTTCAGGTCGAGTCGCGTTTTTTCCACCGGCTGTTCTGGGTGTTTGCGATACTTGCTGTTCTGTCGCTGTTGATCAGCTTCGGCGGCAGGGAACTTGGCGCGCGGCTGTCCATGGGCGGGCATACGGATGACAAAACGCTGCATGAGGTGGTGATTGGCAATGACGTGCTGTCCGTCTTCGCAAACCAGATCCGCTATCCGGAGCAAAGGCGCGGCGGCATTGCGGGTCGCCTCGATCTCTACGCGCTTTGGCCGGATATGGAGGGATTTAACGAATCAACGCGCGCCGCATTCAACAATGCGGACCCGGCCAAGAAATTGCTGTTCCTTTCATTCGAGCCGCGCACTCTCAGCCGCGACATGTCCGGCAGGCTGGACCCGATCTATCGCAAAATGATCTCGGGAGATGGCGAGGCGCTGGCCAACGGGCTTGTGCGATACCGGCTGCCGGAATCCGCAGGTTTTATCGATGAATATCTGATGGTTGGCGCAGCAAAGGCCGGGAAAATGTTTGTCGCCCGCTGTCTGGACGATGAAAAGGCCGGCGCCACTCTGGCGTCGTGCGACCGCGACATTCACGTTGGCGGCGACCTTGTGATGATGGCGCGCTTCCCGTCTTCGCTGTTGGCGGACTGGAAGTTGCTGGATCAGAGCCTGGACAAATTTGCAGCCTCTGTCGTCAAGACAACGCCAGCCGCCGAACAGCAAAATTGACTGTCAAAGGTCCATATCGAGTATGGCCATGGAAAAATTATAGGACAGGTCGCCATCCTCATCGTCGCGGTAGATGAGCCCGAGAAATTCCTCGCCAAGAAACAATTCAGCCGAATCATCCTTGCGCGGCCGCGCCTTGACCTGCAGCGCCGGATTCATGAAGACGCGCTTGAAATAGGCGTCGAGCTTTTTCAGTTCTTCAGGCTTCAAGGCAATTCTCCGAAAGGCGCATAAGGTTGACCGGCTTTTGCCATGCGCTGCGTTGCACCGCAAGCCGGACCCCGGTTTGATCCAAGAAAAACAAATTCGTGAAGACGATGTTCAAATGATCACCGGCTGACACTGTGTCAGCCATCGACATCCATATCGAACGCGTTGGTGGCAATCAGCTGGTTCATCGCCCTGCCAGGCTCTGCGCAACCCGCCTCGCCGATAATGCGGGCGGGAACACCGGCGACCGTGACACCTTTTGGCACTGGCTTCAGCACCACGGAACCAGCGGCAACTTTGGAGCAACGCCCGACTTCGATGTTGCCAAGTATCTCCGCCCCCGCACCGATCAGCACACCTTGGCGAATCTTGGGATGGCGGTCACCCGTTTCTTTGCCGGTACCGCCGAGCGTCACACCCTGAAGAATCGACACATCGTCTTCGATTACAGCTGTCATGCCAATGACGATACCGGTGGCATGGTCAAAGAAGATGCCCTGCCCCATTTTTACTGCCGGATGGATATCGACCTGGAAAATTGCCGACATGCGGCTTTGCAGATAAAGCGCAAAATCGCGGCGGCCGGTTTCCCAAAGAAAATGCGCCAGACGGTGCGTCTGGATGGCATGAAAGCCCTTGAAATAGAGCAACGGGTCAAGAAAGCGCTCGCAGGCCGGATCGCGGTCATAAACCGCTTGCATGTCAACACGCAGGATTTTTGACCATTCCGGATGGTCCTGCGCCATGTCCTGAAACGTCTGGCGCACCAGTGATGCCGGCACGTCAGGATGGTCAAGGCGCTCGGAAATGCGGTGGATAACGGCAGATTCAAGCGAATTATGGTTGAGAACGGTCGAATAGAGAAAGCCGGCCAGCACTGGATCGTTTGCGGCGGCCGTTTCGGCCTCGCCGCGCACTTTTTCCCAAACCGGGTCAACGGTCGTGCGCCGGGCTTCGGCATACTGAGCGCTGTTTGACATGACCATCTCCATCAATGTTGGAACGAATATAGTGCAATTCCGGCAAAACGGAAATGCAATGCCTGAAAATGGTCAATAGGCAGACGCCGCATTCACCGTTTCAGCAATTTCCCGGATGAAGACCGCGCCAAATTCCTTGAGCTTGGCATCGCCAACGCCGTGAACGTCCGCAAAATCCTGCATTTTCAATGGGACACGCTTTGCCATGTCGATCAGTGACTTGTCGGAGAAAATGACGAAGGCCGGAACGCTGCGTGCAGCAGCCAGTCTGCGCCGCAGATCCTTGAGTCGCGTGATCAGCGCTTCGGACTGCGGATCGCTGCTTGCTGCCGCCATGGCCTCATTGCGCCGTGTCTTTTTGGTCAGTTTGATCTGATCCTTGCGGTAGCGGAATTCACCCTGCCCCTGCATCAGCTCACGACCTTTGTCCGAGATCGACAGGCCGCCGAAACCGCCTGAATCAACAGTGAGGAAGCCTGCCGCAGCCATTTGGCGGACGAGCGGCTGCCATTCGGTTTTGCTGCGGTGTTTGCCCGTTCCGAAGACGGGAGCATCAACGTGGCCCATGCTGATGGCGCGCTCATTGGCTCTGCCGAGAAGCACGTCAATGATGTGGCCACCACCGAATCGCTGGCCGGTCGCCCGCACGGCGTCAAGAACCTTCAACGCATCCTGCGTGCCATCCTGCGTTTCGCCGGGGCTGACGCACATATCACAATTGCCGCACGGCTCGGATGTTTCACCAAAATAGGACAGAAGCGACATGCGGCGGCAGCTTGAGGCTTCGCAATAATTGACCAGCGCATCCAGCCGCCGGTGTTCGCGCCGCTTGTTCAAATCATCCGCGTCATTTTGCTCGATGAAATTGCGGCGAAGGCGAATATCGCCCATGCCGAACACCATGTGCGCAGCTGCCGGCAGGCCATCGCGCCCTGCCCGACCGATTTCCTGATAATAGGCATCAAGCGAGGACGGCAGATCGGCATGGAACACAAAGCGCACATCCGGCTTGTCGATGCCCATGCCGAAGGCGATGGTGGCGCAGACGACGATGCCGCGCTCAGCCATGAACAATTCCTGCGTCTGTGAGCGCTGCTCCGACGACAGTCCGGCGTGATAGGCCACCGCGCGATGGCCGTTTTCGCTCAGATGCTCCGCCCATTCTTCTGTGCTCTTGCGCGACAGCGCGTAGACAATGCCGCTTGAACCCTTGTGGTCTTCGAGAAACGCCAACATTTGTTTGCCGGTGTTGGCCTTCTGCTGGACCGTCAGGCTGATGTTGGGACGGTCAAAGCCGGAGACGTGCACCTCAGCCTGTCCGCCAAACAGCCGCTGGACGATATCGCGCCGCGCGGCCTCATCGGCGGTGGCGGTGAACGCGCCGATGGGAACGCCGGGAAAGGCATTGCGCAGACCATGCAGCGCCTCATACTCCGGGCGGAAGGACGCGCCCCACTGCGAGATGCAGTGCGCCTCATCCACCGCAATCAGGCTGACATTCTGGCGCTGCAATGCGGATATCATCCGTTCCGTCATCAGCCGTTCGGGTGCAAGGTAGAGGATGCGGACATCGCCTGCGGCCACGCGCTGCCAGATATCGACGTTGACATCGCGCGAGGCAGCCGAATTGATCGTCTCGGCGGCAACGCCTGCCAATTTCAGCGCCGCGACCTGATCCTGCATCAGCGCGACAAGCGGCGAGACAACAATTGTCAAGCCGCCCCGCACGAGCGCAGGGACCTGATAACAAAGGGATTTGCCGGACCCTGTCGGCATGACGGCCAACACGTGCTGGCCGTTGAGAAGATTGTCGACGATGTCTTCCTGCCCGGCACGGAAGCTGCCGAAGCCGAAAACATCATGCAGGATGCCGGCCTTGGTCGCCACTAACCCACCCGCGCGAGGAATGCCAGAACTGCCTTCTTGAAGCTGCGGTCGCCGACGGCGAGCATATGGTCGCGGCCCTCGATGACGAAACCACCGGCATCCGGCATGATGGCTGCGAGTTCGAACACGTCGCCGGAAATGTCATCAAGGCTTCCGGCAGCAACAAGCACGGGCATTGTCAGCGTGCGCAAGTCCTTCGGGTCAACCAGATCGCGCGAGGTCTGGATGCAGGCGGCAAGCGCCAGACGGTCGCTCTTCGTCTGATCGGCAAACTTGCGGAACGCCGCGCCGCGCACATGGGTGATGGCGGCAGGATCGGGCGCAAGCAGCGCATCGGCAATCGGATCCCAGTCGCCGACGCCCTTGACCATGCCGTCGCCCAAGCCGCCAAACACCAGTGAGCGCACCCGATATGGCGCTTGAAGGGCCAGGAACGCGCTGATCCGCGCGCCCATCGAATATCCCATGACATGGGCGCTCTCGAGCCCGAGACGGTCAAGCAGGGCCAGCGCATCGCCAGCCATCGCAGACGCGTGATAATCCTTGGGGTCGTGGCTTTTGGACGAGTGGCCGTGGCCGCGGTTGTCAATCGCGATGGTGCGGTATCCGGCATCGTTCAGTGTTGAGATCCAGCCGGGAGCTTCCCAGTTGACACGGGCATTGGAGGCAAAGCCATGGATCAGCAACACCGGCTCGCCTGTCCCGTGATCCATGTATGCCAGATCAAACCCTTCGTGGCTGAAATGCTGCATCGCTTAGTTTCCGGCGGGTTTCTGGCCTGAAATGGCAGCGATAGCCGGATGCCGAAGCTCATCGCCCGCTGCAAGCCCGAGGCGCTTGGCTTCACCATCGGCAATCTCCAGCACAAACCGCACGTCTGCCTCGCTCGATATGATCGCCTGCGACAGAGCCTCGCCGCGCTTGATGGTGACAATGCGGCCGTCCTCGGCCACGAAAATCAAATCAAGCGCCGACGGCGTGTTTTTCATCCAGAAATTGGCCTCACGGGTCTTCTCGAGGATGAACAGCATGCCATGGCCATCGGCCAAGCGCGCGCGGTACATCAAGCCGCGTTCCTGCTCGCGGGCATCATCGGCGATTTCGACGGACAGCGACACATCGCCGTTGGCACCGGCGATGACCAAAGGCGCCGCATCTGCCGGCAGCATCATCGCCTCGCCGTCCTTTGAACACCCCTGCGCAACTGCCAGCAAAGCAAGGAAGGCGGCCAGGGAGACCGCCCGCACACACGTAATCACGGTACGGAAAATCATCTCAATTCGAAGCAGGGATCGGCGCGCCGATGTCCGGGTGGATTTCGGAGGCCATCAAGCCCTTGTCGCCTGGTCCAAACCGCACCAGGACCACTTGTCCCGGACGCAACTCGGTCAAACCATAGCGGCGCAGCGTTTCCATGTGGACGAAAATGTCTTCAGTGCCTTCGCCGCGTGTGACAAAGCCGAAGCCCTTGGTCCGGTTGAACCATTTGACCAGCGCCCGCTCCAGCCCGCTGGTCGGCGTCACGGTGACGTGGGTGCGCTGCGGTGTAGACGACGGATGGACCGCCGTCGAATTATCCATGGAAATGACATGGAACGCCTGAAGCCCTCGCTCACCCGGCCGGGTCAGGCAATGAATCCGCGCGCCCTCAAGCGCAACCTGGAAGCCGTCGCGGCGCAGACAAGTCACATGCAGCAAAACATCCGCCTGGCCTTTTTGATCTGGAACAATGAATCCATAGCCCTTGGACACATCGAACCATTTGATAGCGCCGGAAATTTCCACCACGCCCGCGCCCGAGCGCAGTCCGTCTGTCTCGGCGCTGTTCTGCCCCGCCTGAAAACCATTGTTTTCATCGGCAAAGGATGACGTCAATTCCCCCATCCCGCGCTACCTTCCGTGACACGTTACTGATTCTTGCCGTTAAGTTATCATTAACCCATATGCATCAGGCAAGATGGCATTATGCTTGCCCCATGCTTTTCCGCAAAGTTTTCGCGGAAGTTGAATCCGAAGCCGGTTATTCCCGTTTTGAAACACTGAAAATCACAGAGGAACAGTCCCCATGCGCTACCTTCACACGATGGTCCGGGTCCGCGACGTCGCCGAATCACTGGATTTTTACTGCAATAAGCTCGGGTTGGAGGAGGTGCGCCGCCATGAAAGCGAAAAAGGACGTTTCACGCTGATTTTCCTCGCCGCACCCAAAAACAAGGCCCAATCGGCAGCCGAACGCGCACCGGAACTGGAGCTGACTTACAATTGGCCTGACGAAAACGGCAAAACGGAAGCCTACACAGGCGGGCGCAGCTTCGGTCACCTTGCCTACAAGGTCGACAACATCCATGAGACCTGCACAAGACTGATGAACGCAGGCGTCACCATCAACCGCCCGCCGCGCGACGGCAACATGGCGTTTGTCCGGTCTCCGGACGGGATTTCGATTGAGATATTGCAGGAGGGTGAGCCTCTCACGCCGGTGGAACCGTGGATTTCGATGCCGAATACGGGGAGTTGGTGAAGGCTATTTCGACAGCCATTCCGAAACAGCCGCACCAACGGTTTGATGCATGAGGTAGCCATACAAGTCGTGCGGGTTAGAAACTCGCCGACCGGTGTGATTGTCGGCATAGCTCCAGCAATTGTAGATGTGACTGTCCAAAATCGTATCGAGATATTGTCTCTTGCGCATCTCGGAGAACGCCGACTTCATGCTCTCGGCGTGTGATACATAATCGTCTTCAGCATAAATATTGTGCCATGTGCCGATCTGACGACGTGGGAATTTGTCGTCAGCGCTGGGATAACGACCGTCCAACAGGTTGCGCCTCACGCCATCTTCGCCAAGCGGACACCCGATTGTCAGGAACAGCGACACCGGCTTGCCACGATAGGCTGACCCGGCGAAGGCACTTTCATGCGAGTATTTCCAAAATTCGTCGTAGGCGATCATCGCGCCCATCGAGTGGGCGATGATGCAGATATCATCATTCTTCTCGAGTGCAGGCCGAAGTTTGGCGGCAAGTCGCTCGCGGATGAGCGAGGCTTTCTTGTGTTCAGTCAGATAGGCGAACAGATCCGGCGTCGCACTTGCAATGAGCTTCTCATTGAGCCAGCCAAAGGTGAACAGGCTGCCAAGCGTGCTGGTAAAATCAGCAAACTCGTCAAGAAACTTGTAATCATCCGCTGTCTTGAGGAGTTCGGCATATCGCGCTTTGGAGAAGCTGGAAAGTTTGGAGACATCCGCAAACGCCGTCTCCAGATCCCCGATGGGAAAGCAGGCTGCGCCGCCGTGGTCCGGGTCACTTTCAGTGAGCAGCGCTTTGTCCTTCTTTCGCGCTGCTGCCTGGATCGCGTTGGTGATATCGCCAAAGTAGACCAGATCAAACGCCAGATCGCCATTCGCAAGAGTAGTGGCATCCGCCGTCGCGCCCGCGCGGCGCAAGCCTTCTATCACAGCTTTCCGCGCAAGTGCCTTCATAGGCTTTTCTGCCGGTTTAATTGCGCGACCGTGGATGAGTATTAGACGCTTCTTGTCCATTTTATCCTCCAACAAGTATAAATTGGAGACGATATTTCGGCAATTTCCAAAGAAAGTAAATTCACAAATTAAGAAAGATCAGATGGACGCCATTTCACGCAATGCTATTAATGTTCTCCAATTGCGAAATGTGACCGGCACCCCCAGAGTCTTCTCGACAAACGGCGCAAGTACAGATTTTCCCATGCCGTCCGGTGCGTGTAGGTAAAAGAAGCGAGCCATCACCGACCATTGATCATTTCCTTGCGCCTTGGAGCTCAAAGCTTCCAGCGAAGCATGATCAGGCTCGGTGGTCATGAATCCGATGTGCAGTTTTGCCAAGTCGTCCGTGATTGTTGCGTAGGGATTGGCACGCACCGCGTTGATGATATCCGCAGCAGTCAACACCATCACCTTCACAGCAAAACCAAATCTGTCCGCGACTGCCGTCTCGATCTGCAGGCCGATGGCTTCGCAACTCTCTTCATCAGCCGTAAGGACCACGTTGCCGCTCTGGATATAAGTCTGGACATTCGCAAACCCCAAGCCCGTTAACAGTGCCCGCAAATCGGCCATTGGCATCTTGTTGTTGCCACCGACATTGATGCCGTGAAGGAGTGCGATGAATGTGTTCACGACCCGACCTGAACGCGTTGGGTTGACCCGTACGGGTTCGCCTTGAACAGTGCTGCCGTCTCTGCCACGAGCGCAGCCAGTGTTGCGCCATCCAATTCTGCGAATTTGCGGAAGCTGAAATTATTGTCGCCGCAGCGCCACTCGCCGAGCATACCGCGATAGCGATCCACGATGGCGGTGCCATCTTTTGTCACTGCGAAGTAGACGCTGATATAGTTTTTCTGCAGCGCAACACCGATCACCGGCCATTGCACTTTCTTGCCGCCTTTGGCCTCATAGTAAAAAGGGCCATAGCCGATCATCTTGAAGCGCATGCCCGGCTCGCCGGCGGGTGTGCCTGCGTGAAAATATGGATCAAGGTCAGGCGCGGTCTTGCGGACAAGCTCGGCAAACTGCTCAAGGTCTTGCCGTCGTTCCGGATCAAAATTCAGATAATCTTTAAGACTTTCAGCAGCAACTTTGAACATGTCTTATCCACTTTGCAGGCAAATGCACTTCACACAAAAAGCTCCACCTTCTCAAACGTCCGCACATCGACCAGCCCGATGTCCGAAATGCGCAACTCGGGGATGACCACCAATGCCAGCAGCGAGTGCTGCATGTAGGCGTTGTTGAGGTCGCAGCCGACGGTGCGCATGGCTTCAGTGAGCTTGGCGGCCTTGGCGGCGACGATCTCGGCGCGCTCTTGTGACATGAGCCCGGCAATTGGCATCTCGACCAGAGCCAACTCCTTGCCCTGCGAAATCAGCACCACCCCGCCGCCGATCTCGCGCAGCCGGTTTGCGGCCTGCGCCATGTCTGCCTTGTTGGTGCCGACGACGATCATGTGGTGGCTGTCGTGCGCGACCGTCGAGGCCATGGCGCAGGGCAGTTTGTAGCCAAAGCCGGAGACGAAGGCGTTGGTGACGTGGCCGGTGGCGCGGTGGCGCTCGACCAGCGCGATCTGGCAGACGTCATTGGCCCTGTCCATGCCGACAAGTCCGTCAAGAATTGGCAATTCAGCCTCAAGCGCCTTGGTAGGCGCCTGATTTTCAACCACGCCGATGACGCGCACGCGCACGGAATTCGCGCCAGATGGCGCAACGATATCAAAGTCCTCAGCGCCAAGATCGCGCTTCATGTTGACGGTGTTCTTGGCCATCTCCGGATAGTCATATGGCGCGATATCGCGAACCAGTTTGCCCTTGGATGCCAGATGGACGCCGCGCGCGTAGACCTCGTCAATCGCCATTTCGGCCAGATCAGACACAATCAGAAAGTCCGCCCGCCTGCCCGGTGCGATGGAACCGAGATCGCGTTCCAGCTTGAAATGCTCGGCGGTGTTCAGCGTTGCCATCTGGATCGCTGTCACAGGCTTCAGGCCTTGCTGGATGGCATGGCGGACGACGCGGTCCATATGGCCATCTTCGATCAGCGTGCCGGAATGACTGTCGTCGGTGCACAGGATGAAGTGGCGCGGGTCGAGGCCGCTTTCGGTCACCGCCTTGATTTGGGCTGCCACATCATACCAGGCGCTGCCGAGGCGGAGCATGGCCTTCATGCCTTGCCGCACGCGCGCGATTGCGTCTTCGGCGCGGGTGCCTTCATGGTCATCTTCCGGACCAGCAGCTGCATAGGCATGGAAAGGACGGCCAAGGTCCGGCGAGGCATAATGGCCGCCGACGGTTTTGCCAGCCTTCAAGGTGGCGGCGATGGCGGCGACCATGATGGGGTCGTTGGCAACGACACCGGGGAAATTCATCACTTCGCCAAGGCCTATGATATTCGGCCATTGAATGGCCTCAGCAAAATCTTCTGCCTTGAACGCTGCTCCGGCATGTTCCAGTCCCGGAAAAGAGGGCACGCAAGACGGCAGTTGCACAAACACGTTGGTCGGCATCGCCATCGCCTCATCGTGCATCAGCCGCACACCGTCCAGTCCCAGCACATTGGCGATTTCATGCGGGTCGATGAACATGGAAGTCGTGCCATGCGGAATGACGGCGCGGCAAAATTCGGTGACCGTCACCATGCCGCTTTCGACGTGCATGTGGCCATCGCAAAGGCCGGGAACCAGATAGCGGTCCTGTGCGTCAACGACGATTGTGTCCGGCCCGATGCAATGGCTGGCGTCTGCCCCACACCACGCGAACCGGCCTTCTGCAATGGCCAGATCCGTGCCCGCAATAATTTCGCCGGAATGCACATTCACCCAGCGGCCATTCTTAACCACCAGATCAGCCGGTTTACGGCCCGTGGCGACATCAACCAGT
>JANPGC010000236.1:0-5838 GCA_031423755.1 Phyllobacteriaceae bacterium | reverse complement strand
GAACGTCAACGATCGCGCCGGTGCGCTTGACGGTGTCGCCTTCCTTGATGTCGCGGTCATTGCCGAAAATAACAACGCCGACATTGTCGCTTTCAAGGTTCAGCGCCATCCCGCGCAGGCCGCCCGGAAACTCGACCATTTCGCCCGCCTGGACGTTGTCGAGCCCGTAGACACGGGCAATACCGTCACCGACGGAAAGAACCTGGCCGACTTCGGAGACCTCAGCCTCCTTGCCAAAATTCTTGATCTGATCTTTCAGGATTGCGGTAATTTCTGCGGCGCGAATATCCATCAGCCGACCTCTTTCAACGAGAGCTTGAGCGAAGACAATTTGGTGCGGAGCGAGGTGTCGATTTGACGGGACCCCATCTTGACGATGAGACCGCCGAGCAATGACGGATCAACCGTCACCGAGAACGCGACATCCTTGCCGGCCACGCTTTTCAACGTGTCCTTCAGTTCCTTTTCCTGCGCGGCGGTCAATGCATGCGCACTGGTCACCTCAGCAGTCGTTTCACCGCGATGCTCGGCAGCGATGCGGCGAAACGCCGTAATCATGCCGGGTATCGCAAAAAGGCGGCGGTTGCGGGCGGCAACGCGGAGCAAATTGCCCGCCAGCCCGCCAATTTTGGCCTTGGCGACCAGCGCACCAATGGCCTTGATCTGATCTTCGGAAGAGAAAACCGGGCTTGTAATCAGCCGCTTCAAATCTTCCGAACCATTGATAAGCGCTTCGACGCGGCCAAGGTCATTTTCGACCAGCGCGATTGATTTTGCTTCCAGCGCCAGCGCAAAAAGCGACCCGGCATAGCGCTCGGCAACAGCAGAAACGGGGGAAGCAGATTTTGCCACGGGCAGCCGGTTCTCGTTGTTTTGACCCTTGAATTTCCGGTCCGGGTGGATTGGACCGGCTAACCCTTTGGGTTCATTGAAATACTGGTGTCAAACGCGCATTATTTCGCTGCCCGCCCGTCACGATGTGTCCGCCGTCTAGCATAGGCTTTCGGCTCTAGCAACATGGGGAACACCCGTCTTTTGCGCCTCTTTTGCCGCAGGAGCAAGAATCTTAAAGGCCGTCGAAGTATCCAAGCGCGGCAAGCAGCGGCATTGCCGCCAAAGCGACTTCCATGGCGAGGGAAATCCAGTTGTAAAGCGTGTTGCCATTGTCGGACAACATTGAAATCAACCGCCCGAAGGCCGTGAACCCCCACGAAATGCCGAGCGCCAGCCAAAGAAATGGCTGGTCATATATGATACAGCAGCTTCCAAGCCCAAGGTAGAAGCCGGCCATCGTGCCGCGCCCCTCAGCCAGCGCCTCCGGGTGGTTCGGATGGGTCTGCAAGCGCAAGATGCGAAACGAGATGCGCGGGGCGAACAGCAGCAGGAGGCCGAAAAAGACTGTGATCAAAGCGGTGGACCATTGCAGCCAACCGCCGAACGTTTCCGGCCAATAAAATTCCATACGCCACCCTCCCCATAGGACCGCTCAACAGATGGCGAAGCGCTCCGCAGGAGAATATTTGCATCCTCCGCTCCGCCGGTCCAGACCCAAGCGCCACTATCAGTCGATTTCGTTCTCTGTGCAAAAGCCGCTGACGGGCAAGTTGCTGAACAGGCCGAAGCGGGAAGTGGTTATGGTACCCGAAAGATCGCCGCCTTCCAATCGCCCGGGAATCAAATTGCCAAGGTCAAGCCGGACGTCATAGTTGCGATAGCCCTGGGTGCGGTAGTGGATCGACAATGTCTGTCCATTGCGGGCATAGGCGACTTGGCGCAATTCATGCAACGCTCCGTCAATCTTCATCACTGCGCGCATCGAAAATGGCGCGTCATTGCTCGGAAACGAGATGAACACCAACGGCGCGGCGGCCGGGTCGGGCATAAGTGAAGTCTCCCGCCATGCCCGGCAGCGAGAGCCTGCGGTCTGCCAGATCATGTCATCAACCTTTGGCGCGCCGGGATCGTCTGCCAAGGCCGCAGCGGAAAATGAAAGAAGAAAAGAAAGTGATCCGGCAAGCAATCTCATGTTTGGTCTCCCGCAGGAACGCTAACACGACCGCCTCGGCATCCAAACCAGTGGGCGGACACTTTTCGTTGATGATGAAATGGCGGCGTCAAGAAACTACGTTGCCACCAGCATGTCCTCACCTGTTTAGCGCAAGCTGCGTGCCTGTTGAAACGGGATCGCACCCGACGGGCCGGAACACATCATAGACAATGTGGAACACATACCCGTAGCCGACATAGACAACCGTGAGACCAAGATCGACGCTTAGCGCCGTCCAAAACCCGTGTCCGCCAACCTGCATGACGAGTGGCAGCGTCGCCACAAGCGAAGTGAGCTCAAGTGACGCCGCCTGAGCCAGGCGCAGTCGATGCGGTCGATCACTCGCGACATGCCCGGTGTAATGAAAGTCAAGCCAGTCAAACAACGTGTTGTGGACAGGCGACCAGATCATGACGGCAATCGAGAGCGTCGCAACAAGAACGACGGAGGAATGGGCCGTCTCACCGAACGCGGCGGCATAGAGAGGAGAAGCAATGCAAAGGCCACCAGCCTCGAAGGCCAATGTCTGGTAAAGCCGTTCACGAGCGGAACGCAATGGCATGATCAACCTCCCCTATTTCAATTCGATCCTGATCGCCGGATCACATCAGAAGCTTCCCTTACCGCTTGGTCATTTTGGCCACATCACCCGTATGTGTGAGGAGAGAGAAAAGTGGCTTCTGACATTGGGACTGTGCGCGCGGCCAGCCACTCATTGACGAGCTCGGATCGCGCGCTGGTATGGCGGAAGGCAGATTGGAAAAAGTCCGGACAGGCTGTCGCCAAAACTTTTTTGTCAAACTCATTCATATTGGTGACGACTGCAACCACCGGTGATTTTACCCTGTTCACTGCACCCCGCCTTAGAATGTCATGCTCGCAAGTACCCGTGTTTGGATTTCTCTCAAAAAACAAGGCAAAGGACAAAATCATGAAGGCTTCGGCAATTCGTTCCTCAATTTTGGCGACACTGGCTGCCACAGTTGGCATGCTTGCATCGGCCTCGTCGGCAAACGCCTATTACTATTATATCTGGAATCAGCAGACGGCCGACGAAACGGAAAGAGGGTGTGCCCGACTGGCTTACCGTGCGCTGCGTGACGCTGGCTACGACAACGCGCGCGCCGACAACGGCTTTGTGTCAGGCGATAGAAACGGTGCCACCGTTAATGTGCATTGCATCAAAACTGCTAACGGCCGGATTTCCGCAATCCTCTATTCGATTGGCGACGACAACAATTCCGTCAAAGCCGGCTTTGATTTCATGAAGACGGCGGTTTATGGCCGCGTGCGTATCGACGACAATCCCTGATTTCCGTCACAGGAAACTCTGCGGGTCGATGTCCACCTGCACCATGACATTGCCGCGCACTTTTGGCCCGGCTTTCAGCATGGTGCGGATGAAGCTTTGCAGATCGGCCTTGCGGCTGCCGCGCACGATCAGGCGGAAGCGGTGGCGGCCCCGAATCAGCGCCAGCGGCGCTTCGGCGGGACCGAGCACATCGATGCCCTCGGTGGTCGGCGCGGCAAGGCGCAAAGCCCGCGCATGGGTTTCGGCTTCCTGACGCGTGTTGGCAGAAACGATAATGCCAGCCAGACGCCCGAATGGCGGCAAACCGGCATTTTCGCGCTCTCGGGTTTCACGCTCGTAGAAGGCCTCGACATCACCGGAGACAATCGCCTTCATCACCGGATGATCAGGTTGATAGGTCTGGATCATGCCAGTGGAAGCCTTGCCGGTGCGCCCTGCGCGCCCTGTCACTTGGCTCAGAAGCTGGAAAGTGCGCTCGGCAGCGCGCGGGTCGCCGTTGGCGAGTCCGAGATCGGCATCGACCACGCCGACCAGCGTCATATTGGGGAAGTTGTGCCCCTTGGCGACCAGCTGCGTGCCAATAACAATATCCGCGTCGCCCTTGGCAATGGCTTCGAGTTCGAGCCGCAAACGCTTGACGCCGCCGAGAAGGTCGGACGACAGCACCAGAATGCGTGCATCGGGAAAATGCCCGGCTGCCTCTTCGGCAATCCGTTCGATGCCGGGGCCGCAAGCGACGAGATGATCGAGCGTGCCGCATTCGGGACAGGCGTCCGGCCGCTTCTCGTCATGTCCGCAATGGTGGCAGATGAGCTTGCCCTTGAACCGGTGCTCGACCAGCCAGCTCGAACAATCCGGGCACTGGAACCGGTGGCCGCATACCCTGCACAGCGTCAGCGGCGCATAGCCGCGCCGGTTCAGGAAAAGCAGCGACTGCTCGCCCCTGGCCAGCGTCTTGCCAATCTCCGTCAACAGCACTGGTGATAAAAACCCGCCGCGCTTCGGCGCATGGCGGCGCAGGTCGATGGATTTGAGCGTTGGCAGGCTGGCATCTGCAAACCGCGCAGGCAAGACCACCCGCTTGTAGCGGCCCTGGAGTGCATTCACCCGGCTTTCGATCGACGGCGTTGCTGACGACAAGACGACCGGAAACCCGCCGATATGGCCGCGCACCACAGCCATGTCGCGGGCGTTATAGAACACGCGGTCTTCCTGCTTGAAGGCCGGATCATGCTCTTCATCAACGACAATCAGCCCGAGTTCCTTGAACGGCAGGAACAGCGCCGAACGCGCGCCGGCGACAACACGGATGCGCCCCTCGGCAGCCTGCAGCCAGACCTTTTCGCGCACTTTTGGCGCAAGGTCAGAGTGCCATTCGGCAGGCTTGGCGCCGAACCGGTCTTGGAAGCGCTCGAGAAAGGCGTGGGTCAGCGCAATTTCGGGCAGCAGGATCAGCACCTGTTTTCCCGCCTTCAACACTTCGGCAATGGCCTCGAAATAGACTTCAGTTTTGCCCGAGCCGGTGATGCCGTCGATCAAGGTGACCGAGAAACCGCCATCCGACACGGTTGCAGCCAGTTCGTCCGCCGCTGATTTCTGGTCGTCAGACAGCGGCTGCCCGCCATAATCCGCATCTGGCAGCGGCACGACGGACGGCGCGGCAAGCTCCGTGGTTTCAAACACGCCCTGTTCATGCAGCCCGTCAATCACCGACGCCGACACGCCTGCGGCATGCGCCAATCCCGTGCGGCTCCAGGCCATGCCATCCTGGGCCAGTTCAAGCACGCGGCTGCGCGCAGCCGTCATCCGTTCGGGCCGATGACCTGTGAAAACCAGCGCCGGGATCGGCGGTTCCGGGTCGAAAGCCGCCGGCGCGCGCAGCGCCATCCGGGCGACGAGACCGAGCGGCGAGATCGTATATTCCGCCACCCAGCCGATGAATTTGCGCATCTCGTCATTGAGGGGCGGGCAGTCAAAAATCTGGGTTATGCTTTTCAGCTTCTTCGGATCGACCGCATCCGCCTCGCCGTCCCAGACAAGGCCGAACACCTCGCGCGGCCCGAGCGGCACCTGCACGATGGAACCGGGTTCCGCATCCCGGCCAAGCGGCAGCGCATAGGAATAGGCCCGCTCGGCGGGCATCGGCACCAGCACGGGCACTATTTTTCTCATCGTGGGCGAATCTTGGCTCATTAAGGCGTGACCTTGGCGAAGGCTTTGGATAAAGAAAAGCCATGTTTCGCGCGAGCATTGCTCCCGCTGTGATTTCAGGGAAGGAAAATCGAAATGAAATTCTTTGTAGACACCGCCGATGTGAAGGAAATCCGGGAACTGGAATCCTACGGCCTCTTGGACGGGGTGACGACCAATCCTTCGCTGATCCTCAAGTCCGGACGCCCGATGATTGAGGTGATTGAAGAAATCTGTTCGGTTGTCAAAGGCGACGTGTCAGCGGAAGTGGCCTCGACTGATTATGACA